>JBAVQA010000252.1:0-7911 GCA_049693595.1 Candidatus Acidiferrales bacterium | reverse complement strand
GATCCCAGCCGTGGAAATCGGTGATAGTGGTCTCGGTGACCATCAAGCCGTTCGAATTCACGCCGAAATCGTCGTCGCTGACGATTACGCCGGGAAACCCGTCCATCAGCATGCTGTAGCCCTGCTGTGGTGTGATATCGAAAATGATTTTCCAGCGCGCGCCTTGCAGGTAACTCGTCCAATTATTGTGCGCCATCACGATCTGATGGTCCTTGGTGTAACTGCCCGTAGCCACGAAAGCGCTGCAATGCTCGGAGCCGGGTTTCGAAGGAGGCTTTGCACCCTGCGTTTGTTGGTCCAGCCAGGGCACGTAATAATCCGGCAGCTCCATGAACGCGTTCATCGCCACGATATCGTACAGATCGAGCCTGTATTTTTGCGCCTGCATGCCGTCAACGATCCCTTGCAGCTCCGATTGATATTCGGGATCAATTTTCGGCCACAACATCTCGCGCGCGGCGCGGCGGAAGAAATTCCAGTCGCGCTTGGACTCGTGCGTCATCTCCACACTGACTGCCGCAAACGCATCCGATATTTCCGGCGCGAGAAGATACCCATGCTGGTAGCCAATATCGTGCGGCGAGCCTTCCAGATGGACGTAGACCCAGCCGCCGCGCTCGAATCGGTACGCCTTCGCTAGAATCGCGTCGCTGGAGCCGCGTTGCGAATGCAGCGCAGGATCTCCTGCCTTTGCGCTTCCAGACTTGGAGCCCACGACAATCGGCGCGGCAATGAACGCAATCCCTAGCAGGACCAAAGTGATGAAAGGGACGCGGTTCCTGGAACTATCCATCGGCTAATCTCCTTACGCTTACGCGCTTGCATTGTAGGCGCGCGATTCAGCGTGGTCAATGCGCGCTGGCACTTCAGTCTGCGGCCAGCCCTCCGAACCATCTTCGTTGACACCGCTCCGTGCCCCCGTATAATCATCATCTGGCCGCGCGACTCCCCAGCAATCGCAGGGCTAACCGACGCTCAAAAGCGTCTTTCTGACGTGGTATTTGGGAGACAAAGAACTCGTGGTTTTGCTTCATAACTCGGCGATGTGCCTAGCCGCCTGGCTCGCTTCCGGCAATCCGCTCTCCGACTACTGGCGCCGCAACATGGACCCCGATCTAAATCCATTCCGCGGCATCTACCAGCTAAATTCCTTCGATCTCGCCATCATGCTGCCGTACTTTTTCGTGATGATCATTCTGGCGGCTTACGGCATCCATCGCTACGCGCTGGTTTACAACTATTACAAAAATCGCAAGCACGTCCCTGGCCCGCCGCCGGAGATCACTTCGTGGCCCAAAGTTACAGTGCAGCTCCCCATCTACAACGAGCGCTACGTGATCGAACGCCTGGTCGAAGCCATCGCTCAGTTCGACTACCCGCGCGAGCGCCTCGAAATTCAGGTCCTCGACGATTCCACCGACCAAACCCAGCAAGTCGCCCGCGATTGTGTCGACCGCTACCGCGCCCTCGGCCTGCCCATCTGCTACATTCACCGCGACAATCGCGAAGGTTACAAAGCCGGCGCCCTGCAGGACGGCCTCAAGTCTGCCGCCGGTGAATTCGTCGCCATCTTCGACGCCGATTTTATTCCGCCCGCCGATTTTCTGCGCCGCACCGTCCCCTATTTCACCGACGAAAAGCTCGCCATGGTTCAAACCCGCTGGAGCTACATCAACCGCCATTATTCCGCGCTCACCGAAGTGGAAGCCATTCTGCTCGACGGCCATTTCGTCATCGAACATTGCGCGCGCTACCGCAGCGGCCTTTTCTTCAATTTCAACGGCACCGCCGGAGTCTGGCGCCGCAACGCAATAGAAGACGCCGGCGGCTGGCAGCACGACACGCTCACCGAAGACACCGACCTTTCTTATCGCGCGCAACTTCGCGGCTGGCATTTCCTCTATTTGCCGGACATCGAATGCCCCTCCGAGCTGCCCGTTGAAATGAACGCATTCAAATCGCAGCAAGCTCGCTGGGCCAAAGGTTTGATGCAGACCGCGAAAAAAATCCTTCCTCGCGTGCTGCGTTCGAACGAGCCTGCCGCCGTGAAAGCGGAAGCGTTTTTCCATCTCACCGCCAACATCAGCTACCCGTTGATGGTGATCATGTCCATCATTTTGCTTCCCGCCATGATCGTGCGTTTTTATCAGGGATGGTTTCAGGTGCTGGTGATCGATCTGCCGCTCTTTTTAGCTTCCACCTGTTCGATCTCGTCGTTTTATCTCGCGGCGGAACGCGCGTTGTATCCGAAAACGTGGAAGCGCACGTTTCTGTACCTTCCCTTCGTGATGGCCGTGGGCATCGGACTTTCCGTTCGCAACGCCCGCGGCGTTCTGGAAGCCATCTTCAACGTGAAATCGGAATTCGTGCGCACGCCGAAATACCGAGTCGAAGCTACCGCCAACGCTACCGCTGACTGGTCCAAGAAGACCTACCGCAAGAGCGCCGGTCTGCAGCCCTTCGCCGAAGTCGCTCTCGGGATTTATTTTTTGCTCGCTGTCGTTTACGCCTTGCAAAACGAAAACTACGCCACCGTCCCGTTCCTCCTGCTCTTCGTTTGGGGCTACCTTTACACGGGCCTCATGTCTCTCGCTCAAACCTATTTCGAGCGCCTCCGTTTCACCGTCGAATCCCCCGAAGTCCGCCCCGCCTCCACCGGCGCCCCCGGCTTCTAATCGCGATCAAGCTCTCAACGCCCGAGCGCTGCGCTCTAAGGTTTAAATGTAGCGCCGCGGCCCTCAGCCCGGCATCTTGCCTTTGCGTCTTTGACGCTCCCTGTTGCTCACCGTGTCATATGCTGCTATAAGAATCAGCGCCCTCAGGCCTCTGGACGTAAGATTTAAATGTAGCGCCGCAGTCTTTAGCGCGGCATCTTACTCTCATGACCATCATGCCCGCGCTGAAACGCCAAAACATTCGCCTCCCTGCGGGTAATTATCTCGGTCGAAGCTCCTACTTTGTTACTCTGTGCTTCGACGGCCGTCGCCGCCTCGGTGCTAATCCGCGCATCGCTCGTTGGCTGATTACGCGCCTTCAAGAACGTGCTGCTGCTTGCCTCTTTCTTATCCATGCCTACTGCGTCATGCCTGACCATCTTCACGCGCTGGCTACTGCCGCCGCAGACGAAAGCAACCTGATGAAATTCGTCGAATCCTTCAAGCAGGAGACGGCGTTCGAATTCGAGCGACGGACGCATCGCCGCCTCTGGCAGCTCAAATACTACGACCGCATCCTGCGCCGCTCCGATGCGGCTGACCGCGTCGCTTGGTACATTTGGATGAATCCGGTCCGCCAGGGCATCTGCCGTACTCCTACGGACTATCCGTTCTTGGGTTCCTTCACGGAGATAGGCACACGATTATCGAAGGGCTCCTCTTCGGGACCGGAATGGACGCCGCCGTGGAAAAAAGAAAAGCTGCCGGGCTAAAGTCCCCGGCGCTACATTTAAGTCTTTAAGAGCCAGCCGCCGACTCTTCCTGCCCTTCTCGCCCTGCCTTGGGTTTGCATGTAGCGCTGGTTTACCCTGGGGTCCGAAGGAGCCCTTCAGCCTGCCTGTCGCCAGGCAAGGCCGCCATCTTTGCCCTTGCCTGAGGTTTGAATATCTTGGCTCTGCCTAAGGTTTGAATGTAGCGCCGGGGTCTTCAGCCCGGCATCTTGCCCTTGCCTTAGGTTTGAATGCAGCGCCGGTTTACCCTGAGCCACGAAGGGGGCCTTCAGCCCGGCATCTTGGTTCTGCCTAAGGTTTAAATGTAGCGCCGGGGCCTTTAGCCCGGCATCTTGCCCTTGCCTTATGTTTGAATGTAACGCTGGCTTGCCCGCCTTGGCCCGGGGCCTTTAGCCCGGCATCTTGCCCTTCCATTGGCGAAGGGGGACCACCCGCGAAGGCTCCGCGGAACTTTCGCCGAGCCTTTCGCCTTGCTCAAATTCGTCCCTCTACCTCTTGCGCTGCCTCTTCCCGTGAATTCCAAAGGAATTCACCCTGAGTGCATTGGCGAATGGGCGCAAGCATTCGCCTTGCGGCTTCGGCTCTCTGCCAGTCCCATTCAAAGAATTTCTGTAGGAGTGCGGGACAGTCATTGCCGATAAGATCGAAAAGACATAGTCGTGGAATGCTGAAATATATCTGTTTATTGAAGCTATACTGTTCGCCATGATACCCACTCAACGCCAGCGGGCAATAAATGACTGAAGGTGGCACCTGGAATCACGAAGACGTTAGGGTAAAGCCGTGGTCTCGCGTCGCAATTCTGTTGTTTTTTCTTGTCTTCGCGCTGGCGCTTTGTCGCTACCTCACCGGTTCATTTTTACCCTCCGACCCAAAACAGTCCCTGATTTTCCAAGGTAGTTTGCTGCTAATTGTTTTGGGGTCGGCGGTCTTGGAACACAAGTTCACAAAGCCGGCCGATTCAGCTGTCAACGCTCTCATGGGAATGGTTACCCTGATCCCTGTATACAGAGCAACTCCGAATCTGGTGTGGTGGCTGGTGTTGTCCTATTGTGCCGTAGTGTTCTCTCTCGCAGTTGTGTGCGTTGCGGTCAGCAGCGGTCCACACATTTCCGACAAGCAAGAGATAGTCGCGCACGTGACATACCGTCCCGCTGTAGTTCTCGGGAGTGCACGAGTCCTCTACTCCATTTTGTTCTTGTTTGGTCTCTTTACTTTCTACGAACTCCGGTCCACTGGAGCCGTTCTTCTGCTGATCTTCTGGGGTCTATTCGTTGTTGTGTGGCCGTTGAGCCTTCCTGAGTTGTTGAGTGGTATAAGCCGCAATAAGAAAGGGCCGAAGTCCATCGGCAGGATCTTGCGTACCGACGCACCAAACATTGTACGAGTCAGCTTAGACCCCACTGCCGATTGGAGTCCCTCTCGCGGGAAGATATATCAACAGGCGGACGGCAAGCAAACACTGGTCATTCCACTTTTCTCTCAAGTTCAGGATGAGGGATTACTCGGTACCGGGCTTTGTGCTGAGTCACCGACCGAACGAATCAAGGGGCTCTCCCGGGGCCAGGTTTACGAGATTGCGGACAGATTCCGTCTCTCGGAATCAGACATCGCTCAAAAGCTCAGTGGCGACGCGACTTCGAGATTGATCGGATTTGTTATAGAAGACTCCTCAATTGGCACGATTAAATTCGAGACTGTAGATTCAGATAGTTGCCAGGAGGGTATGGTCGCTTGGTGTCGGATCGGCAAGGAAAGGGTCTTTTATCAGATTACCAACGGTCTGACCCGTGAAGAGTCTCTTCAAACCGATAAGCATGGCTTCCACATAGCGGTCGCCGCTCAACTTGGCCGGTTGGAAAACGCAAAGGGATTCACTAAGTTTGAATGGCTCCCCGCTATGAACACACCGGTTTTTGCAACGTCTGAGGAATTTGGTGTGCAGCTTAAGATCGGAAAAGATGGAGACTTTCTTTATGGATTGGTTCCAAGGACCGCCATCAAGGTCGTTGGGCCGCTAATGGACGTCATTGATTCGCACACGGCGATACTCGGAGTAACTGGTTCCGGGAAGACTGAACTTGCTTTCGATATTATTCGCAAGGCCACCGACGCTGGCATCAAGGTCGTTTGCATCGATCTCACTTCGCAGTACGCCGGCCGGTTGGCAAATCTAAACCCAGTAAATCTATCCATTTCAGCTCAGCTTTCCAAAGAGCTGGGGCAGAAGTTGATGGACGTGGAGACAGGTCAGTATGGCGCAGGTGCGGAAAAAAAGGCCCTCAAGACCTTCTCCGACAAGCTGCGCCCGGATGTGTCAGAAACTGTTAAGGGATTCCTTACTGACAAAAGTGAACTGTCTCGCATTGGGCTCATTCAGCTCGAAGAGATTTCAAATACGCAGGCGACCCTCTACATCACCGAACTTTTTATGACCTGTCTCTTGCATTTTGCAAAAGAAAACGCAGAGTGTGCCAAGATTCTCATCGTCGTAGAAGAAGCCCATACGGTGATGCCAGAACCGTCCACGATGGGATTAAGTGACTTTAGTTCTCGGGGCCTAGTTGCAAAAATCGCTCAGATTGCGCTTCAGGGGCGAAAGTACGGCGTTGGGCTACTGGTAATCGCACAGCGCACAGCAACAGTCAGTAAGTCGGTTCTCACGCAGTGCAATACCGTCATAAGCTTTACCTGCTTCGACGACACAAGCTTGACTTTCTTGAAGAATGTTTTTGGCGATGCACATACAGACTTAATTCCCAACTTACCGCCTCTTAGCGCGGTGATTTTCGGAAAAGGGGTAAGATCAGAGCGACCAATAATTGTCCAAATCCCTTTCAGTAAGGAGAAGTCTGAGTTTTCCTTCAAAAAACCTATCCCGTCTGACGCCGCAGCTATTCCTCATTCCGGTCCTATTGATCGTTCTGAGAGTCCAGCGCATGACACTACAGCTAAAATCATCGCTCCCACCATTCCTACAAAAGGGGACGGGTGATTGACAAAGTAAAAAATGTCTCGGTTAAGTGTTCGAGAAAAAAGTTGGCGAGCTCGCCGGAGGAGCACAATATGGCAAAAGGCAAAACAGGTCTGGATGGCAGGCACGAAGATATAAACGGCAGGATTGACTTGAAGCGTAGCGACGCACTGAACAAGAATCTGTCGCACCCGATTCCAGAATTTTCACCGAACGCGACAGTCGGCTATATGCGTAAAGTTACCGGAGAGCAAGGCCTAAAAGCTATAGCCAAAGATAGTTCGAGAAGGTTCCGTGCTACATTCTCCGCTGGATCGAGCCGCCCGGTTCGGGCGGGTGGCCAACCTTCCCTTTCCACTCAAACGCTCGTAATCCGGTGATAGTTCGGGTGCAGGCGGGTGGCCGTCCTCAGTGAAGTGGAAGGGTTGGCTACCAACTATAGTGACCTTAATGGTAAACTATCGCCGTGGTACTATTCGCTCTAGCGTTTGGTTTCAACTCGTTTGGCTCGAGCGTGCTCTAAATCTGTATTACCTTACGAGATGACTTTTGGAGGTCTTCGCTATGGACGAAAAAGACAAGAAGGACATGAAGGAGAAGTTGGAAAAACAATTCGGCGGCCCGACGGGAATTCTTGCTCACCTGATACTGACTCTATCCACGAGCGGTCAACCCTGCGATGTGGCCTTCCATAAGAAAAAACCCGCTCTCAACGTAAAAATGGATCCGAAGATTACAATAGCTCTGATGTATGGCGCTGGTGCCAAAAAGATACAAGAAATACTGCGGAATATCGAGTTGTCGAATGGAGACACAATCAGCATCGATGACATATGGATGGTATTCCCGATGCCCGCCAACGGATTTTCGAAGGAGGAGCTGGAAGAAGTTGATCTCGCGGCAGGCGAAGAGAAATGGGGCCCAAAAGGCGAAACGATTCGAGAAATGATCCGTAATCTTTATCACTGTGAGTCTAAGGAGGAGGAGGAGAAATACCTCCGGCGATATTTAGCTTCGTGAGAAATCCACTTGAAGGGCGGGTGGCGAGCCCTTCCGCACGGCACCAGAGTTTACCCAGACCACCATTGAAACTCCTTTGCTTCGAACTCCTCCCGTTCCCAAAATAGGAATAGAGCCGCTTCGCAGAGTTATGCTCACACACACGTCTCCTTGAAATCCTCCGAATCACGTGCTAGCGTCTCGTGTGATTAAAATTGAATATCGTCGAGCGCTTCACGAAGGCTCAGGGAAGCTGCACCTTCCGGAGTCTTCCCGCCTACATGAATTTATCTCGGCACACACCAAATTAAATCGCCAAATTCGCGGAATAGAACGTCCTGTAACTGCCAGAAAACAAACGACGGCGGCTCGCTCAAATCGCCAAAATTTTCAAAAACGCGGCTTCTGCGTCCGCCGCGGTGGATGCGATGCCCGCGTCCCCCAACCGCCGGGCGGATGCTCGCGCCAACAATCTGCATTTCTACCCGGCTTG
>JBAVQA010000251.1:0-5446 GCA_049693595.1 Candidatus Acidiferrales bacterium | reverse complement strand
CCAAAATCATCAGCGCTAACCACTCACGCCGCGAAGGGATCGATTCCGCCTCTCGTGTCGGGTATCTTTTCTCATTCTCATCCGAAATTCGAATCGTCGAAAATGATTGTGAGTTCTGGGCAACTGGGACGATTGTCACACCAGGCTGCCGCCCCTTATCAGTCGCGTAAATTGAGTCCAGCTTCAAGCGAGCAGTGGCTGAAGAGGTTGAACTCGATTCTTCGGGCGCCTTTGAATTCTCCGCGTACGAAATGGACGTGTTCATTATCGGGACCACTAATTTCATATCCGTCGTCTCCGCCGACACAGAAACACTCGCGACTGAGGGTGAGACCAGGGCCGGCAGAATCGGCTGCGTCATTTGAAATCCAATAAGAACCACCGCGACGGCTGCCAACATGGAAGGGGTAACTCCTAGCCTAGACTGCACAATGCAGAATGCACACCTAGTACCACCTATCTGCTTACGTTAACTCCTTTGTATGCAGCGGTTCAGCGGGGACCCCGCACACGGGATGCCCTAGAAAATGGGTTTAATGAGCCATAGTCTGGAAAACTCTTTCCTCACGACATCGCTTGGCTTAGTGCGGCAAATCCTTCGCCGAAAAATGTCGGCTTCGAATCTATTTCGGCTACCGCCAAACGCTTTTGCGGTCAACTGAGGCGATACCCACCCTTGCGCTCGGAGTTCTGTGTACTTAAGATGCTCACGTCATGGCTAGCTAAACTAATGAAACATCCTCAAAACTCTGGCTCCGAGAAGAGCCGTCCTCGTTCGTCGGAAATATTCGAGCGCGGGAAGAAAACTCTGGTCGGCGGCGTCGACAGTCCTGTCCGCGCGTTCCGCGCCGTCGGCGGAACTCCTCTGGTGATCGACCACGCCAAAGGAGCACGACTGTTCGACGTGGATGGCCACGAGTACATCGACTTCGTTTGCTCCTGGGGCGCTCTGATTTTAGGACACGCGCATCCCGATATTGTTTCCGCGATTTCCGATCAGGCGTCTCGAGGCACCAGCTTCGGCATGACTTCGCCATTGGAAATCGAACTCGGCGAGAAGATTGCAAATGCTATCCCGTCGGTTGAAATGGTCCGCTTCGTCAACTCTGGGACCGAAGCCGCAATGTCAGCCGTGCGCCTGGCGCGGGCGTTCACCCAGCGCGACCTCATCATCAAATTCGAAGGTTGTTACCACGGCCACTCCGATGGCTTTCTCTCTGAAGCGGGCTCGGGCCTTGCGACCCTCGGCATATCCGCTTCTCCCGGTGTTCCGGACGCTTTCGCGAGTCTCACCTTAAACACGCCCTACAACGACTTGGAAGCCGTCGAAAATCTCTTCAAGCAACATCCCGGAAAAATCGCGGCTGTGATTGTCGAGCCTGTGGCTGCGAACATGGGAGTCGTTCCGCCTGCTCCAGGCTTTCTCGAAGGCCTGCGCGCCATCACCAAAAAAGAGAAGGCTCTGCTGATCTTCGACGAAGTGATTACAGGCTTTCGCCTGGCCTATGGAGGAGCTCAAAGCGTTTACAAAATCGATCCTGATCTCACCGTGATGGGGAAAATTATCGGTGGCGGCCTTCCCGTTGCGGCCTATGGCGGCAAACGAAAAATCATGGAGCTGGTCGCGCCGCTCGGACCCGTCTATCAGGCCGGGACGCTTTCCGGAAACCCTCTCGCCATGCGCGCAGGCCTCGCAACGCTTCCCACACTCCAAGCCCCGGGATTTTACGATGACGTAAATCGCAAAGCGCAGCGCCTTGCAGACGGTTTGCGCTCTGCTCTAAAAGAAACAAACGTGGCCGGTCAGGTGAACTCCGTGGGTTCTTTGCTCACCATGTTTTTCACCGAGCAACCGGTTCGCAATTATGCCGACGCAAAAAAATCGAACTCCGCCCGATTCGCCGCTTTTTTCCAGGAAATGCTCAACCGCGGCATCTTCATCGCGCCTTCGCAATATGAAGCGCTATTCGTTTCCGCCGCGCACACTGATGCCGACATCGACCGCGCCATCGCGGCAGCACGCGAAAGCCTCGCTTCCATTCAGGGAGATTAACAAGCAGGAAATTTCGGCGCAGAATGTTGCCAGCGGTCGTTAGCAAGCCTTCAGCCAGCGCGCAACGTCCTTCGCGTGATAGGTCAGAATTATTTCAGCTCCCGCGCGCTGGATACCTGTAAGAATCTCAAGAACCACGCGCTTTTCGTCAAGCCAGCCGCGTTGCACGGCCGCTTTCACCATCGCATATTCCCCGCTCACGTTATACGCGGCCACCGGCACGTCGAATTTCTCGCGCACACGCTGAATAACGTCGAGATACGGCATCGCGGGTTTCACCATAATCATGTCCGCGCCTTCTTCCAAATCCAGCGCGACTTCCCGCAGAGCTTCGCGCGCGTTCGCAGGATCCATCTGATAACTGCGCCGGTCTCCGAATTGTGGAACGGACTGCGCCGCTTCTCGAAACGGGCCGTAAAATCCGGACGAATACTTGGCCGCGTAAGAAAGTATGGCTACATTCTCGAATCCGTTCTCGTCGAGCTTTTGACGGATCGCTCCAACGCGGCCGTCCATCATGTCCGAGGGCGCGACGATATCGGCACCCGCTCGTGCGTGCGAAAGCGCCGCATCGGCCAGCAATACCAGGCTTGGATCATTCAGCACTTCTTCGCCTTTGATCACGCCACAGTGCCCGTGGCTCGTGTATTCACACAGACACACATCCGTCACAACGATCAGGTCCAGCTTCGCCTTTCGTATCGCTTCAATCGAACGCTGCACGGCTCCATTTGCGTCGTAAGCCTCCGAAGCAAGCTCATCCTTGTGCTCGGGCAAGCCAAAAAGAATTACCCCCGGAATTCCCAGGTCCGCGACTTCGCGGCACTCCTCGACGATCTGATCCGCCGATTGCTGGTGGATGCCCGGCATCGAGCTCACTTCGGTGCGGACGTTTTTACCTGGGCAAGCGAACATCGGATAAACAAGTCCGCTCGTGGTGAGACGCGTTTCGCGAACCAATCCACGGAGGGCTTCGGTACGCCGCAGCCGTCGCGGTCGATGTACGGGAAACGTCATGCGTGCCTCGCCGCCGAATTCCGGCGCTGGTAGAACTTTGCAATCGAATCCGCCAGACCCGCTGCGGAGGATTCGTTGGCTTCGATATCCACCCGCGCACCGTCCTCGCGTAGAGCGCGCGCCGTCGTCGGACCGATCGCCGCGAATTGCACCCGGTTCGAAAGCTCGGCAAGCTCCGCCGCACCGACGCATTCAGACAAAAAGCGGAACGCGGATGGGCTGGCGAAAACAATCGCATCAACTTCCGCGTCACGGATACTCTTTAGGACTTTCGGATCAAGCGACACAGGCGCCGAGGTACGATACGCTACAATTTCGGTCACTTGGGCCCCGGCTTCTCGCAGAGCGTTTGGCAAACGGTCGTCGGCTCGGTCACTTCGCGGCAAAAGAATTTTGCTATCGCCAATCGCGCCCCATAGTTCCTTGGCCAGCGCTTCGCCGCTGTGACTTTTCGGAATCGTATCCACTCGAAATCCTTCTCCGCTTGCTGCCGTTGCGGTCGCCGTCCCCACCGCCGCCACCAGAGGCCTCGGCGCTTGCAGCGCAGCCACATCCAAACCTAATTCACCAATCCGCCGGCAGAAGAATCGTACCGCATTCCGGCTGGTAAAAAGAATCCAGTCGAATTCGGAGAGACCCCGCAGTGCAGCGTCGAGCGCTCGTGAATCTTCGACCGCGGCAAAACTCACCGTTGGCAACAGCAGAACTTCAGCGCCCAGGGCTTCGAGTGAATGTGCCAACTCGTGCGCCTGCTCCGTCGCGCGTGTGACTACCACCCGCTTGCCCGCCAACGGTTTCTTAGCTGCGTCCAACGGAACGCCCCGCCAGCCGCAGAATCCTATCCGCGCCCGCTTCAATCAGGATTTGGCCAAGCCGCACGCCAAGTCCTTCAGCATCTTCCGCGCTTCCGCGCAATTCCCTGCGCACAAATTCTTTTCCGTCGGCGGAGAAGACGCATGCTTCCAATCGCAATTCCCCTTTCTCGCGCCGCGCCCAGGCACCAAGCGGAACCTGGCACCCTCCTTCGAGTTCGCGCAGCAATGCCCGTTCCGCCGTCACCGCCTCGTGGCTTTCGGAATCGTCAAGCGCAGCGACAAGCCGCAATGTTTCGCGATCGTCCACGCGCGTTTCAATTCCAAGAGCGCCTTGCCCGACTGCGGGGAGCATAATTTCCGGTGGAAGAACTTGCGTGATCTTGTCGCTCATGCCCAAGCGGTTCATACCGGCAGTCGCAAGAACGATTGCGTCAAAAGCGCCCGCTGCAACTTTCTTTAGCCGCGTGTCCACATTGCCGCGCAAATCGAGCAATTCAAGATCGGGTCTATGATGTCGAAGCTGCGCTTGCCGGCGAAGGCTGCTCGTGCCCAGGCGGGCGCCGGACAGAAGATCCTTCAGCTTGGCGCCATCGCGAGAAACCAGGCAGTCGCGCGCGTCCTCTCGTTTTGTTATCGCGGGAAATACAAGTCCCGCAGGATTTTCCGTGGGAACATCTTTCATGCTGTGAACCGCCAAGTCCGCAGTTCCAGCAAGCAGCGCTTCTTCCAGTTCCTTGATGAAAATACCTTTCGTCCCGGCCTGCTCGCTCACCTCCAGCACCGAAGCACCCTGAAATTTGTCACCTGAAGTTCGAATGCGGATGAGCTCGGAATCGATGCCGTGCAATTGTGCGAGACGTTCGCGAATGTGATTTGCCTGCCACAGAGCCAGTGCGCTGCCGCGCGTCGCGATGCGCAACGGCTTCACTCCCTGTCCTCATCCAGGCCAAAGAGATGGCGAAGCGCTTCCAAGCCGGCCAGACGCCCGCGCATGCCGCGGCCGTGGCGAACCTTCTTCGACGGCTGCTCCAGCACGCGCTCAATCAATTCCTCGGTAATATGCGCGATGCGCGCCCTCTCGTCCGGCGAAACGTCTTCCATCTCCGCCAGTTTCTCGCGAATCAGCAATTCACGCTGCTTATGAAACTGGCCCCGCAGATCGTCAACGATGGAGCCGGCTTCCAACGCTGCGCGCCAGGCTTCGAATTTTGCGATGTGCTCGGAAATAATCGCTTCAGCGCGTGGAATTTCTCCTTCGCGCGCTTTCTTGTTCTGCTCAACGATTTCGCCCAGGTCATCGATGTTGTAGAGGTAAAGATTGTAAAGCCCCGCTGTTTCGGGAGCCACGTTTCGCGGAACGGCGAGATCCACTACGAACACGGGACGGCCCGAGCGCGCAGCAATGGCATGCTCCAAGACTTCGCGAGTGAGAACCGGACCTGCGGAACTGACGGAAGTGACGAGAATGTCAGGAAGTCCCAACACGGACTCGAGCGATTCCCACGCCACAGCTTCTCCACCAACTTTCTTAGCCAGCTCAGCCGCGCGATCGAACGATCGG
>JBAVQA010000250.1:0-2009 GCA_049693595.1 Candidatus Acidiferrales bacterium | reverse complement strand
GATCTTCACATGCCGGAGATGGATGGGTTCGGTTTAGTCGAAGAGATTAGAAGAAAGCCCGGTTCAAGTCGCATTCCCGTCCTGATGCTCAGTTCAGGTTCGCAGTCCGGCGACCGCGCGCGGTGTCGCGACCTGGCGATTGCAGCCTATCTAACGAAGCCAGTGCAGCCTTCCGAGCTTTTCGATGCACTCTTGAACGAGTTAGCAAAAGAAAAACCAGAACGCTCGAAAGGAATCACTCCGCCGCAACCGCTCGGTCAAAAAGGAGTCCCATTGAAGATATTGATTGCCGAGGACAATGCCGTCAATCGGCTTCTTGCCAGAAGGCTGCTTGAAAAGCACGGCAATACCGTACGTGTTGTTGAAAACGGGAAAGAAGCGCTTGCGGCTATCGAACAAGAAACGCCCGACCTGGTGCTAATGGATGTGCAGATGCCGATCATGGACGGACTGCAAGCCATTCGAGCCGTACGAGCCAAGGAGCAAATTTCCGGCCTGCGCTTGCCGATAATTGCTCTAACCGCGCACGCCATGAAGGGTGATCGCGAAAGATGTTTGGGAGCCGGTGCGGACGAATACCTCACCAAACCGATCCGTGCAGCCGAATTATTTGCCGCACTCAGCCGGATGAAGGCCGGAAATATCGCGCCGGACCCTCCCCCTGCGGTGGCAGCAGATCCCGTCTCCTCTCCCGTCGCCGTCATCGATTTGGAAGAGGCGCTTCAACGAATGGGAGATCAGGAAACCCTTGAAGAGCTGGCGAGACTCTTCATTGAAGAATGTCCGAAGTTAATGGAAAAAATTCGTCAATCTCTGGCAGCGTCTGATGGCATTGGCCTTGAGCGCTCTGCCCATTCTCTGCAAGGCTCCTCTGCGAGCCTCGGAGCCCCCGGCATTTCTCGCGCTTCGGAGGAGTTGCAGAAGCTCGCTCGGGCCGGACATTGGGTTGCCTGTCGATCGGTGTTCGCAAACTTAGAAAGGGAGATCGCCGCTCTTTACTCGCAACTTTCAACACTTCTGCGCGCGGTGCCGTCTTGAAGTTTTTGTCGCACGGCCAGGCAGTCTCAATGCAAATGCAACGGGTTGGCAATAAGGTGCAGGTGCCTCTTTGAATGAAGAAAAAGATTTCAAAAAACAAATCGTGATTGCTGAAGATGACCCGATCTCCCGGCGTTTGCTGGAGGTACTTCTCACCCGCTCCGGATACCAGGTTTCTGTTGCCGCCAACGGAACCGAAGCCCTGGAACTTCTCGAGCAAGTGGATGCTCCCCGTCTGGCCGTGCTGGACTGGATGATGCCTGGCCTGGAAGGCCTTCAAGTGTGCCGAAAAATTCGCGAACGCAAGGACCGTCCCTACACCTACATTTTGTTGCTTTCCGCGCGCGCGCAGAAGGAAGACTTGCTGCTCGGTTTGGAATCGGGTGCCGATGATTATTTGACCAAACCTTTTGACGTGCTGGAACTTCGCGCGCGTCTTCACGTCGGCCAGCGAATTTTGCAATTGCAGGATCGCCTGATGGAGAAGGGGGCCGAACTCCTCTTTCGCGCTACCCATGACTCGCTGACCGAGCTCCCAAACCGAGGTATGGTTCTCGATATGCTGCGCCGGGAGCGTTCCCGCCAAGTACGTGGCGGCGGCTTATTTGGAATCATCCTGCTGGACATCGATCATTTCAAAAATGTGAACGACACCTATGGCCACCAATGTGGTGACGCCGTATTGCAGGAAGTTGCGCGGATAATGACCGCAAGTGTGCGAGCCTATGACACGGTCGGACGCTATGGCGGCGAAGAGTTTTTAATCGTCGTGCCTTCTACTGATGCGGCAAGTCTTTTCGGACTATCGGAGAGAATCCGCCATACAATCGCTGCGAAACTGATCGCGACGGGTTCTGGGGAAATTTCGATTACCGTCAGTCTGGGCCTAGCTGTAAGCAACGGTATCGCTGCGCTTACTCCTGAGGCCATGCTCGGTACCGCAGACGAGGCGCTGTACCGCGCTAAAGATG
>JBAVQA010000249.1:0-4479 GCA_049693595.1 Candidatus Acidiferrales bacterium | reverse complement strand
CCGGGATATGTCACTGGCCGCCGCTTCCGTACTCTACGTGCCTGACGCAGCAGTGATCCCGGGCAATAAACCTCTAATGTTCTTCGAGGTTCCTCTGGCCAAAATTCCACAGGACTGAACTCCGGGTCGAGGTCCTGGACACGGCTTTCTTCGCAGCCAGCAGGGAGAAGCGCATCGCTCTAATGCGACGCTTGTGGGTCGAGGATGATTTCGAAATACTGGGCCGGCCTTGTCCCGATGTTTTGAATTTGGTGCTGGTCGCCGGCAGCGACGAAAGCGACCGATCCAGGACCTAGTTTCGTCGTCTTGTCGACGATCGTCACCTCTACCTCGCCCTCGCTGATGAGAAACATTTCCTCCTGCTGGTGGTGATGGGCATGATGCGGAGTACTCCCGGGCAGTAGAAAGACTTCGTGGACGTGGATGTGAAAGCCATTGTGGGTCAGACCATCCAGAATAGGGCGGAAGGTGGCGTTTGCCTCTTTCTGAGCGGTTAGATCTTCGAAGTTGTAGGTCCGCGACTGCAACGTGCTTTGTCCGGAACCGGACCTCGGCAGCAGAAAAACAACTAGGCAGACCAATAGGAGCTTTGGTTTCATGGCACTCAGTTCCTCCCATCAAAGTCTACCCGCGGCCGAATGGGAGTTCTAGGATTGCAGGAAAGGTTGTGCGTTGGCGATTACCCCTTGGGAAGAATGTGCGCGTTGGTAATCGCAAAGCTTCGGGCAGGTCTGGAATTTGCCAAAGCAGAAGCGGTTCTGCTGGCAAACCCCCTCTTTTCTTGACGAAAGACGCTAATCCTGATACAAAAGTCGATTCTGTTTATTAACTTCTCGCAATCTGTGGGCTCCCGCCGAGGAGTCTTCATCCGGAGGAAGGCTGAATGTGCTCTTGTCTCTTCAAATGTGTCACCGCCCGCTTAGTGGGGGCCTTTTAATGCGCAATCTTATGTCAAGTGCAGGCTTGAAACCCTTCGGCAACATGCTGAAATGCGCAGCGGCGGCGATCTCGATGTTGTTCGGTGCTGCAGCGGCTCACGCACAAGGCGAGACGCCTGGCGGCGAGGCCAATCTGAAGCTGCCTGATTTGTCGCAAGTAAATTTTCTGGGGATGGACGGCCACAAACTCCTGCTCTTCGGAATACTATTTTGCATTTTTGGACTCGTATTCGGCCTGGTGATTTACACGCGGCTGAAGAATCTGCCGGTTCATCGCGCGATGCGCGAAATTTCAGAGCTGATCTATGAGACCTGCAAGACCTACCTGATAACCCAGGGCAAGTTTCTTTTGCTGCTCGAGTTGTTCATCGCCGTCGTGATCGTGCTGTATTTCGGTGTCCTGCTGCATTACGAGGCAGCGCGCGTAATCATCATATTTTTGTTTAGCGTGCTGGGAATCGCGGGCAGCTACGGCGTGGCCTGGTTTGGCATTCGCGTAAATACATTTGCGAACTCCCGAACCGCATTCGCGGGCCTTCGCGGCAAACCTTTTCCGCTTTACCACATTCCGCTCCAAGCCGGAATGAGCATCGGCATGATGTTGATCAGCGTGGAACTGCTGATGATGCTTTTGATCCTGCTTTTTGTTCCCGGCGACTACGCGGGGCCCTGTTTCATCGGCTTCGCTATTGGCGAGTCGCTCGGAGCCGCCGCGTTGCGAATTGCGGGCGGCATCTTCACCAAGATCGCGGACATCGGCTCCGACTTGATGAAGATTGTGTTTAAGATCAAAGAAGACGATGCGCGCAATCCGGGCGTGATTGCCGATTGCACGGGAGACAACGCAGGCGATTCCGTGGGACCAACCGCGGACGGCTTCGAAACCTACGGCGTCACCGGAGTAGCGCTGATCACGTTCATCCTGCTAGGGGTGAAGAGTCCCACGGTGCAAGTTCAGCTGCTCGTTTGGATATTCGTGATGCGCATCGCCATGCTGTTCGCGAGCGCCCTGGCGTACTTCATCAACGACCTGATCGCCAAGGCGCGCTTCTCGAACGCGGATGAAATGAATTTCGAGTCTCCGCTCACTTCGCTCGTATGGATCACCTCGATCGTTTCCATCGCGATCACCTACGGCGTCTCGTCCGTTATCATTCCTGAGCTTGGCGGCGACCCTACGCAGTGGTGGAAGCTGGCCACGATCATCTCCTGCGGAACACTGGCGGGAGCCGTGATTCCAGAACTGGTAAAGGTTTTCACGTCCACTGAATCACGGCACGTTCGAGAGGTGGTCACCTCGGCGGAAGAAGGCGGCGCGTCTTTGGGAATTTTGTCCGGCTTCGTGGCCGGAAATTTTTCGGGATACTACCTCGGCCTTGCTATGGTCGCTCTGATGTCCATCGGTTACATGGTCAGTTTGCAAGGACTCGGGGCCTCGGCGCAAATGATTGCGGCTCCGGTTTTCGCTTTTGGCCTGGTGGCGTTTGGTTTCCTTGGTATGGGCCCGGTCACTATTGCCGTAGATTCCTACGGGCCGGTTACGGACAACGCGCAATCGGTCTATGAGCTCTCGCAGATTGAAACAATTCCGAACATCAAGCAGGACCTGAAGAAAGATTACAACATGGACGTGAACTTCGAGCGCGCTAAAGACTTGCTCGAAGCCAACGACGGTGCGGGAAACACATTTAAAGCTACGGCGAAGCCCGTGCTGATCGGTACGGCGGTTGTCGGCGCCACTACGATGATTTTTTCGATCATCATGGCGCTCACCAACGGCATCACCGAGAACGTCGACAAGCTGTCGCTGCTACACGCTCCCTTTTTCCTCGGGCTTGTAACCGGCGGCGCGATGATTTACTGGTTCACCGGCGCGTCCACACAGGCGGTAACTACGGGGGCTTACCGCGCTGTCGAGTTCATCAAAGCCAACATCAACCTCGAGAGCGCAGAAAAAGCTTCGGTGGCCGATAGCAAAAAAGTTGTCGAAATCTGCACGAAGTACGCGCAGAAAGGCATGCTGAATATTTTCATCGCTGTATTTTTTGCGACGCTGGCATTCGCGTTCGTCGAACCGTTTTTCTTCATCGGCTACCTGATTTCGATTGCCATCTTCGGTCTGTACCAGGCCATTTTCATGGCAGACGCGGGCGCCGCATGGGACAACGCGAAAAAGATCGTTGAAGTGGAACTCAAACAGAAAGGCACACCGCTGCACGACGCGACCGTTGTCGGCGATACGGTGGGCGACCCTTTCAAGGACACTTCGTCCGTGGCATTGAACCCTGTGATCAAATTCACCACGCTCTTCGGCTTGCTTGCCGTCGAGTTGGCCGTGAAATTGACGTTGGAAACGGGGGGCATGTTGACGCACGTTCTGGCTGCTGTGTTCTTTCTGATTTCCTACACCTTCGTTTACCGTTCGTTCTACAGCATGCGGATTAAGTCGGAATAACGGACCGAGACAGGCGAGGTGAGGTTTATGGCAAATGCGAAATGTGTAACAAGTCTCGCGCTAGCTGTTTTCCTCCTGCTGGGAATGGGCCTCGCGGCGTCACAGGACGACAAAACCTCAGCTCAGCTGGAAGCGGAAAAGAACGAGGTGAAGAATTTCGTTCTCACTTCGGACAAGCTGGATAAATATGCTGAAGCGGTGAAAGCCATCCGTAAAGTGCAGAAAGACGATCCTGCCCTGAACAAGCAGATGGACGACGACAACTCGAAGAACCCTAGCAACACAATCGCAGGCAGTGTTGCAACGATTGAAAAATATCCGCCGGTAGTGAATGCGTTGAAAAGCGCAGGTCTGTCTCCCCATGATTTCGTGGTGATGACTTACACGTTAATCAATTCAGCGGCGGCCGTGCACATGAAGAGGGCGGGGGCGATCAAGGAATATCCGGACTCGGTGCTGCCAGACAATGCCGCCTTTGTTGAGAAGAACTACGATCGAATCAGTAAGATCTTCAATAGCGCGCCTGATTCCTCAGAGAGCGCACCAACGAAGTAGGCCCTTTTCTTCTTTACTCCTTCACTAATCCGAGAAATTGTCGCGGATCGTTGGCGAAACCCGGAAACACGGTCTTCAGGTCGCGGTCTCCCAGATGCTTTGAAATGATTTCGCCGAGCACGCTGCGATAATCAGTGGTCACTGCTAGGTCGCGGCCCTGGTTGAGCTGCTCTTCGCTGAGCCCCGGCCAGCGCGTATAAACTCTCCCGCCCTTGATTCCGCCGCCCAGCACGAACATGCAATTTGCGTGGCCGTGGTCCGTGCCACGGTTGCCGTTTTCGTGCGCGGTGCGGCCGAACTCCGACATGCTGACGAATACTACGTCGCCCATGCGGTCGCCCATGTCCTGATGAAAAGCGGCAACTCCTTGCCCGAGATCGCGGAGCAGGTTTGAAAGCTGTCCCTGCACGCCGCCTTCGTTCACGTGGTGATCCCAGCCGCCGCTATCGAGGAACGCGACTTCCAAGCCGACATCCGCCTTGAACAACTCTGCAATTTCCTGGAGGCTTTGGCCAAAGCGACCCTTGGGAT
>JBAVQA010000248.1:0-13359 GCA_049693595.1 Candidatus Acidiferrales bacterium | reverse complement strand
GAAAATCGCTCATCAAAGACTGCGGATGGAAGGATGGCGACAGAGGCGGCTCGGTGAAAAAGTTAGGTTCCACAGAAAGAAACTCAAAACCGTCTTGACTCAGACCGGCCTTCTCATGGAAGGAGTTCAATCCAGCGCTGCTTATCATTGAAAGGCTGGTCCGTGCCGACTTTAAATCCGAGCTTCTCGGTAAAGAACTTCAGAGAAGCGTCCTGGTTGCGAACGGGGATGCTGACGAACTTGAGTCCACGAATCATAGTTGAATCTCCTAAATCATGAGTTGAATTTCCTGGCTGCGGGCCGGAGCATAGCTTGAGCAAGTTGGCGGTTGCAATCTGCTAACAAATCCTATACTAACAGTTGGTATAGCGATGCCCGTTCTCGACGATTACGTGACAGACGTATTGATGCGCGACCTAGTCGGCCACGATCGCAAGCCGGTCAGCTTCTTGGTGTACCTGTGGCTTGCTGCCGAAGAGCGGCGCGGAAATTCCGTGGTTCAAATCAGCTATCAGGAACTTGCGGAATCCATCGGAGTCTCGAAGAGCTCCGCACAGTCTGCGGTCCGGTGGCTGATTCGGAGGAAGCTTCTGTCTGCCAGCAAGGAAAATGCGACGGCAACACCGCGTTACACAGTGCTCTGTCCGTGGAGAAACACAGCGCGTCGCGCTAGCGGCCGCGACCGCTGATTGCTCCGCCAAGCGAATACCGGAAGCCATCGCTGCCACTTTCTGCCGTTAGTTACCGTGCGCAGTTCGAGGAATGCACCAAGAGCGTACAGAATGAATGTCGCTGACATGCTTACTTAAGACTTTCGAGATAGGCGATTAGCGCATTCATGTCATCCGGCGGAAAATCTACCGGTGGCATGCCGCCGGCGTTCATCTTGGCGGTGGGATGCTTGAAGAGTGCGACCAGCTGATCAGGAGTAAACTTCGCCGAAACACCTATGAGAGCAGGGCCTGCTGCCGTACCAATCCCACCATCACCGTGGCATGCGTTGCAGGAGTGCGCCTCGAAGATTGTTTTCCCTTTCGCTGCGACCGGATCGGCCAGAGCCGCATTCGCTGCAGCCAGCGAACCAGAAGAAAGCTCGGGCTCGAACGGTTTGCGCATGTATTCCTGTTCTTCGATTTTTTGCTTGTCCAGTTGTTGCGCAACGCTGGGATCGTGCTTGTCCAGATACGCGCTACGCAGCCCGAGCCCCGCGAGCCCGAACATCAAGAACGCATATGCTCCCATCGCCGCGGGGCGTTTCCAGGGCCGCCGCTCGACACTGCGATCGAGAAACGGCAGAGTGATAACGGCGATGGCAAGAATCATCGGAATGACCAGGATGCCGATCACCGAAGCAGCGCCGTGCCAGTATTTCATCCACTGGAATATCGGAAGGTAGTACCACTCCGGCCTGGGCACGTATTGCGCATTTGCCGGATTGGCCGCAGGTCCCAGTGGCACGGCCATGAAGAAGGCCAGCACGCCAAGCCCAAAGATGAGGAGAGCCGTGAGCGAGAGATCCATCAACACCTGGCGTGGGTAGAAGGGTTCCGGTTTCAACTTTGGACTGTAGGGATCTTCCACGACGGGGCCCGCGGGGCCGGCCGCACGGAACAGAAAAATATGGGAGGCCACCAGGGCGAAGATGCAGGCTGGGATCAGGAAAACATGAGCTACAAAGAAACGTGAGATCGTGAGAGTCCCCATTTCGGTGCCACCGCGCAAGAGACGGGTAAGCGATTCGCCAACCCACGGCATCTCACCGATCGCGTTCGTGCCCACGGCGGTCGCAAAGTACGCTCTTTGATCCCAGGGAAGCAGGTAACCAGTGAAAGCCATTCCCAGCACCAACCCGAAAAGTACACAGCCGGAAACCCAAAGCAGTTCGCGCCGCCCTTTGTACGCGCCGTAGATATACGTCTGCGACAGGTGGAGCAGCAACACGATAACCATGGCGCTGGCCCCGTAAGCGTGAAGGCTGCGAAGAAAAGAGCCAGCGGTGACAACCTTGGTGATGTAGGCGACGGTGGTGTGGGCGTGGTCTGCGGAAGGAACATAGTAAAGCGCGAGAAATACTCCGGTGATGATTTGCGAGAGAAAAATAAACAAAAGTCCCGAGCCGAATATATAAGCAAGACGCGCGCCCCCGGGGATTGGTTCATCCAGGGCAGTCCGAAGCATGTCGTCCAAGCCGGTGCGGCGATTGAGCCATCCGCGAAAACCTGTTTGCACACTTTGGGAAGCGTCGTTTCCCTTGGGACCGGTTGAATACATTTCGGAGAGCCTTTTTAGCCCACAACTTCTTTGTCTGCGACGAGTTGGCGAAAATACTGAAAACGCACCAATAGCTGGCCATCCTGATTGACCGTTTCAAGGCTATCCATTCCGCGGAGAGGAGGTCCACTGATGCGACTTCCATCCGGCGCGAAAGTACCTCCGTGGCAGGGGCAGATAAATTCTTTCTTGTCGCTGACCCACGGTACGGTGCAACCCAGATGCGGGCAGATGGAGGAGAGGACACACAAGTGCCCGTGGCTGTCTTTCGTCACATACACGGTCTTCTCCGAAACCGCTTTGCGCCATCCGTCCACCTGCTCCACCTGAACGGTGCGCGCGAGTGGCTCACTCAGGGATGAAAAATCGTTCAGCGCCCCCACTGGCGAGGCCTCAAGTTCGGTAGTACGGCGCAAGAGTGGAAAAAGCGTGAAGCGGATCAAGGGAACAGAGAGCAGCGCACCTACACAAAACGAGCCCAAGGCAACCAGAGCACCCAGGAAAGAACGTCGTTCGCTGGAAGGTAGTTCGGGCGTGGAAAATTTTCTCCTCCACATCTCCACGGAATCTTCTTCCCTGCCCTTCATGGAATTCTCCCGATTACCTGGACATCGGAATAGCAGAAAACTGCTGGAGCGCGAGACACGGCTGCAAGTTATTGAGCCTTCTTACTTCTTGGGCAACTTCCGGATGTACGCAACGAGTGACTTGATCACGTCGGGAGAAAACTTCGAGCCGAACGCGGGCATCTTTTTCTGTCCCTTGCTGATGATGGCGGCGAGTTCGTCGTCGGATTCCTTCTGCACTTCGGCCGAAGCGAGGTCTTTAGCTTTTAAGGCTTTACCGGTAGCAGTATTGCCGCTGGCGTCCGCCCCATGGCACAGAATGCAATTCTCCTTAAAGGTTTTGGCGGCATCGTTCTGTGCTCGTACAGCACCGGGGAGAGCTAGAGTTGTGAGGCTAAATAAAAAAGCTGCCGGTGCGAGACGCAGAGGGATTTTTTGCATCGCTTCTCCTTGATTTGGCGCGGCCGGATCACTTCGTACGTACTTGCAAAGCTACTGAACCACCCGGTCCGCTGCTGAGAAGTCCCGAGTTTATCTCAACGTCATAAGCTTGTCGCGAGTTTTCGCCCTCGGCGCCTTCGGCTTGGGTTCACCCCAAGCCGGACCGTTATGGACCGATCAGAAGATAAATCGCGCGAGCAGGTAGGTAGAGTTGTTCGCACTGGCATTCCGGCCTGCGCCGTCGTAATTTGTTCCGGCGCCATTGAATCGGTTGTAGCCCGTGTATTGAACTGCGAGGTCGATGTTCTGATAAGGCCACCACGAGAGGTTAAGTATGTACCCCGTACTCGCGGGACTCCCATTTGCGCTGCCAGTTACTGGAGCTTGGGCAAAAAGCAGCGGGTCCGCTGTTCCGGTCACGTTGAAGAAGCCGGCAGTTCCGGAAACACGCGTACCGAAGTGATATTCGGCGTTGAGCTGAGCTGTGTTGAGGTGGTGGCGTGACAGCGCCACCCCCGGTGGCACCAAATTGAGTGTCCCTAATAGAGATGAATTCTCGCGAATATACGTCCCGCGGAATGACAAAACGTCATTCTTAAATTGTGGAATGGTCCGATCGTACTGAAAGTCTACAGCCCAGTCCGTGTAGCTGTCCTCTGCACCGACAACTGCGTTCGGAGTGCTTTTCACGTGCATGCCATAGGTGCCTATTTCAATGTTGTTGTTGTCGGTGGAAGTCGTCCATGCAGCACGCCAGTACGGAGCGACGCCCTGGATGTTGATTGGGAATCCCGTGCCCGAGAATCCCGTGCCCGGATTCGGCTGAGGTCCGCCAATATGCTCGGAGCGATAGAGCGTGCCGGCAAAGTAAAAATGATCGTTCCACATGCCGTATGCGCCGAGGCCTGCCACATCTTGAGCAAGCGGACCATTAATAATAGCAGCTGCGGAGGGCGACGGCGCGACGTCGGTCGAGACCCACGGAAATCCCCAAGCGGGCGTGCTATTCCAAAGATCTTCAACAGTTGGATTGTTGTTAAACGTTGCGCCGTAGGAGAACGATTTGCCGAACAGTTGTCCGCTGTTCGCAAAGCGGATGTCGGTATTGTCCCAAGTGAAATGATCCGCCTGACCGTCATACGTCACTTGCAAGAAACTGCCCACATGGCTTCCCCAGCTCCCCGCGAGGAATAGGGACGCATCCTGAGGAAACTCGAAGTTGCCGTTCTGCGTCGCGGGCTGCGGCGACTTTGTAGAATTGAACGAGGTGTCAAAGAGCACGGAAATGGGAAATGCTTCCAGAAGTTGCAGCCCGGAATTGTGGTCTTTCTTATCGTCTTTTATCGTGGCCTTTGTTGCCAACGTGTAGCCGTCCAGTTTAAATTTTCTTCCGAACGGCGTCAGCTCAGGAGGAGCATAGTGGCAAGTGGCGCAAGGCATTCCGGTTTGGCGCGAGTAGCTAGGAACCGCGTGTGCGTTCGGCTCTGAAATAACAATCAGCCCTGCGATTGGAAATAGTAAAACAACTAGCTTCAGAAGCACTGCGCCTACAGGATGCCCGGGTTTTGCAGGTAGCATCTCGTCTCCCCCTTGTCGCCACATTGGGCCTTTAACGGGAGAGCTTAAATCACTTGTGCATGAGTCTGTCGTCCGAAACGTGATTAAGTGTTGTGAGAGTTACCCATGCGAACTTCTCACGCGCCCCAACTCGCAGAAGGCAGTGCCAGAATATCGGCGAGAGCACTGAATATTTCTATAAGCGCGACGATTCTGGGGCGAGGGCGGCCTCGCCCCATTCTTGGGTGAAAATTCTAGTGGGCTGCGGCGGGCATTTGCATGGGCTCGTCGAAGCTGCCGCCATAGATGTTCGGAACTTTGGCTCCCATCGGCCGAAGATAGGTAGCAAGCTGTCCGCGATGATGGATGGAATGATTCGTGACGAATGCTAGGTAGGCAGCTGCCGGAAGCTCAAACATCCCGAATGCGGGGATGATCTTGGCAAGCTTGTCTGGTGAGAGAGCTTTCACTTTGGCCAGCGCGGCCGGGAACTCTCTTTCGTAATAAGCAACGATTTCGGCAACGCTTCGAAACTTCTTATCGCCTTCCGGAATGAACTCGCCTTTCAAAATGCCATTCAAGAACCAAACATCAGAACTAGCGATGTGGGATGCGAGCGCGAATGCAGTGCGCGCGTCCGGGTCCGGGCGAAAGTCTTTCTTTTCTTCGGGGACCGCGGCGAGGACTTTCCGAGTGATCGTATATTCATTTTCGAGGCCTTGTACAAACATTCCGGTCGCGAATGCTGCCTGTTCGTGATTCATTGATTGTTCTCCTTTTTATGAAAGTCGGACTACTCCGGCGCGTATGCCGGGGTTTCTCAGATGCGATCGAGGCAAGGGACTGGGTATCTTCCGCTTTGATTCTCAAGCTACCAGGATTTGCACAGAAGCCTAAATCATACCGCTCTACAGACAGCTGACATTGTACACCCGCTCGGACCTTTGGGAGCGATTTGAGGATTTACTCGAGGCCTCTGTCGAACCTGCGAACGGCGATGCCTCGCGCGGATAGTTCAGCGAGCAATTGCGACACTGCTGGAGAAATATCTCCGTCACCAGGGACGACCACCGCCCATTCCAGGTTTTCTCGAAACTCCTTCGTGCGAATCTGCCATTGCTCGAAAGATAGCGATTTCTCATCGCCAATCTGGATGATGGACCAATGGCGCGCTAGCGCCAGTGCGCCCGCTTCGTCCGGCTCGGGCCCGCTCAGGATGAAATGGTTATCGCCGTGCACCAAGATACCGACCATTTCGTTTTAGGCCTCGAGACGAGGATCGAGAACAGGGTGACCGACGGCAAAATGGTACACGACTTGTCCTTGCTCGGGCGCAAGGCCTAGATATTTGTGAACTTCGTCATCAAAGAATGCGCCGATGCCGGTTGCTCGAAGGCCAAGAGCCTCGGCGGCGAGATACATTCGTTGACCGATGGCACCGGCTTCGAAATGAACGTATCGATAGCCACGATCGCCGCAAATGCGGGTAGCGCTTTCGAAATCGCCTATCATGGAAAATGCTACACAAGCGTTCCCTGCCAGGTCTTGCCCCAGGCTGAGCGCAGCAGCTACCAGGCGCTGGTCTCCATGCTTGATATGTTCCAACTGTGCATGCTCCGGCCAGTAGCGATAAGCGCCCGGCGCCAAACCTTCCACGCGGTGGACGTAAAGATACAGTTGAACGAAATGTTGGACGGCGAAATCGGCGAAGAGAGGTTTTCCTGTGCTCGCGAGGAGAGTGGCGAGCTGCGCGAGCGACATCGATTCGTCGCCGCCGCGAAAGTCGAGAGCGGAGCGGCGCTTGCGAACCACTTCGCCGAAGCTGCTGCTTATGGAGATCGGAGAAGGTAACTTGATCTCGCCGCGGCCGTTTGGTTTCGGCGGGTCCGGCAAGATCGCGGTTTCGGCGAGATGTTTCGTCGCGGCGTGGATTTGTTCGATCCGTGGATAAGGCACTTGCTCGTCCGAAAGACGGTTTGGCTCGCCGCGAAACAGAACTGTCTCGACGGGGCCCTGCGTCGCAACCGGAATGGACGAGCCTTGAAGCGTCACGATTAGCATGGGCCATTCATCTTCATTTAGGAGGCAGCATGCCGAAACTTCGTCGTCCGAGAACTGGCCGCGGGCGAGGCTCTCGCATCCCATGGGGCGTGCGGCGAGCGCCAGCGATTGCCAGGCGTGCCCGATGTCGTGCAAGCAATAGCGATATGCGCGGTCTCGATATTTCCAAGCCTCGCGCCACGCGATGCTGGTCAGAACGAATACGAGGGGTGCCGTTGTGTCAGTGAGTTTATTGACGAAATCTCCGATCGCGCGCTGTTCGGCCATGTGGGACGAGGGGCGGTAATGATAGAGGCCGTCGGGCCAGTCGACGAGGCCTCGCGTGCAGAAGTGGAATTCGGTTGGGTGCAGGTTGCCGGAAGAAGGGTTGACGCGCAGCGCGTAGGTGCCTCCGGTTGAAGGAACTCTTTTGGTGGCGCTAATCGAGGCGGAGTAGAAGAGCAACTGCGAGAGGAACGCGGCGCCATCTTTTGCAAGCGTGTTCCCTGCTGTGCCTTCGAGGACTTCGAGCGCTGAAATCTGGGGGGCTGGGGGGTCGGCCGGGAGGTCGAGGACTGGGACGCCTTCGTAGTGGCGGAAGGGGTTGGGCATGTTGGCCCAGTCGAGAAAATGTTGAGTGCGGCGAAGCTTTTCGACGGTGTGTTTTGTGAATTCATGGTACTCGCGCCACGCCATCTAAATCGTCTTGATTGATTGCGACGCGGGGCGGGGGCAGACGAAGACGATTTGCGAGATGGCAGACAGGACAGCGAGGTCAGCGCGAAGGGTGCGAGGCGCCGAACGCGCGGCTTCGCGAGCGAGACGAGCGATTTGCTCAGGGGTGAGAACCAGGAGATAGATGTCGCCGCGCTGGGAGTACGAGTATTCGCGGTAGGCGGGCGCGACATCGCGCGCGAGGTTCATCAAATTATCCCAGAAGCTGCGCGAACGCAGCAGGCGGCGTTTGCCGGCCTCTTCTCGGCGGATGCGAAGCGAGTGGCGCGGAGGCGTTCCGCTGGATTCGAGGATTACTTCGGCGCAATCCTCGGCGCGAAAGGCGCGCGAAGGGTCGGCGTCGGGATACTTTTGCAGGATCTCGCGCAGCGCCGCGGGGTCCGCCTCGAATCCCGTCCACCAGTAGCGGAAGGAATGAAAGACAACCGTTCCGGCGCTGAGGATTTTCTGAACGCGGGCGAGGTCTTTGCCGGCTACGCTGACGACCATGTCCACCAGCTCGGTGGAGCTGAAAGTTTGGCGGACTAGCGGGCGGACGCTGAGGTACTCGGCTTCCTCTTCCGTATATTTAACGGGAATGGAATCGGGCAGCGGCACGAGCGTGAGCGGCATTAGGGTTTTCCGGCGGATTTCTCGGTTAGGCGGTCGCGGACGCGGTCGCTCAAGGCTTTGCCGTCCACGGATTTTCCTTCCAGGCGCGCGCGGGCGGCTTTGATCACAGCGCCCATTTGCTTCAGCGAATCGGCGCCGGCTTCGGCGATGGCGGCTTCGACGGCGCGATGAACTTCTTCGTCCGAGGGAGCGGCGGGCAAATATGTTTCGATGATCTTGATTTCTTTGGCCTCTTTTTCGGCGAGGTCGTTGCGTCCGCCCTTGGTGAACTGCTCGACGGATTCGTGGCGCTGTTTGACGAGAGTTTGGAGAACTTGCAGCGACTCCAGGTCGTCGAGCGGGCGCACCTTTTCGATTTCTTTATGTTTGAGCGCGCTCTTCATCATGCGCAGGACGCTCAGCCGCAGCTCGTCCTTTTGTTTCATGGCGGCGGTCAAATCACTCTGGATGCGATCGATGTAGCCCATTCGTGGCTGTCTCCCCGGCAAGGATAGCACACGTCCGCCACGGCGGACGTCTTCCAAGAGGCTCGCGGAGGCCGAAGTGGCGCCCGCCACGGCGGGCACAGAAAGCGCGCGAGAATCGTGCAGAAATTCAGTTACACATTGTGGATTTCTAGAACCAGGTAGAAGGGGTTTAATGGTTTGTTTTCTGCAACTTCTACTTTTTGACCAGAACCGGGTAGAAGTTGTCCGACAACTCGGAAAAAATCGCTCGGTTTTGAGCCGCCGACAGTTGCTCGCGTGAAACCTGTCGGCGAAAAGTGCGAGAAAAGCAAAATGCTTAATGTGTGTTCTGGCCCCGGTTAGACGGGGTTTAGTCATTTGTTTTCTATCACTTCTGTTTTTAGGCCAGAACCGGTTAGAATTGGGGCGAAAATGGCGAGTGGCTAGTGGCGAGTGGCTGGAGCCCGCCTGATAAACGGTTGGGCGATTGACCACGCGGACCTCAGGGGTTGAAACCCCTGAGGCTCGGGAGCTGTTCGGCACGGCTGCCCTTCGCAACTCAGGGTAGAAAGCCGTGCCCTGACGTGACCCGTTTGTGAGATGGAGTGCTGTTGCCCTAGGAAGAGAATGGTCGGCGGGGGGTTTGGCCGGCGGCGAGACGGACGAGAGGGTCGGACGCAGAGACCACGCCCCGCTGAATCGTGACCCTTCGCAGGCGCTCATCGTAAAGGGGTCCAGAAACCGAACCATCGTGTGGGCAGAGCTGTAGCGTTCGGGCGGCTGCGGCCCGTCCTGCTCGTTGCCCTGATCAGGGCCGATCCTAAACCAAATTTTCATCGCAATAATGATAGGAAGTGAGCAGGAGAAATGCAAGGACTTGAAGCCTGTGAGCTTTCCAAATTCTTCGCATTCAATGCGCGAGGTTTTGCCCGAGCCGCTCTATCCGCCAGACCTACAGCAGACCCTCGAGTTTTTCAATGCTAATGTCGGCATCGCGGAGGATGCTCTTGAGGACTTTGGGGTGAAGGATTTTGGAGGCGTGAAACGGGACGGTGACGCGTTTACCGGCGGAATTCTTGTAAATCATGTGACTGCCGCTCTGCCTGGCGAGTGAAAATCCGGCCTTTTCGAGCACCGCAGTGATTTGGCGCGCGGTAAGGCGAGGAAGCTTGGGGTCAGACGGCGACTTCTACGGTGGAGAGGCTCACAGAAAGGTGCTCAGGAATTTCTTCGCCGTCAGCGATGCGGTCTTCGATGTGCAGGCGGATGGCGTCCTTGATGTTCTCAACGGCTTCTTCGTAGGTGCTCCCCTGACTGTAACAGCCATGAAGCGCAGGGCACGAGACGAAATAGCCGTCCGAATCAGCTTCTACGACGATAGGAAGGGTGAGATGTTTCATGACTAAATTATAGGCTCGACACTGATCTTTCTGCCAGTCGAAATCTGCCAGCCGGTGAGAACGGTCAATTCCCGCTCTCGAGCTTGCTTCATGAGGATGAGTTGGCTCGCGGCAGAGCTGTAGCGTTCGGGCGGCTGCGGCCCGTTCTGCTCCTTGCCCTGATCAGGGCCGATCCTAAACCAAATTTTCATCTCAACAATGATAGGAAGTCAGGAGGAGGAATGCAAGGACACGCGTGTTGTGTTCTTTTCGAATTGTTCGCATTGAACGGAGGGGTTTCTTGGATACAGCGGAGCTTCACACTTTGCGTCATTCGATAGAGGGCAAGCAGGTCAAAACCCGAACCCTTCACGAACCGAAGGGTTCGGCACCCCGCACGGGTTGGGGGAGCTTCGTCTTGAACTGGTGGTGTGGAACTATCCATCCTGCCGTCAGGTCAACCGGAAAAGGAATCGAGACCAAGGGTCGGGCACCTGCCGCTAGCTTCCGGGAGTAGCGCTCGTCAGGCAGACGCATCCGGTTGCTCAGCGATAAATGGAGCTTCGCAGAACACCACGAACTTGCCCGGCTTATGTTCTTCGGATTTAAATCCAGAACAAATATGCTCGCCGCCCAACGATGATCGGATAGTGATGGTATCGCGCTTGAAATCTTTGCAAGCCTCATCAGCTTCGTCTTTCGAAACCCAAATTGCTGCCTTGTCCGGGTTCGAAGTAAACCAATAATCGAAGTAACGGCCTCTTGCATTTTCCTGTGTCGCCCACGTTCGAACATAGCCTTTGCGATTCATGGCACCGCTCCTCTGTTTTATTGAATTATGTTGTGATTGTCGCAAATATGCCAAGTCTTGGGGTCCGTTCCGAAGTAGAAAAAGCAAAACTCAGTTTCGTAACTTCCGTTATAAGCGTCAGTGTATTTCACGACACCTATATAGAAGAGGGTCATCAAGCCGCCTTTTTGAAGTTTAAAGATGTCTTCTGCTGTGATTGGCTCAGCGAGTGTTGCCGTGCTAAACGTAGTTGCATTTGGAGCAAGGTCCTCTCTTATCAGTTCGGAATATTTCCCCTTGTCGCCAAGAGCAATTGCGTTTTCTAGAACTTGAAAATTGTCTTGCATAAATCTAACAATTTTCTCTGTTCCTTTTGGAGTCAATTTCGCCGGATAAAAACGGAGAAGGGCTATTTGACTTTTCATTCTAACCGCTGGGGTCCTGCCTATATTCTTGAAGGTGACGTTGGCACTAGGAACACCGCCGGGCGCGGCAGGCTGAACAACAAATTCCGGAGATTCCGCGATCAAGTAAGGCCGTTGGTCTATCTGAAAAGATTGTTTCGCATTCTTCAGAGTCTGGTCAGCTGTATTGGCAGCGCTGGTAGCCGCAGCTGCAGCATTTTGCGTAGCCGTCGTAGCCTTTTTCAGTTCCCGCCATTGAAAAAACACCAATACAGAGTAGATGACAATGGCCGCCAGTGTTAGCCACGAGACAAGAAGTGTCCGTCGCTGATACCCTTGGTCATCCCTTGCGTCGGTTGCACTCTTGTGAGTCTCCACACCGTGCGGGGTGGTAACTTCGGCGCGCACTTCTGACGGTGGACTTTGCTTTGTCTTGTTTGCTTCGTTTATCGCTTCGGTCTGGTTTCGGAGGGATTTTCCAATGTCTCTGATCGCAGACACTAGGTGTCTTGCGAGCGTAGCCATTTTCGGCGTTCGGTCTTGCACGGCCATAATCTACCATTAAAACAAGTTACTGGCGTGCCGCTGGCGTCCGTAGGAGTCTCAATGGCGGCTATTCTGGCGCGATTGGGACTGGTGGTGTGGAACTGTGCGCTCCGCTATCGGGTCAGCCGGAAAAGGAATCGAGACTCAAGGGTCGGCCACCCGCCGAAGATTGTATCTTCAGGATACTTCGCCTTAATACTCTCCCACGTGACTGGCAGGCTCGTTCCAGGATCAATAGCTAGGATCTTGTCTGTACGAAACGAAAATTCTCCGGTCTTTTTTGGGAATGCGAAATAGGCGATCACGGTCGGAAGCTTTGGGTCGGTGAATAAATATGCGACGCCGACATAGTCCGACTCGTCTTCGTCAATGTTGAGATGGATTGATCCGTCGTCTGTGCCAGTATATTTGCCGATCCATTGCCCATTCAGTTTATAGGGGTTGTTCATCTCTTCCAGCCTATCCTTCAACGGACATGTCGCCAATCGCTAGACTCATACTAGCAGGATCTCCCATTCAGGAATCCGGCTTGCTTGGGTGTGCGTCTGGTGCTACCTTGCCCGATTCGCGGGCGGCTAATTTGGCTGACGCGGCTTTCGCGCGGAATTAGGCGTCGAGAGAAGTGAGCAAAACAGCGCAGAGCGGCGACAGAAGAGCGCAGGGGCAGCGGCGCGAAGCCAAAAGGCTTGGGAGGTGGTGAGTGGCGACGAAAAAGTGGAGTTCGACGGCGCCGGCGGACGAATTTCATCCTTATATAGCGGCGAACGAGAGTATCGCAGAGTTCACGCTGCGCGCGGTGGTGCTGGGGTCGCTATTCGGGCTGCTCTTTGGCGCGGTGACGGTTTATGTGGGGCTGCGCGCCGGGCTTACGGTTTCGGCTTCGATTCCGATTGCGGTGCTTTCGATCAGCATTTTGCGCGCGTTTGGGCGCTCGACGATTCTGGAAAACAACATCGTGCAGACGACCGGGTCGGCGGGAGAGTCGCTGGCTGCGGGAGTGATGTTCACGATTCCGGCGCTGATCTTTTTGGGGTTTGGCACGGAATTCACGTTCTGGCGGATTTTTCCGCTGGCGCTGCTGGGCGGATGGCTGGGCGTGCTGTTCATGATTCCGCTGCGGCGGCAGCTGATCGTGAAAGAGCACGGCAACCTGACGTTCCCCGAAGGCACGGCGTGCGCGGACGTGCTGGTGGCGGGCGAGCGCGGCGGGTCGTTTGCAGGACGCGTCTTCTGGGGCTTGGGACTGGGAGGCGCTTACACTTTTTTCATGAACACGATTCAGGCGTGGAATTCGCAGCCTGAAGCGCGGCCGCACTGGTTTCCGGGCGCGTCGTTTCGCGCGACGATTACTTCTGAATACCTGGGAGTGGGTTACATCATCGGGCCGAAAGTTTCGGGCATTCTGTTTGCGGGCGGCGTGATTTCCTGGCTGCTGGTGATGCCGGCGATTCAATTTTTCGGGCAGCTTGCGGGGAATACACCGATTTATCCTTCGACGATTCCGATTCCGCAGATGACTCCGGACGATATGTGGCGGCAATACATTCGTCCCATGGGAGCGGGGGCGGTGGC
>JBAVQA010000247.1:0-6395 GCA_049693595.1 Candidatus Acidiferrales bacterium | reverse complement strand
CATGAACTGGCCAAGAACTTGGTCGTCGAAGTCAACTATGTGGGGAACAGCTCCAAAGGACTGACTGCGCTCAAGGACGTGAATCCCTTTATTCTTGGTACTTCGACCCGGGTTCTGAATCTGACTCCGCAGCCGAACCCCGAGATTAGCAGCTTCTGTGCCGGAGACCTTGGCGAATGCCCGTACGCCACGTTGCCCGAGTTCCAAAACGTGGGGTTCGCAAACTACAATAGCCTGGAAGCATCCTTGACGAAGCAAGTCGGCGAGAGTCGCTTCTTCGGAACCACCTACTTCACGCTCGCTTACACGTATGGCAAGAGCATCGATACTTCATCAGGTTTCCAGAATCGAAATTCGCAGGTCCCGTTTTACAACATCCAGCAATTTCGCGCCGTCTCCGATTCGGATATTAAGCACCGCATCACGTTCAGCGGCGGATGGGATTTGCCGTTCGACCGTGAGTGGGCTTCCGGACCCAAGCGCTTGACGAAAGGATGGAGCCTGTACCCGATTTTCAGTTGGAGGACGGGCTTCCCTCTCGGTATACCCGCGGATTTTCCGGATCGATTTGATCCCACGGATCCTGGGCCCTCCGGAGCCGGCGACCCTTATCTCGTGAGCGCCCTCTTTGCACCGGGATTCACGAGTCTCCAACGCGAGAATCCACATGCTCCAGGCAATTTCTACTTCAACCCCGCCGGTTTCGACAATAATGAAGCCGACTACGCCACCGCGCCGGCAAACGTCGCCCTGTACGGGCTCCCCAGGAACTTCTTCCGGGGGCCGGGGCGCACGAACCTGGACTTGGCTTTGGCCAAGACCACGCCCATCACGGAACGAGTGGCCGCCGAATTCCGCGTGGAAGCTTTTAATATTTTCAATCACACGGAGTTTGGGAACCCGACCGTCAATCCCAACAGCGGCACATTTGGGCAGATCACATCTACGTTCGATCCGCGGATCCTTCAGCTCGCGCTCCGGGTGACGTTCTAACCGGATTCGGCGCAAGCGCGAAACGAACATCACCTGCAAAACCGCGAGGCATGCGCACCAGGCCCGCCGAATACTACGTGTAGGTATTAAACTGCGACGTGTACGACGGCCTCAAGGGCGGGACCGTCGCATTGATAGGCGCCACCCATTATTTCAACGCCCCCGGCCCATCGGCCGGTAGCTCGCCAGCGGACGCGCCCGCATTCGAAGCCGCGGCGCGAGCGGCGGCGATACTCTGTGCAACGGCGCGCCGCACTGCCTGCAACATTCCTGCGGCGTTTCTTCCACGCGCATCCAGTGCCCGCGCGCGGCGCACTCCGGATTCAAACATTGCACCGTCCAACCTGGAAGCTGTTGCATTTCACCTCCCGCGCGCAAAGTTTATCTTGGATAAAGAGAGGAGTTGCCGCCGTCGCTTCGAAAAAAATCCCTTCCCCGTAAAACTGGCGGGATTGTGCGCCCATGCCTCTAGTGTGTCAAGAAAAATGTCCGCGATTAGTTGTGGTCCACTTCCAACTCAAATTTCTCCGGAAATGGATCTCATCGAGGGAGATTCGAAAATATACGGAAGATTGCTAGCGTGCGCGCGGTCCTGCTCCGCGATTCGCTTTAGCCCTTATCGTCGCGTGGAGGCGGAGCCGGCGTAGGAGCAGACGCGGCCGCTGTCAGCCTCGCTTGTATCTCGTCCACCTTTTTCTGCGAGTCCGCTATTTCCTGCTGCTTTGCCGCGATTTGATCCTCTTCATCTTTCAGCTGCGAGGCGCCCGCCACGTCGTCCTGATGTTGCGGATTGCTCAGATATGTTTGCTCGTCCAGTGCGTACTTCCGCTGCGCAATGTCCAAATCGGTTTGAAGGCTTTTTAGCTGCTCTTTGGCCGTGACGAGCTCGGCCGCAATCGCTCCGGTCTTTTCCGAAGCAGCGGGTTGGCCCGGCGCAGCAGCACCGGCGTCGCCGTTTGGCGCAACGCCCGGCGCAGGCCCTGGATTCGCGCCGCTAGACGTATCGCCCGCGGACGCGCCAGCTCCGGCAGCAGGAGTTTCCCCCACCACGCTTACTCCATTCGTCTTCGGGATGTCGTCGTTGTTCCAAACATGCGCTGTCTTCCCCTCATCTTTTTTCTGCTCGCGTGCTCGCCGAGCGGCTTCGGCGACGGGGTCCGCCGGCGCCTGCTGAGTCGATTGTTGCGACGATTGCTGTTGCCCCGCCCAGCCGCTCAGCGGCATTACCAGCAGTATTCCCAGTCCCCAGCGCGCAATTTTCATGTTCCTTCCCTCGGCTACAGCGACACACCTTGCCACATCTACATCCTAGCCGCTCCGCGCCCCGCATTGGCGTTTTGCATCCCCCGCCGCACCCAAAGAGGCACCCTGTCCTTCCAGTCAGCGGCGCTAAAATTAGCTCTCCCAGCTCCCTGAGGTCGGATCGTGGCTCGTGCGTTCAAGTTTGTAGTTGTCGCTTCCGCCCGAGCACTGCAACTGCTGCTATCGCCAGCGTGAGCGCGAAATAGAAGAGTGGTACGTGTGTGGCAGCCGTTCCCGGTGCTGAAGCCATGAAATCCAGTTTCAGCGTCGCGTGCATCGGCCCGATGTACCATAGCAGTAGGTAAACTATTTCGAACAGCTTGCTCGACCCGCTCCACACTCCCAGCGCTAGAGCCAACGTCGGAATAAAGAGCGCGCCAATCAACCACGCGAGCAGCCCGCGCCAATCTCCGCCCAGCAAAACGCGAGCCCCGAATCCGCTGCCGGTTAGCAGAGCGAGCACCACTCCCGCAAGCCATACCGCCGGAAGCTGCCGCGCAATGGGGTGCGGCGCGGAAAAAAGAAGCTCGCTGGTTTGGTCCCGAACTTCCCGCACGCCCATGCTCGACCACACCAATACCGGCCACAACCACGCGCATGCCAACAGTATCCCGCGCGCCGACGCGTCAGGTGTCGCCGCACAAGCGACGATCAGCCCCGCAGCCACCGTGTACCACCACCATTTCCGTCCTTTTAACATCAATCTCAGCTCGGCGACGAGAATCGCTCCGAATCTGAAATGTCCCGTTCTTGCTGCGAGTGGCGTCAGCAACGCCGTGTGAGCCGGCATCTGCGCCGCCACGCTCTCAACCGCTTCGTCGCCTTCCGGAGCAGCAGCTCGCCGCCAGCGTTCTTTCGAAGGGTCGAATCGATCGAACAGCAGCGCCGCCAAGAGAGCGATTGCTACGGCCGCAGCCACCCAGAAAAGCCTCGCGAATACCAGATTCGACGTCCACTCAACTCCATTCCACTGAAATGTGGAGGCTGTCTTCACAGCGGTGCTGGACTCAAAGGAAAGCGAAAAACCATTGTGATCCGCCGGCCCCTTTGCTGCCGCCCGCAGGCTGCTCCAGATAACCGACAATCCGGACCAGTCGAAAAATTGTGTCCCGCCCTTTTCGGCTCCCACAACCGGAAGCGTCAGCGCCGCCGTCCACACAAAAAAATACACAATGTTTCCGAAGCCGCCGCGCAGCCATGGAATCGTTTCAAATAAAACAGCGATCGCGGCCACCACTGCCATGGCCGGCAACGCGATCAACAGAAACGGGGCCATCAGGTTCCAAAGCTCCACATGTGAATCTTCCCCATGCCAGAACTGCATGATGATTCCGGAAATTGGCAGAATCACGACCATCGCCGTCAGCACCACAAAGTTGCTGATCGCCTTGCCCATCACGTACATCGTTTTCGACATCGGCGTCGAAGCCAGAATCTCGCCCACGCGCGTCGCGCGGTCCCGCTCGATCGTGTTCTTCACCACGTAAAATCCCGCGAGCGTTAGAAACGTGGTGGAAACCAGCGCCATCAGCCCGCCAATCCAAGCGGAATTGAAAACCCCGCGCGATTCGTTCACGCGCATCACCAGTTGTCCCGTCGCGGCCGCGTACCCCAGGTAAAGAGAAATCGCCATGGTAAAAAGAAAACTGTATCGTCGCACGCGTTCCAGGAAATCCGCGCGGGCGAGCTGGTAGAGAATCCTGCCGTGACTTGCGCCGGAGCCGTTCACGCCGCCACTCCCGCTCGCTGGCTAGAAATGCAATGCAGGTAAGCGTCCTCCAGTGTAGGCGCCGCCGGCGTGGCCCCAGCGCCCGGCCTTTCCGCCGCCACAACTCGAACGTGCACTCCGTCCGTTCGCCGCACGCTCGTCGAAATCAGGAATTTTTGTTTCGCCGCGGGCACTTCCGCGCTCGGGATCACCCACTCCCACACTTTTCCTTCCACCGCGCGCAACAATTCTTCCGGCGCGGCATGCGCCAGCAACCTCCCGCCGCCCAGTATGGCGATGTCCGTCGCAATCGCTTCAATGTCTGAAACGATATGCGTGGAAAAAATTACGATTCGCTCGCCGGACAGCTCCGAAAGCAAATTCCGAAATCGCGTCCGCTCCTCCGGATCCAGTCCTGCCGTCGGCTCGTCCACGATCAAAAGCTCCGGATCGTTCAGCAGCGCCTGCGCGATTCCCACCCGCTGCTTCATTCCGCCCGAAAATCCGCCCAGCGACCTGTTGCGCGCCTCCGCCAGGTTCACCACCGCCAAAAGCTCGTCAATCCGTTTCCGGGCCGACGCCGCATCCAGCCCCTTCACCGCCGCCATGTATTGCAGAAATTCCAGCGCCGTCAGATGCGGATACACGCCGAAATCCTGCGGCAAGTATCCCAACACGGATCGCAACGTGTCCGGAGCCTTCGCGATGTCCGCATCGTTCCACAGCACACGTCCAGCCGACGCCCGCGTCACCGTCGCAATAATCCTCATCAGCGTCGACTTCCCCGCCCCATTCGGCCCCAGCAACCCCACCACTCCGGGCCTCAGCTCCAGCCGCAAATCCCGCAGCCCCCACACCTTCCCCGCATACTGCTTGCTCACCCCATCAATCACCAGCTTCATCAGCACCCTCTCGTTCAACGTCGCCAACCTCGCGCGATTGAGAATCTATCAGCACTAACGCTGTCGGTAGGAAAATAGTTCAATTACTCGCAACTGAACCGACGCAATTGTGGCACAGCCGTGGATATCTCCCGCACCTCGAAAGTTCCGAGGCAACCCAGCATGTCACCTTTCATCTGGCGGACAGCTTGCCGCAATCCTTACTGCTGCGACTCGACGCCGAGCTGAAGAATCTTCCGTCGGAGAAGCGCAATGCCGAACGCCGTAAGTGGGTGGACGAATGGATCGACACGGGTCACGGTTCATGCGTGCTAGGCGAGCCACGTATCGCCAACATCGTGCAGGAATCGTTGCTGGCCTTTGATTCGCGGCGTTACCGCCTGCTTGCTTGGGTCGTAATGCCGAATCACGTGCACGTGCTTTTCCAGCCGATGAATGGATGGACGGTCGCGAAGATCGTGGCGTCGTGGAAGAAATTCACCGCCCGCAAGATTCGTGACGATCAGCGGGGTGTCGCCGGGAACGCCACTCTCCCGATTGGCGCGTTGGGTTCTGGCAATTCTGTTTGGCACCGCGAGTATTGGGACCGCTATATTCGTGATCAGCGCCACTTCGCCCAAGCCGTTGAGTACATCCACCAGAATCCTGTAAAAGCCTGCTTAGCTGTCACCGCCGAAAGCTGGCCTTGGAGCAGTGCATATCCCGGGAACGCCGATCTCCGATTGGCTCCGTCTTAAGTCTCTGACCCGGGACCGCCAATCTCCCGATTGCAGCTTACGGGAATCCGTTAGCGCGTATCCGGAGATTGACCGCATCGGTACTGCATTTCAACTGAACTTTGCGACACATCCGACGACAGCTGTCGAGAAGGCCAAAAAAATCCAGCACAACCCCGCGCCGACACCAAATGCTCACACGCACAGGGTCTTGAATTTCTCAAATTCACGTGCTAGCGTCGCTCGTGTTTAAAATTGAATATCGTCGAGCGCTTCAACAAGACGCAATCCCGGCACTCTGCCCGCCCCAACTCTCGAACTTTCCCCTTGTAGATCCTATGAATCCCGACGGGATTCGCCCTAAGCGCACTCGCGAATGGAACCGCCGCGCTAGTGCAAAACCCTCAGTTTCGAGCTTGGCGTCTGCATTTCTACCCGGTTCTGCCCAATATGTAGAAAGCGCCGTAACTCACTCAAAACAAACGACCGCGACATTTCTACCCGGGGCCACAACCGCACCGCCCGGGCTACGTCAGGGCACGGCTCCTTGCCGTGAGTTGCTAAGGGTTTACGCTGTGCTGCGAAGCTCAGCCGTGCCGTCCCTCGTTTCCCCTGACGAAGAAAGGTCCACTCAATTTCATTACTCCTTTCGCGCAGTTTCACCCGCGCTAGCTTTCGCTCGTCAGCTTGATCCGGCCGCAGCTACCGTCAATTTCCGCCCATTTCTAACCGGTTCTGGCTCACAAACAGAATTGGCTGTAACTCACTCAAAAC
>JBAVQA010000246.1:0-1508 GCA_049693595.1 Candidatus Acidiferrales bacterium | reverse complement strand
GAATCTGGGTGGTCAGACTGGCTATTAAGCGGGGCATCGGCGTAATGATCGGCAAAGACAAAATTTGCGCAGTTGTGGCTGCGGAGGATCAGCGGTCGATGTGGACGCAGCTCGGGCGGGCGCTACGCCAGACTCGCACCGTGGAATTGCGCCTTGACTGGCTTGGGAGCGAGAGGGAGATTTTTGCTTTCCTCCGGCGGCTCGCGAGTAAACGGCCGCGCGCTACTTTGATTGCCACATGCCGGCGTTTTAAGGCCGGCGGACGCTTTCGCGGGACAATCGCAAGCCAGTTGCTCATTCTTGCCGAGGCCATTCGGGCTGGGTGCCCCTGGTACGACCTCGAGATTGAAAGCACCTCCAAGTGTCCGCCCGACTTGCTCGAAGTTCTTCTAGGTGAGGGCCGCCGCCTCGAGTCGGCGCACTTTTTCCGGGGCAAACCGGCGAACTGGCGGAGTTTTGCTGCCCAGCTTTGGCGCAATCGGCCGGATGCGATCAAAATCGCGGCGAATTCCAGTTCGCTGGCTGAAGGCCTGAGCCTGTTCCGTCTCGCACGCGGCAGACGAAATATCGTTGCTATCCCAATGGGCCATGTGGCGCTGCCCTTGCGATGTCTCGCGTTACGCGAAGGCAGCGCCCTCTCCTACGCCCCGGTTGAAACGGCAACTGCGCCCGGCCAGGTGTCGCTTGATGCGCTGAAAAATCTGTATAGAGCGGACCGGATCAGCCGCAAAACCCGTGTGTACGGCGTAATTGGCGATCCGATCGCCCATTCGCTTTCGCCGCAACTGCAAAATGCCGCTTTTCAAGTCAGGAAAATGGACGCGGTGTATTTGCCTTTCTTAGTCCACGATCTGCGGGATTTTCTTTCTGGCGTCGAACCGCTGGGCATTCGAGGATTTAGCGTCACCCTGCCATACAAGCAGAAAATACTACGCCATTTGGATGACTGCGACTCGTTGGCTGCGGCGATCGGCGCCGTAAATACGGTCGTCGTGCGCGGTGCGGGAAAACTTTACGGTTATAATACCGACTATATTGGCGTACTTCGCGCGCTTCAAATGCGGATCTCTCTCCGGGCAAGCCGAGTGCTTATTCTGGGAGCGGGCGGCGCGGCGCGAGCTGTGGCGTTTGCGCTTGCTCAATCCGGAGCCGCGGTTTGCATATGCGCGAGACGGCCGCAGGAAGCAAAATCGCTGGCCAAAGCCGTAGGAGGAGAAGCAATCCTGCGCGTCCGGCTAGGGAAGGAATTTTTCGACGCGATTGTAAACGCTACGCCGATCGGCATGTTTCCCGCAATAGGACGGTCGCCTCTGATGGCGCGTGAATTGAATTGCCGGCTTGTGTTTGATCTGATTTACCGTCCTGTCGAAACGAGACTTCTGCAGCTTGCAGCGCGGCGCGGCATAGAAACCGTATCTGGGCTCGAAATGTTCCTGGCGCAGGGAACTGCGCAGTGGGAAATATGGACCGGCCAGCGCGCGCCGGTCGCGGCTATGCGCCGCGCCGTT
>JBAVQA010000245.1:0-1941 GCA_049693595.1 Candidatus Acidiferrales bacterium | reverse complement strand
GGAATTTGTTTGCTTTCAAAGCTTCCGTGTGAACTTCATCAAACGAAGGGATGCTGTCGTCCCACTCAAGGAGAGTTGCGGTGTGGCCTGCGCGGTGGATCGCATCAGCGTAGAGCTTCCAAACGGGATCGATCACGGGGTGATCATGCGTGTCCAGAATGTACTTGCGATATTTCGAGTGGCCCGCGATGTGAATTTGAGCGACACGCTCGGCCGGAACTTCGCGGATATAAGTGTGGGGATCGAAATTGTGATTCTGGGACGAAACATAGATGTTATTCACATCCAACAGGATGCCGCAATCCGCGCGTTCCACAACCTCCGTAAGGAATTCCCATTCGGTCATTTCGGAGACATGGAATTCGGCGTAGCTGCTCACGTTTTCCACGGCGATAGGCACTTCCAGGAAATCTCGCACGTCCCGGATCTTTTGGGCGGTAATCTTGGCAGCTTCAAATGTGTAGGGCATCGGGAGCAGGTCATGCGTGTACCGCCCATCCACGCTACCCCAGCAAAGATGATCCGTTAGCCAAGGCGTCTTGGTGCGCTGCACAAGTTCCTTCAGCCGCCGAAGATGCTCCCGGTCCGCTCGTTCGGCAGACCCGAAATACATCGATACGCCGTGCTGCACTACTTTGTACTGCTCGAGGATTTGATCGAGGATACGCAGCGGGCGTCCGCCATCGATCATGAAATTTTCAGAGATGATTTCGAACCAGTCGACGACGGGTTTGCGAGTCAGGATGTGATTGTAATGCGGGGATCGCAATCCGATCCCGATTCCAAAGTCCGTAAAATTATTGAAGGCATTGGCAGGCATTTGATGTTCCATGCCTCCCTAGGGGCGGATAAGAATCAGCCGCCCCATCCGGAGGCCGTGAATGTGAGCCTAGAAACTACTGTTGTGGGTGCTAGTTGTCTGCAGGCGGCTTGGAACCGTCAGTAGCGCAACCACCCTTGCCTTTGCACGAGTTCTTGCCCTTGCAACCGTTGTCGCTCGCCTTGCAACCGCCTTTGCCCTTACATGAGTTCTGGCCCTTGCAAGCGTGCTTTTCCTTCACCTTAGTGTCTGCCGGCTTCTGATCGGATTGAGCAGCCAGCCTCACGCCGGACAGAAGATTTGATGCCTGAATTGTCGCACCGGTGCCCGCCAAAAGACCTGCAAGTGCGGCGCCGGCAACCAAAGCCTTCTTCGATTTTGTCATTGTCCTTAATTGGCTCCTGTTCGAAAGTTTGAGATCTACAACATGTCCTTCAGGCTGAAGTTCATCCGTGAAGATAGTCCGTACTAAATCGGAGCGCCCTTTCCATTCCAAGTTCGAAGTTGTTCGCCCCTAGGACGATTTGGAGACGATCCGCTGTGTTGAATTAGCATCGGACTACCTGCGGTATGATTCTCGACTCTCCAAAAGGTTTCATCGCGGTGTAAACAAATTGGTTCGCGTCGCCCGGCCCGGGCTGACCCAATGCCAGATCCCGCGTAACCTCTTTGCTGCTTTTCGGTTAGCTTTGTATCATCTGAGGTGGGCAACAAGGGGCTGGTGGCTCAGGCGATCTTCGATTCCTGCAATCAGTTCGCGAGTTGTAGGCACATCGATGCCATGGGCTCTTCCGGCCCGAACGATCGGGCCACCTATGGCGTCAAGTTCGGGCGTGCGGGGAGCCGACACGTCCTTTTGCATCGAGCTTCGCATCGTTGGAGGTAACGACTCGATGGTCGCCAGGATTCTTGCGTGATCGACAGTTGCCCCTTCCGCCACCGCAACGGCGCAGGCCTCGCGTATCGCTGATTCGAGCCGTGCCCGCCACGCAGGGTCGGCGCAGATCTCCTGCTTGCTCTTATTTCCCGCTGTAGTGGTGAGCGCGAATGGCGCCAGGAACGCGAGTTTGCTCCAGAGTATCGTTTTCTCGTCCGCTTGAAATTCACAAGAAAAGCCCGCG
>JBAVQA010000244.1:0-14232 GCA_049693595.1 Candidatus Acidiferrales bacterium | reverse complement strand
ACATCTGCAGCGTTCGCTGGAATTGGCCGCACGCAGGGAAGAAGCCGCGCTTCGCTATATTCTTCTCCGGCTTCATTCACCGCTTCCACCACGCCGTCGGTAAAAATGAAAATCAAATCACCCGGCTGAAGCTGGGTGCGTCCGGAGGGATAGGGGATTTCGTTTTCGGTGAAGAGCGGCGTCCCGAGCGGCGGGCCACCGATGGAAAGCCGCTCGATTTCTCCGGACGCTCGGCGCAAGATCGGATCGTTATGCCCGCAGTTCACGTAGGACATCTCGCGAGTCTCAACATTTATTTCCGCGAGGAAGGCGGTAGTAAAACGGAGGCCTTCAAGGCTGTGCGCCCGGGCGTAGCGTTCGAGGCCCGCTACAATTTCATCAAGCGAAGCTGGTGTCGCCGCAAGCGCTCTTAGGCTCGCCTGGAATGTCGCCATCAAGAGTGCCGCCGGCACGCTTTTCCCCGCGACGTCGGCAACCGCAATCAGTAAGGACGGCTTGCTCGCGCCGCTCGACGGCAACGGCCGTAAAAACGCATCGTAATAATCGCCCGCAACGGTGTTTTGAGGACGCGTGGCAAATGCAATATCCACGCCCGCAATAATTGGCGGCTGGGCCGGAACAAGCCACTGCTGAATCTCGCGCGCGATTTCCAGGTCGCGCTTCATCGTCACTCGATCGGCCAGTTCGAGCGCCAGCAACAAAAATAAAATCACGGCGCCAAGCCAGATGCCGTCATAGTTTTCGTTGTGAACGACCAGAAGGATTATCGCTGCGATCAGTAGCACCCGTCGCGCGGGGGAGAGCTTCATCAACATGGCCAGAAACAAACCCCAAGCTGTCCGCCAAAAACGCTTGAATTTTGATTTCTCCTGGCTGATGGCCTCGCGATCCACATCCTTCGAGTAAAAGCCGTAGGTGGCTGTGGCTTCAGACTTGAACTGTCCCCAGAGCTGGCTGACTTTCAGACCTTCGGTCACGCGAGCCCAAAAGTCGCGCAAGCTGTGGAACGCGCCGGTCGAACGCTTTTCGGGATTAGAAGTTGCGGCCATGGGAGACGTGATTATAGGACAGGAAACAGATTACACCGCATTTGTTCCGTCCAGGAGGCAACTACCGGTGCGCTAGAGAAATCAGTCGTGGTCGTCGGAATCGTCGCGAGAGGTGAGCGAGCCGCCGAATTGTACTTTCGAAAAGCCGAAGCGGTCGCGAAGACGATCGGTGGCGCGGGCTAGCCGTTCAAGCTTTTCGCGGCGTCCCGGGTCGAGAAGTTCCATTTGGCCGGACGCGCCCGAGAACGAAGAAAATTCAACGCCCACAAGCCGCAGTTTCGCGGCTCCGTCCCAAGCGCCCGAAAAAAGATCCCGGACCGTGCGCAGAAACACAGTATCGAGATCGGAGGGCTCGCTGAGCGTATGGCCACGAGTAATCGTCGTAAAGTCGGCATAGCGCAGCGTAACGGTAATGGTGCGAGCGTGCAGGCCGGCTTCGCGCAGACGTTTGGCCGCCTTCTGGCAGAGATGGCTTAGCGTGGATTCTAGAACCTCGCGGTCGTTTGTGTCATGGCCGAACGTTTGATTGTGGGAAATTGACTTCGACTCGGCGTCAACGAAAAATTCGAAAGAATCGATACCGCGCGCTTTGCGATAAAGCGCTTGGCCCCATTTTCCAAAAACCTCTTCGAGACCCTGAAGTGTTACCTGCTGAAGTTGCGCAATGGTTTCGACCCCGAGGCTTTTCAGCGCAGCCTCCGTCACTTTTCCAATGCCCGGAATCCTCCGCACGGACAGCGACGCGAGAAAGGCGGGCTCACTTCCTGGCGGAACCCAAACCAGACCGCGCGGCTTGGCCTGTTCACTCGCGACTTTTGCGACAAGGCGCGTTGCCGCCAAACCGCCCGAACAGGGCAACGCGGTTGTTGAGGTGATTTCGAGCAAAAGTTTGTGCGCTGCGCCAAGGTGCGGACCATGAAGGCGTTCGGTGCCTGCAAGATCCAGATAGGCTTCGTCAATGGAGGCCATTTCCACGGTCGGTGAATATTTCGCGAGAATCGTTGCGACGCGATCGCTCCAGCGGCTGTAGAGTTCGTGGTGCCCTTCGAGAAACACAGCATGCGGGCAAAGTTTTGCAGCCGTGCGCAGGGCCATCGCGGAGTGAACGCCGAAACGACGCGCTTCGTAGCTGGCGGACGTCACAACGCCGCGCTGGTCGCTCTGGCCTCCGACGATCACAGCTAGCCCGCGCAATTCGGGGCGCGCCAGCAGTTCGACGGAAACGAAAAACGCATCCATGTCGATGTGAAGAATGGAAGCAGCGGAATCCGCAGCCGGCGCTGAGGCGTCGTGCTTCGCGCGAAAATGGGCCAGCTGCGGCATATCGTTGAAACGGACGAGAGTTAGATTCTACGCCAAAACAGCTGCGGCGTTTTGTCAGACACGGTCGGCAGCGGCCACGCGCGGGATGCCTGCGAGATCATTCGTGAAGGTAACGTTGGTCCAGCACTTCTGTGTCGCCAGGATCGTGCGTACATGTTCTGCTGAGTTATGACCCAGCTCGAGGACCAGAATCCCACCAGAGCGAAGCAGTGCGCCAGCTTGTTCGATCAGCCGCGCATAAATCTCCACACCCGTAGGACCGCCGAAAAGAGCCTCGCTAGGTTCGTGGTCGCGCACCTCGCGCTGCAATTGGCCGGCTTCATTGCTCGCGACGTATGGTGGATTGCTTACGATGAGGTCGAAGGGCAGTGTCGCGGGGCTAGTGGTGAGTGACGGGCGAAGAAATGGCGCGAGCAAATCCCCTTGAACGAAATTGATGCGTTCCGCGAGGGCATGGCGGGTGGCGTTTCGCCGCGCCACCTGAAGGGCGGGGGCGGAAATCTCCGTGGCAAAAACGTCAGCGTGCGGCAATTCGTAGGCCAGCGAAATGGCGAGGCAGCCGGAGCCCGTTCCCACATCGGCAACAAGCAACTTTTCACGGGGCAAGCCTGTATCCATATGGATTTTCAAGCCGCGCGGGCCGAGCCGCGCCAAGGCGACTTCCATCACGTGCTCAGTCTCCGGCCGCGGGATCAGCACCGCGGGCGTGACCTTGAATTCGAGGCCCCAGAATTCCTGTTTGCCGGTGAGGTATTGCGTCGGCTCTCCGGCCGCGCGGCGCGCGATCAGCGCGAAATATTTTTCGGCGTCAGCAGTTTCGAGCAACGCTTCAGGATGCGTGTAGAGCCAAGTGCGATCGCGGCCGAGGGCGTGCATCAATAGGAGTTCCGCAGCAAGCGTATGCGACGGCACACGCGACGCCCGTAGCGTCGCCATGCCTTCCTTCAATGCCCTGCGAATATCCATTGTCTGCGCGTTCACATTGGAAGCTGGGGCAAGCGCGGAAACAGCTTCCTGGCTGCAGGCATTCACCCGTGCTCTGACATCGATGCCGTTGTCGCCGGAATCTCGCATGATTAGGCTTCCACGAGCTCCTGCTTCAGGCGCTCGGATTCATAATGAGTGGAAAGCGCGTCAACGATCGGGCCGAGTTTGCCTTCCATCACTTGGTCGAGCTGGTGAAGCGTTAAGCCGATGCGATGGTCGGTGACGCGATTCTGCGGGAAATTGTAGGTGCGGATTTTTTCGGAGCGGTCGCCGGTTTTGATCTGGCCGCGGCGCTCGGCGGCTATCGCTTCGTGCTGCTTGGACTGCTCCATTTCGTAAAGCCGGGCACGCAACACGCGCATAGCCTTCGCGCGATTCTTGATTTGCGATTTTTCGTCCTGCTGCGAAACGACCAGGCCGCTGGGAATGTGCGTGATGCGCACGGCGGAGTACGTGGTGTTCACGGATTGCCCGCCGGGGCCTGAGGAGCAGAACGTATCGATGCGGAGATCTTTTGCTTCGATTTTGATGTCGATGTCGTCCGCTTCGGGCAGCACAGCAACGGTTGCGGCGGAAGTGTGAATGCGCCCTTGTTGTTCGGTCGCCGGGACGCGCTGCACGCGATGCACGCCGCTTTCATACTTCAGCTTGGAATAGACTTTGTTTCCCTGAATTGCGGCGACGACTTCTTTCATTCCGCCAATAGAGGATGCTGAGCTTTCGAGAATTTCTACTTTCCAGTTTTGTGATTCGGCGTAGCGTGAATACATGCGGAAGAGCTCGGCAGCAAAGAGTGAAGCTTCGTCTCCGCCGGTGCCGGCGCGGATTTCGACGATTACGTTTTTATCGTCGTTAGGATCGCGCGGGAGTAGCAGAAATTTCAGCTCGCGCTCAACGATCACGCTGCGAGTTTCAAGTTCGTGTTCTTCGTCGTGGGCCATCTGCTTCATTTCGGTGTCGTCGGTTTCCACGAGCAATTGCTTTGCGCCCTGCAAGCCTTTCTGAATTTCTTTCCATTCGCGGTACTTCGCCACCATCTGGGCCATGTCCGCGTGGGTCTTGGCAAGCTTCTGGAAACGCGCGGAGTCGTTGTGCACTTCGGGCGAAGAGAGTTGCTGCGTCAATTCTTCATACCGCGATTCGATGTTGTCGAGTTTTTCAAACAGCGTTAGATTCGCCATGCCATGCCTCGCAATAAATAGATCGTTGTTCGTGGTGGTAATTCTTGAAAAGCGGCGTGAAAGATTTTAGCCCGCAGCCAGCGGGCGAAGGAGGAAATCGCTAATAGAAGAAGGCCAACATGGTGTTCATTCCGATGTCCAGAATAGTCCCGATTGCGTGGTGAGTCAAACCGAATGCGACGCTATGGTTTCGATGGGCCGTGGCGAGTTTAGAAACACAACCGCAATGGTACAAAATCGTGTCCAGCGGGTCCTTGCTTACAGGTTACGATTCCATCGAGACCCGCGCCGGGACGTGCTGCGAGCCAATCAGTTAGTTTGCGCCGATCGCTTGGCCGTAAAATCACGGCTGAACTTCCCGCCGCCCATGGTGCCTGTCATCGTGTCGCCGGTCAACGTTGCCTTGCACGCGATCTTCCTGGTATTGCCGTCAGGACCCTGGCGCTCCTCTGTCCATGAAATCGTGCTGCCTGAAACGACGGCATCGTAGGCATTCTCGCCACGCCGCGTCTTGTGGCTGACTCTAAATTTGTCGCCGTCCTGCGTGATTGTCAGCGATTGCGCGCCACCTCGCCCGCCGCGGTTTCCGCCTCTTCCACCTTGATCGCCATCTTGACCACCGCCTTGCCCGCCGCCCGTCACGGTCATTTCCCACGAACCGACGAAACTGGCATCCTGCGGGGCAGCTCTTAGGACTGTCACCGACAGCAGCAGCAACGCGAAGACGTAGAGCCCTGCAAATCCCGTTCTAAATTTCTGCATAGCGAACTCTCCTTTGTGTCAACCTTGCTCCCCAAATCCCTTCGGTAGGCGCAAATAGGGGGCACTTCAGAAGTGTCCTGGCGATGGCCAGCTGATTGTAATTCAGTCTGAGTGGGCGCGAGGTTCCAAAAGTTTTGCAGCCAGAAAGAGCAATCCCGACAGTGTGCTAGTATTCTGAGTTTCCAGCTCGATTTAGCGGCCGAACTAGACGCAGGAAGACGCTTGCCTGGTGCTCGCTATTTTCCGATCTTGGTCCTGCAAAAGCGTCGAGCATCACCCATACGGAGGCTCAAATGCAAACAGGTCACGGTACAGCGGCATCGACTCCGCAGGACGGATATGCCGAAGTGAATGGCGTCCGGCTGCATTACGTGGAGCAAGGCAAAGGGCCGCTGATTCTGTTTCTTCATGGGTTTCCCGAGTTTTGGTACGCCTGGAAAGTTCTGTTGCCTGAATTTGCCAAGGACCACCATGCGGTGGCGGTGGACATGCGCGGTTACAACCTTTCGTCGATGCCCGAGTCAGTGGACGCCTACCACGTTCCGATTCTTGTCGAAGATGTTCGGGCGTTGGCGGAGAAGTTGGGCGCGAAAAAATTCGTGCTGGTCGGCCACGATTGGGGCGGCGTAATTGCCTGGGCGTTCGCTGCGGAGTATCCGGAAATGCTGGAGAAGGTGGTGATCGTCAATGCGCCGCACCCAGTGGTCTTCGCGCGAGAATTAGCGAACAATCCCGACCAGCAGAAGGCTTCCGCGTACTTCAACCTTTTCACGTCCCCGGTGGCGGAGGCAACGCTCAGCGAGAATGATTTTGCCCTGCTTCAACAGAGCGTCCTGGCAACATGGGCGAACGAAGAAGATCGCCAGAAGTACTTGGAATCCTGGAGAAAGGGACTGACCGGCGGATTGAACTACTATCGCGCTGCGAAATTGAGCTCACCTGTGGGCGGAGAAAAAGCCGATGCTCCCCCTTTCTTGATACCGAAGAATCCGATCATCACCGTGCCCACCCTGGTGATCTGGGGTCTGAAAGACACCGCGCTTCTTCAAGGGAATCTCGATGGCATGGACCAGTACGTGAAGACGTTGAAGATCGAGCGCGTGCCGGAGGGGAGCCACTGGGTCGTAGCTGAACGACCCGCGACGGTGATCCGAGCGATAAGATTTTTTCTACAGTGAGCGCGGCTCTCGGTTAAATTAGTCCGGAGCTCAATGTCCGCCCGGGCCCCCACCCGGCTTGAACTTGCGAATAAGAAAGACCAGCGGAACTCCCGTCAGGACAAACCATCCAAGCGCAGTAAAGCAATCGTTGAACGCGAGGAACGAAGCTTGCCTTTGAAGCAGGCTAAAAGCCTGCGCCTGAGCGTGAACAGCCGCATCCGCATGCGAGAAACCGTGTGTGGAGAAATAATTGGTGAGTTTGGCGAGGAACTGCCGGTAGTGCTGGTCAAACAGACTTGCGTGCGCCACCAACACGCTCTGATGATACTGCGTTCGGCGCGCCAGTACCGTGGTGACGAAAGCTATCCCAAAACTTCCTCCTTGATTGCGGAAGAGATTGGTGAGGCTGGAAGCCTTGTTGTTCTTGCTGATGGGCAAATTGGAATACGCAAGCTGGCTCACGGGTACAAATAGCGTGGCGATTCCCAGCCCTTGCAAAGCTCGCGCCAAAGCTTCGTGACGATAATCGGTGGTCAATGTATAGCTGGCGAAAAGCCACATGGCCAATCCAAAAACAAAAAATCCGAAACCGATCAGCCGTTTCACACCGAGTTTCGGAAGAATTCTTACCACCACTGGCGCGAGAATCACGATTACAAATGCGCCGGGGCCGAGAACCAACCCGGCATCCGTCGCCGAATAGCCGTAGAGCCGCTGCATCATCTGAGGAATAAGCACGGTGGATCCATAAAGCGTAAATCCGAACATGAAATAGAAAATATTGGCCAGCGCGAAATTTCTATCGGCCAACAGACGGATTTCGACCACGGGATCGGGGTGGCGCCACTCCCATACGATGGTAAACAGAAGCGCCACCATCGCGATGGTGAAGAAAATTACGATGAAGTGGCTCTCGAACCAATCTTCAGTCTGACCGCGATCGAGTACGACTTCGAGGCAAGCGAAGGCCATGGCCACCGAGAAAATTCCCCATCCGTCGATCTTCAGCTTTCCGTCCTTGCGCGCTGCCTCGACTTCGCGTTTGAATGCAGGCGGATCAGACACCACGCGGCTGGTCAGGATCAACGAAATGATGCCTATGGGAATGTTGATGAAGAAAACCCAGCGCCAGCTCCAGCGGTCCGTGATCCAACCGCCCAACGGCGGGCCGATCGCGGGTGCGGTCACGATCGCCATGCTATAGAGAGCGAAGGCTGCGGCCCGCTTCGCCGCCGGAAAAGTATCAACGAGTATGGCCTGTTCCACCGGAGCCAGTCCGCCTCCGCCCACTCCTTGCAAGACGCGAAAAAAAATCAAGGCGCCCAGGCTCGGAGCGAAGCCGCACAGCAGAGAACTCACGGTGAAGAGCGCTACGCAAATCATGTAATAGCGCTTGCGCCCGAATAAGCGGCTAAGCCAGGCAGAGAGCGGCAGAACGACAGCATTCGAGACGAGGTAGCTGGTGAGAACCCAGGTGCTTTCATCCGAACTGACGGCGAGCCCGCCGGCGATATGAGGAAGAGCGACGTTGGCGATTGCCGTGTCCAGAAGTTCCATGAACGTCGCCAAAGTCACGGTGATGGCGATAAACCACGGATTGATGCCCACTTTTGGGAAGGAAAGATTCAGGGAGGCGGTTGGTGTAAGCGTCTCGCTCATGAATGCTCTGGCCGTTTAGATGCAAAAGAGACCGTTCGGTCTCAGATATGGTATAATGGTTTTCCGTGAAAGACCAGCCGGTCTCACGGCTGATCGCCAGGAGACAGAGGTGACTAAGGGAGAGCAAACCAGAGGCGACATCGTCCGGAAATCCGCCCCGCTATTTAATCAAAAGGGCTATGAGGGCACTTCACTTTCGGATTTGATGGAAGCTACGGGCCTCCAGAAGGGCGGAATCTACCGCCATTTCTCGAGCAAAGAGGAACTAGCCACCGAGGCCTTCGACTATTCCTGGGGCAAAGCCGTTAGCGGAAGGCTGGACGGAGTCGCGGAAGTCACGGACTGCGTGAACCGTTTGAAAAAAGTGATCGACAATTTTGTTGAGCTGCGTGCGGGATTGGTGCCCGGTGGCTGCCCGCTCATGAACACTGCAATCGAAGCAGACAACGGGAACCCGGCACTGCGGGCGCGCGCCAAGAAGGCATTGCAGAACTGGACCGTGCGCCTTTCCAAGATCACGATAGAGGGAATCAAGAAACGGCAGATCGATCACCGCGTCGACCCGCTAAAATTATCCCAATTAATCATCGGCTCGCTCGAAGGCGCGTTACTTGTCAGCCGTCTGCAAAGGAATGACGAGCCCCTCCGCACCATCAAGCAGCACCTCTCCCAATACCTCGAACAAAATGTTCGCGCGCTCCCGGCTATTGCCGGTAAGCGGCCCACATATCGTCGATAAAGGTGTACTGAGGAAACTCGCCCTGCAGCCAAAATCGCGTCTGGCCTTGGCGCTCCCAATTCGCACTGTAGTCAAACCCGGTTTGGGCCTTGATCTGCGCGATCGCCTGCGTATCGTCTTCAGTCATCCAGCGATCGACGTAATCGAAAAACGGTGGATAGTTCCACACATTCTCCGCCTGCATGAGATGGATGGTGAGCGCCTCTCCGACCCATGACACAGATGTGCAGCATCGCCGGTAAGCCTCCCCGAGCTGCTCATCCCCGTTTATCAGCGGCCAGCTCGAAGGCTGAAGTTGTTCGTACGGTCCGTACAGACCTGCGCTTACGGGCGTGCCGTCGGTGGTCACTCCGTAGTGGCCTCCGTAGATCACCGTGGCGCCCTGCCATGCTTGTTGGAATGTTCCCGCCGGAGGAATTTTGTCAACGTAAACGGTCTGCATGTCTTCGCCGAACTGGTTCGGAAACGTCGCCGAAACATTCTTCATGCCGTCATTGTTCAACAGAATTCCGGCGAAAATGATCGGTAGCTTACGGCCGCTGCGGTGTCCTCCGAAGGCAGGCCATCCGTAACCCGTCTGCACGCAGCCGTACAAGTCGATGCCGTACTGCACGAAATAATTCGTAAGGTTCACTTTTTGATCCGCCGGGAAATTCAGCATCAAGAGAAGCGACGCATAGGAGTCAGCGAATGCGATGTGCTGCCCGTAACTCGGCATGTACTCTCCGGGTGCATCGAACAGGAACGGATCCGTATCAATCCACGGCCTTCGGTACCAGGTTTCAAATTGCGAAAGCGGTGGCGTGCCGGACGGATTTGGAGGCGCCAGCGAAGGCAGCAAATTTCTCTGCAGCGAATTCGCGTGATAAATCGTTTGGCTGCGGTCGCAATAGGACGGCCGGAATGCATCGGCGCTTGGCGTCGCAGAAAGCACCGTGAGAACCGATACAGTGGCAACGGGACTTACGCTCATGTCCGTCGAGCGCATCACTTCCGGCAGTGAATGAATCTGAGCCACGCTGATCGAAGATACCAGCGAGTCTCCGGCCTTCAGGCTGATCGGAGGATAGACTCGTACGGTGGGGTCAAACCAGAACGATTCGTCTGTGCCGTCGTTAAGTCTGGAATCGAAGCCGCTCTTGCTGTTCGATGTGGGCAGGTTCTTTACCGAGCCATTCTCGTACGGCGTCGCTGTTGTGGGAACAGGATCGATCGCGGTAATCGTCACTGGCCCGACGACGTAGTAGTCGCCGTTCACAAATTGCCCCACCGGGACAGCTTGGCTGAACGTCCACGTGATGCCGTCTTTGCTGATTGAGGAGGCCGTTCCCGCTGGAGGAGGCGCCACGGGCGGCGGAGCAACTGCCGTGACTGTCACTGCCATTTGCGCTGACTTGGAAGTATCTGCCGCGCTCGTTGCAGTCACCGAAAAGGTTCCAGCGTTGTTTCCCGCAGTGTAGTCGCCTGTGGTCGAGATCGTTCCGCCCGTTGCAGCCCACGTGACCATAGTATTCGTGGTTCCTGTGACCGTCGCGGAGAACTGCTGCTGCGCGCCGGCGGCTACCGAGTAAGGACCCGGCGGTATCGAAATCGTCACAACCTGAGGTGGTGCAATCGGCCTGGTCGAGCCAGTCCTCCCGGCGCACGCACCAAGGCTAGCGCTCGCGAATAAAAGTAGGCAGACTCCGGCCCACGGCACACGTTGCGGTCGATTTCCGCAGCTATAAGGTGCGCGGACACAAGCACTCGATGGACCCAAAAAGAAGCGGTGCTCCGGAAGGCGCATTAGTTACCTCAGTGCTTTCAGGTTACGTCACCGTCAGGCAGGGGTCTACTGGCCCAAGGTAGGTATTTCGTACAGTGCAGATATTCGCTCGTGGATCGAAACGACCGTGCAGCTGCCCGTTTTTCACGGAGAACATAAATTGCCGCGCGTTTTAATAAATCGCCCACTGACAGTGCGACTGCCCGCTTTGCTGCAGAGGATGGGTGTACTACGATACGACCCTGCCATGAGCGGGATCAACACATCGAGACCCAAGGATCGCGGTGGCGCGATGTTGCGGGGATCTCTTCGGGCTGCCCTCCTGCTATCGGTCTGTCTATTATTCGCGCTATGCGCGACGGCGCAGACTGAGAACGTTTCCGCACAAATCGTGATTACACATGTGACCGTGATCAATCCCGGCACATCTTCGGTGCGGCCGGATACCACTATTGTCATAACCGGTGATCGTATCGCCGCCGTTTCCGGCGCAGCCGGGTTCGAGGTGCCGAAGAATGCGCGAGTGATCGACGGCAGAGGGCAATATCTAATCCCCGGCCTATGGGACATGCACGGGCATTCCGCCTTCGGCGATTGGTTCCCCGGAGGACGCGACATCATCCTGCCGCTCTTCATTGCCAATGGAGTGACCGGGGTGCGCGACATGGGCGGAGACATCTCCGTGCTTTTCGCGTGGCGCAAGGAGATCGCAGACAAGCAGATTGTCGGCCCGCGCATGATCGTCTCCGGCCCCATGCTGGATGGATACCTGCCGGATGGCAAAAGCCTTCGTTTCCCGAGTTCCATCGCCATCACCACGCCGGAAAGCGCAGTTACCGCGGTGGACTCGCTAAAGTTGCAGGGCGTGGACTTTATTAAGGTGCAGTCAGAAATCTCGCACGATGCCTACCTTGCTGCGGCGGCCGAAGCGCACAAGCAGAGCTTGCCAATTGTGGGGCATGTACCGACCAAGGTCCGTTTGGCGGAAACCGTTGCAGCAGGACAAAAGAGCATCGAGCATTTGATGGGCATCTTCGAAGGCTGCTCCACGGAAGAGGACAAATTCATCAGCGGCCAAGGCGATTTGAAGCTGATGCTCTCCACGTACGACCAGCAAAAGTGCGACGCGCTAATCACGCTGCTGGCGAAAAGCCAAACGTGGCAGGTGCCCACTCTCGCATGGCAACGGGGAGGCACGTTCCTTGACCAGCGCGATCTGAAACATCAGCCGCTCGACAAGTATGTTCCGGCCTACTGGCGCGATGTGACTTGGCGTCGATTCACGGATGAAATGATGCCCGATCTTTTGAAAGATCCGCTCGCGCTGCGCCGGGAATACTTCGCGCGCAATCTGCGGATGGTCGGCGCGATGCACCGCGCCGGAGTGCCGTTTATGGCGGGAACCGATACAGCGCCAGGCGTTTACATCATGCCCGGATTCAGCCTGCACGACGAACTCGCCAATTTCGTCGAAGCAGGTTTCACGCCGATGGAGTCGTTACAGACTGCCACGAGCAATCCGGCGAACTTTTTCGGTGTCGAAGGCAGTTTCGGTTCCATCGAACCTGGCAAAGCTGCTGACTTGGTGCTCTTGACCGCGAACCCGCTCGACGACATCCGCAATACGCAGAAGATCAGCTGTGTGATCGCTGATGGCCGGCTTTTTGATCGCGCCGCTCTGGATAAGATCCTTGCTGGGGTAGAAGTGTCCGCAAAGCAGCAGAAGTAGTGAGCAACCTCAATCCGATGGCAACAAACGATCACACTGGCGAGATGATGTGGGGATTCTGGTATCCGGCGCTACGGAGCGAACAGGTGCGCGGCCGGAAACTTGTGCGCGCGATGCTGCTTGATGTGCCGCTCGTGCTGGGGCGCGACGCCGCCGGAAAAGCGTTTGCGTTGCGTGATGTTTGTCCGCACCGCGCCTTCCCTCTTTCGTTCGGCCAATTCGACGGCGCGACGGTGGAGTGCGCTTACCACGGCTGGCGATTTGAAGCGCACACCGGCCAGTGCCAGATGATTCCTTCGCTCACCGCGGATTCAAAACTAAAATGCGAACGGATTTACGCGGGCAGCTTTCCTTGCGAAGAACACGACGGTTACATCTGGTGTTTTATGAGCAACCCGGAAGGCCGAGCGCCCGATATTGCGCTGCCAGGCGCGCCCGAGCTGCCCACATTCAGCCCGCGTTATCAGATGGCGCATCTGTGGGCCGATCTTCCATGTGGAGTGGACCAAGCCATCATCGGCTTGATGGACCCGGCGCACGGGCCGTTCGTGCACCAAGCCTGGTGGTGGCGCAGCCGCCGCAGCATCCGAGAAAAAGAGAAGCAATTCGAGCCGATTCACAACGGATTCCGCATGAGTCCGCACGCGCCGTCGGCGAATAGCGCGCCTTATAAAATCCTGAAGCTGATTACGGGCGAGCCCGCCACAACCATGATCGATTTCGTTCTGCCAAATCAGCGCTTCGAGCAGATTCGCGCGGGACGCTACTGGCTCTCCAGCCGCACGACGGTGACGCCACTCCGAAGCGATCTTTGCCGGTTGGACTTTTGCGCGGCATGGAACATCCTTACCTGGTTCCCGGTAGTCTCATTCATCATTCATGTTTTTGGTCCGCGATTTATTCGCCAGGATACCGAAGTGATCAAAAAGCAGGCGCTGGGATTGAAATATGACGACCGGATGATGCTGGTGGATGACGCGGACCGCCAGGCGCGCTGGTATTTTGAATTGAAGGCTGCGTACCTGGAATCGAAGCGGACCGGCGCGCCGATGCAAAATCCGCTTTCAGCACCTGTCACGTTGCGCTGGCGGTCGTAGCTCGATCACGGGCTGAGAAAACTCACGAAAAAGCAACGGCAAACAGTCGGCAAGATGCCAGCGGTTCGAAACTCCTACCGAAGATGGCCTAGGTCGAACGTAGCTTCGATGTCCTGGTCATCCGGAGTATGAACTTTCACGGTGGCATCATCGTCAGGGTCGATTTTATCCGCGTCGTATTGTAATTCGATAACCGCGCCCGATATCTGAAGGATGTTTGTGACTCCGTCGGAGTACAGCAAATACACTTGTGTCGATTCTGCGGGAATTTTCTTGCTCTGAAGCAGCTGAATATCGAAGTCGCGCTCAAAATTCGGTATTGGCTGACCCGGCGTGGCCGTATTAAAGGGTGCGGGGCCCGGATAGGAATCGGTCAGGACAACTTCCACTCGCACGATGAAAGCGAATTGTTTCCCCGCGAGTTCTTCTTCCGTGCCTTGGATGTCTGGGTTTAAAGCACTCTCACCCAGTTCCACCACCTGGCTATAGGGCGTCTCCACGCTAATCACGGAGACGCGCGGTCCAGTTTGCGGCATCGGGAGAAACTGCGTGTAGAGCGCGAGAAATTCGGCGGTGTGTTCATCTTTACGGTTACCGAGCATGTAAGCATCGCGAAGAGACGTGGAAGAAAGCGGGTATTCGTAAGCGATTGCGGGCAGAGCAATCGCCACAACAAGTAAGACGGAGAGCCCGAAACGCTGGTTTGGTTTCATAGTGGCCTCCTACCGCTACTCATATAGACGTGGCGGAATCGCAATCGGGCACATCGGGGTTAGCGGGC
>JBAVQA010000243.1:0-3017 GCA_049693595.1 Candidatus Acidiferrales bacterium | reverse complement strand
TTCTGACGCTCTTGGATCGACAAAGTGTGCTGTACCAACTTGAACCGCACAGGCACCAGCCAACATATACTCTACGACATCGGTCGGGCTTTCAATGCCACCAAGCCCTATAATCGGGATCTTAATGGCCTTAGCCGCTTCGTACACCAACCTCATGGTTATAGGTTTAATGGACGGACCCGACAACCCCCCCGTCGTACTACCTAGGCGTGACCTTCGATTGTGTGCATCTATACACAGTGCGGGGTAGGTGTTAGCGATAACCAAGGCGTCGGCTCCGCTGGAGTCGGCTGCCTTTGCGATAAGTCCAATGGCGTTAACGTTCGGTGAGAGCTTTACCCAGAGAGGGCGCTTTGCGGCTTTGCGAGCGGCCTCGACGACTGCTCCGGTAAGAATCGGGTCAGTACTATATTCCATGCCCCCGCGTTCCACGTTGGGGCACGAAATGTTGAGTTCGTATGCCGCCAGACCCTCCGCATCCTCAAGCACCCGAATCACTTCGACATACTCTTCGATAGTTTTCCCGAAGACGTTCGCGACCGCCGTCGCCTTCTGCCGCAGAAGCTCGGGGAGCTTGTCGGCCACAAAGGCCCTTACGCCGATATTCTGCAAGCCGATTGCGTTAATCAAGCCGCTCGCCGATTCGCTGATCCGAGGAGCGGGAGCTCCCTCCATGGGCTGAATTGACAATCCCTTGGTAACGATCGCGCCGAGGCGGCTCAGATCGACGAGTGGCGAAAACTCGATTCCATATCCGAAGGTGCCACTGGCGGCAATAATTGGGTTTTTGAGATGGAGGGTACCGACGCTGACTCGGAGGTCAACTTCCGCGGGCCGTTGAGACATGCGGGCCGGCTGCGGCGCATTCACGGCTGGTAGTCTAGCATGCAGGTCAAGACTAAGCGGTCGATTTCGCCTCGCGCCCCGTATTCCGCGCGGATTCCCCGGCTGCGAACTATTGGCGGTCTGTGCTACGATGAGGCGGCAAATGCGCGTCGTAGAGAAAAGACAATTGCTCTCCGCCGAAGAAATCGGCCGCACCCTTCAGCGGCTAGCCCATGAAATCGTTGAGAAAAGTGGTGGAACCAAGGATCTCGCGCTGATTGGGATACGCAGGCGGGGCGTTCCTTTGTCGCAGCGTCTGGCTAAGACGATTCACGATTCTTCCGGCGTCAACGTTCCCGTCGGCACGCTCGATATCACGCTATATCGCGACGACCTTTCCACCGTGGGACCGCAGCCCGTGATTCATTCAAACGAAATTGATTTTCCGGTGGACGACCGCGATTTGGTTGTCGTTGACGATGTGCTTTACACCGGCCGCACAATTCGCGCGGCGATGAACGGTCTTTTCGACCTGGGCCGCCCCAAGCGCATCCGGCTTTGTGTGCTCATTGACCGCGGCCATCGCGAGATGCCTATCGAGGCGACCTTCGTAGGCCGAAACGTGGAAACAAGCGACACCGAAATAGTGGAAGTCCGTCTGAAGGAAATTGACGGCGAGGAACGCGTCGTTCTCGTCGATCGTGTTTCCTGAAGACCCGGCAATCCTTTGGGAGGCCCGGAGAAATCGGTAGTAAAGGGAAACCGTGCTGCAGCGCTTGCAACACCTGCTTGGAATCGAAGACCTCACCCGCGAGCAAGTATCTTTTATTCTCGATCAGGCCAAGCCATTCCAGGAATTCCACCGCCACCCGCTGAAAAAACTGGCCACTTTGCGCGGCAAAACTGTCGCGCTGGCGTTTTTTGAGAATTCCACGCGCACGCGCATTAGTTTCGCCACTGCGGCAGCCCGCCTGGGCGCCGATACCATGAATCTGCAGGCCGAATCTTCCAGCCTCAAAAAGGGCGAGTCGCTGCTCGATACGCTTTGGACCCTTGAAGCCATGCGCCCCGACGGCATCGTGATTCGCCACAGTTCCTCGGGCGCTCCGGAATTTGTCGCCCAGCGGCTCGGCATTCCGGTGGTGAACGCAGGCGACGGCACGCACGAACATCCCACCCAAGCCCTGCTCGACGCGCTGACCATCCGCGACCGCAAAGGAAAGCTGGAGGGTTTGCGTGTCGCCATTCTTGGCGACATCCTGCACAGCCGCGTGGCGCGCTCCAATATCCATCTGCTCAGCAAATTCGGCGCACACATCACTTTGTGCGGCCCCGCAATGTGGGTGCCGCGCGAACTGGAATCGCTCGCGCCAAATGTTCGTCGCGTTTCGCGCATCGACCAAGCCCTTAACGGCGGCGAGGTAATCATCGTCCTCCGCGTGCAAACCGAGCGCCTGCACGAGCCTGCACTCGCCGCCGAAGAATATATTTTGCAATATCAACTTACGTCCGAGCGGCTCCGCCTCGCCGGTCCCGATGCGCTGGTTCTGCATCCCGGTCCCATGAATCGCGGTCTGGAAATCGATCCAAGTGTCGCCGATGGACCGCAATCCTGCGTTCTAGATCAAGTGACGAACGGCTTGGCCATTCGCATGGCCCTCCTTTACCATCTCGTCGGCGGCGCCGCATCAGAGACAACGCCAAGCCCCGGTACGACAGGCAAGGAATGAAAAATGCTCCTGATTAAAAATGGCCGTGTCCTGGATCCGTCAAGCAATACAGATGCATCGCTCGACATCCTGGTCGACGGCTCTCGAATTTCGAAAATCGGCGCAAGTCTGTCCGCTTCCAATGCCGAACTTTTCGACGCGTCGGGAATGATCGTCGCGCCCGGCTTCATCGATTTACATTGTCACCTGCGGGAACCCGGCCAGGAACTTTCTGAAACGATCGAAACCGGCACGCGCGCCGCTGCTCGCGGAGGTTTTACCGCGGTGTGCACCATGCCCAACACGCAGCCGATAAACGATAACGCCTCCGTGACCCGCGGAATCGTCGAACGCGCCGCGGCAGCCGGAGTAGTGCGAGTTTGGCCCATCGGCGCAGCGTCTGTAGGCAGCAAAGGCGAAGCTCTCGCCGAAATCGCAGCGATGAAGGACGCAGGTATCGTCGCCGTGAGCGACGACGGCAAG
>JBAVQA010000242.1:0-23053 GCA_049693595.1 Candidatus Acidiferrales bacterium | reverse complement strand
ATACCGCTGCGATCCTGGCCGTCCATCTATACGGAAACCCGGCACACATTGCAGAGCTACAAACCATCGCTTCCACGTCGGGCGTCCTGCTGATTACCGACGCGGCGCATGCGTTTGGAAGCGACATAAACGGCCGGCGGGTTGGAACGTTCGGAACCGCTGAAGTTTTTAGCTTTTCTCCAACTAAACTTCTGGTGGCAGGCGAAGGCGGAATGATCGCCACGCAGGATGCGAATCTCGCGCGGAAACTGCGCGCCGCGCGCAACTACGGCGATAGCGGCAATTACGATCCGGAATTGGCAGGCCTGAACGCGCGCATGAGCGAATTTCACGCCGCCCTGGCTGTCCGCGGCCTTCCCGGCCTCGAAGCGCGAATCGCGCGCCGAAATCAGATACGCCTTCATTACGAACGGCGCCTTGGATCAATTCCCGGCATAAGTTTTCAGCACATTCTGCCCGGCAATCGCAGCGCCTGCAAAGACTTCGCTGTCCTTATCGATGAAGCCGCGTTCGGCGAATCGCGCGACTGGCTAGTTGACGCTCTGGAAAAAGAAAATATCCAGGCGCGGCGCTACTTTTGGCCGCCAGTCCACCGCCAAAAACTTTATTGCGACGTTTGGGACAAGCGGCCTCTGCCGGTTACGGATCGAATTTCGAGCAGCATTTTGAATTTGCCCATCTACTCCACCTTAACTACCGAGCAAATTGAGAAGGTCTGTGACACTGTTCTTCGCAGTTACGAGTTCGCGAATAAATCCGGCCTTGCGAGGGCGCAACGCGCGTGAAAAGTGCGGGCCTGCATCGTTATTGGACTTCGTTGCGAAGCGAGACGCGCGCCTATCCGTGGGAAAGTAGTTTACTGCGAATGGGCGTTGATATTTTCCTGGTGAACGCTTCTCTGATCACCGCGTTCGCTCTCTGGTTTCTATTTTACGTCGTGATTCTGCAAACGCCCGACCCGCAAGCGCTCTCCGAGCGATTCAAGAGTTTTGTGACGCATTACTGGCTGCTGTGGTCTTTCCTTGCGCTTCTGGTGTTTCAGCTCAGCGGGTTTTATCCGCGCATTCGAAATGCGGGCGGCACTCGCAAAGCCCTCGCGGTGTTTCGCGCCGTCAGTTTGTTCATCGTGATTTTTGTTTTCGCTGATTATTTTCTTTACCGCGGGGCGCTGGTCCCCAGGGGGGTCGCGGTAATCGGGTGGATTCTCACACTCGCCACGATCGGCGGGGTTCGTCTTACGAAGCATAAAATCCTCGAGCGGTACCACGTCGAACTTAAGACTGATCCGGAAAGTGTGAGGCAGGTTCTGGTGCTGGGGGGAGCGGGGTTCCTGGGGTCGGTCGCGGTCGGGCGGCTGCTGGAGCGGGGGCTCAAAGTCCGGGTGCTGGATTCTTTTTTGTTCGGAGAGGGGGGGCTGGAGAATGTGAAGGGGCATCCGGGCTGCGAGCTGGTGCGCGGAGACATACGCGACATCGGCGAAGTCGTGAAGGCGATGAAGGGATGCGACGCCGTTGTGCACTTCGCGGCGATTGTCGGCGATCCGGCTTGCGAAGAGAATAAGCAGCTTGCGATCGAAGTGAATCGAGCAGCGACGCGAATGCTCGCCGACGTGGCGCGCGGGTGCGGGGTACGGCGATTTATTTTTGCTTCATCCTGTGGAGTGTACGGGGCATCGGAATTTTGTCTGGACGAGACTTCCGCGGTGAATCCGCTTTCGATCTACGCGCAGACGAAAGTGGATTCCGAAAATATATTGATGGCGTCGAAGGCTGGCGATTTCGCGCCGACGATATTGCGATTCGGGACGTTGTTCGGGCTTTCCGCGCGGATGCGGTTCGATTTGGTGGCGAATTTGTTCGTGGCGCGGGCGGCGGCGTCCGGGAAGATCACGGTGCTGAACGGTGACCAGTGGCGTCCTTTCTTGCACGTGCAGGACGCGGCGCGCGCTGTGATTGCGTGCCTGGACGCGGGGACGAGCGCGGTTTCCGGCGAGATTTTTAACGTAGGATCTGCGGCGCTGAACCTTCAGATCGGGCAACTCGGAGAGGCAATTGCGCGAGTGGTCCCGAACACGGAGATCGTTAGGATTGAGAATGCGGATCGACGAAATTATCGCGTCTCGTTCGAGAAGATCGAGAGAGTGCTTGGGTTTCGATGCGAGCGGACTTTGGAGTCCGGAATCGAGGAAATTTATCAGGCGATTCGCTCCGGCCTGATCGCTGACTTCACGACCGACCGGTTCAACAACCAGACGGCGATGCGCGCTATGGCTGCGGCCGCGGGCGGGCAACTCGCGCCAGTGGGCCAACTCAGCATGCTGGAGCGCGCTGAGGCCAAACCTTCCTGAAAGTTCTGGGCGCGAAGGACGTTCGAGATGGACTGAAAATGTGCGGAAATCTTGGTGCTCCATATTTGAATTTTTTGGCGATTTGAGCGAGGGCCGGTTCTTTGTTTTCTGTAACTTACGGGGTGTTCTATAAAACGTAATTTGGCGATTTAATTTCATGGGCGAGGCTCAGAATTCTGCGTTTCTCAGAGACGGCGGCCACTTGAGAGTAAGCAGGCCGGGGGAAGACAAGGGCCTCAGGTCTTCCCGACAAGGGAGTCGGGACGCAGAAGACGCGAAAGACCCTTCCTGCGTCAGGGTAAGCCCTTCCTGGGTCAGGGCAGGCCCGAGCTACATTACCCCTGGCCGAGCTAGATGCGGCTCCGGCCAAGCCGCCCTGCGATTCCAATTTGATGTCGTTACTCATATTCACACTTAGCGTGGCACGAAGCGGAAAAAAGGTCAAGGACTTGAGTGCGGTGTACACAGACCTACAAGAGAATTCAGGGCTTCGGGCGCGGTCGCAAAACCAGAACTTCAGCGGCTGAAGCCAGCTGGTTCTGACGGGATTATGTCGCGGCTAAAGCCGCGACCCACAAGTATTAAGTCATCGCCCGAGAGGGTGGCTCAACGGGGTGCGGAATTATCAGAACGCTGCGAGTGAGTCTTGACGTACTCGTAGAAAGCGCGACGAACCTCGCGCAGGGCTTCGGGATCGAATTGTTTGGCTCTTGCCAAATTTCGCGCGGACATGGTCTTCATGCGCTGCGGGTCGCCGGTCACTTCCATAATCTTGTACGCCAGGGCCTTGTAATCGTTGGGGGGCACAAGGTCTTCGGCGGCGAGCAGTTCAGGAATCCCGCCTACGTCAGAGCCAATGCAAGGACAGCCGCGCGCCATGGCTTCATGCAAGGCTCGCGGAAATCCCTCGGCGCGGGAGGGCATTACAAACAGATCAATCGAATCCAAAAAATCAAAGATCTCTTTGCCGAACTTCAGCTGACCCAAGAAATCCACGTTATCCGAAATCGACAGCTGTCGGGCTAACAGCTCCATCGTTCGGCGGTACCGGCCTTCACCGACGAAAAGAACTTTGAGATCGAGACCCTTACGCAGACAAATCGAGGCAGCGCGCAGAAGAGTGTCCGGCCCCTTATAGAGTTGCGCTAGGCTCCCGACAAAGCCAACGCAGAGAGTTTTCGCTCTCGGACCGTCAACGGAAGGGCACCATTCGTCCACGCGGCTTGACCGTTTGGCGGACAACTGCTCGGATGCGCATCCGTTTGAAACATTATTTAGCAGAGGAGAAACAGATGAAGAGCTGTTCTTTCCCGGGGGGTATCTTCTCGGCAGGACCGAGCCATTCCAATAAAGCGCCGCGACTGCTCCTCGACAAATCGTCTTCATGTTCCGACTGGCGATCTGCCGATATCCCGGCCGAAATGGACCGGGCATCGTTCCGGGGCCGAACGCGTCCCACGGATCGCCCAAGACTTCCACAGCATAGTCTTTTTTGATTCGTCTGATTTCCTGCCAAGCCAGCCGACCTACCAGTCCCGGCACGCGAAGGATAAAGGCATCGCATTCTATAACGGCTTGCCGAACTCGAGGCTGCAACGCGGGCAGATGGAGTAGATATTGCGAAGGGCCTACGTAATCAGGTAATTCACGAATGGAAACGGACGGCCCCTCGACCCGGTTGCCTTCGATAGAGTGGCCGTTACTTGCCCCTGCGCGGGCCAGCAAGATAACTTCATCGAAAGAATCGAGTAGTTGTGACCACAGCGCGTATTCACCGGGGCCATCGACGTAGAAGTGACCGTCAGAGCTTCGCCGCAGGTGGTCCTCAAGCGTAACGAGTACCCTCAACCGGTGTCTTCCCCTTTCCCGCTCGTTGCCGTTCCGATACGGCAAAGATCGCGGTCACGATCAATGCTCCCTGCGTAACGGCGGCGAAGACGAGGTTATCGCTGTCACTTATGAGAGCTACCAAGAACATTAAAGCGAAAAAAGGTGCGAGAAACATTCGGGCGTCCGTGCGATCCCAGCTCGCGAGCTTTCTCCGATACCACCCCAGCAGCCAACCGAATGCCGCGAATACGAAAATCACGCCCCAGGGACCAAAGTTTAGAAGTGCTTCGCCGCTCAGACCATAGACTCGGGACGAGGCCCACGATGCCGCCTTTCCAAATTGGGCCTCCGTTCCGGCGTCGACCTTAAAGTAAGGGCGGTCGTGCCACACGGTCGCCGGGATCAAGATCGCAAGTCCCCCGGCATAAGTAAGGCCCCACCTGTAATCGTAGTCTCCCGGATCTTTCACAAGATTGTGGAGGATGAAAGCATTGGAATCGGCACGTGCCAGATCTCCCAACAAAAGATATTTCAGATCACGCGAATATCCCCCCGGCTGCAGCCACATTGCGGGCGAACGAAGGATCTCCAGACTCGCCCGTTTTTGTTCTTTGTAAAATCCGTAGAAGTACATGAAGGTAATTAGGAAAATCAAACCGATCGCCATCATTTTTGCGGGGAGTTTGCGGAAGCGATAGTGAATGATTCCGGCCATCCAAAAGAGAGCCCAGACTGTCGCGCATCGGCTTCCATACCAACCGAGCAGCAGGAAATGGCCGATCCCAGCTATACTTAACAAAATCATGCCGGTGATCAGAGGGTACCGCTCCTCTTTACTCCGATCGGTCCATGCAAAAACTACGATAATGAATGAAAGGACGGCGAGCGGCCATGCGAAGACCAGCAACCAGCCCTTGCCGACAAAAGCTTCTTGGTTGTTCTCATAGGCTTCGACGACCCCTGAAATTCCACCCAGTTGCCATAGGTACGTCGTCACGCCCACAATAGACATGCCTAATGCGGATGCAAAAACCGGATAGAATCTCTTGCGGTTTATCTTCCAGGAAGTCTGCGAAGGAGTTGCTCGACTGAATGCCCAATTTTGAGCCAGACGATAGGCGAGAAGCCCCAAAGCGTTTAAGACAGCCATGGCACCGAGCCACGGTCGCCAGTCGCCAGACATGATCATTTCGTCGCCCACGCCAAAGCGATCCCAAATCACATGCAAAATAGGGGCTACAAAAAAGCCGTAAAACGCTAAGCCGGCGATGATAGTTCTTGGATCGAAGAGTTCCAGGCGACCGCGCAGCCACCGCACGATATCTACACCGGCAAGAACTCCGCATGCCATCGCAGGCAGCAGAAACCAATGGAGTGTCGAGTTGCCGCAGGCAATAAAAACTAAAGAGAGGACAGCTACACTAACGACGGTAATCGTGTAGTCACCGCGTTGTGTTCGATGACAAGCAACGCCCACAAGCCTCACAGCGCCGAAGTTGGTCGCTCCTAATGGCAACGTGTTAGGCATGTTGTTCCAAAACGATCGGAATTCTCGGTAACTGGGCGGATGAGTACACGCTCGTTAGGTCCCGGGCTGAATGACGAATAGAGATTCGGCTCCGGGCTACATCCGTTGGAGCCGATGCACGCTCTGATCCAAGCATTTCAAGCCTATTGATTGTCTGGTGAGCCCAATGCTCGATTCCGGCGGAAAGAGGAAGAAATTCGACGCAACCCGGGATGCAACTCACTTCGCGCGGAATAGCGTCCGACGCCAAACATCCAAGTCCGGCAGCCTGAGCCTCAAGCAAAGTGATTCCAAAGCCCTCACTTATAGACGGAAAAAGGTAAAAGTCCATCGCGCCGCGCATCAACCGAGGCACATCCGTGCGAGTGCCGACAAAATGCATTTGGTTTGAGAGCCCCATCGAGGCCGCGCGCTCTTGAATTCGAGGACGGAGAGGCCCGTCGCCGACCAACAGGAAATGAATTTCGGGCCGGCTCTTTAGGACTTGGGCGGCTATCTCCAGGACAAAAGAATGGTTCTTGGCCGGGAGGAAATTTGCCACATGTCCCACGACTGGCGTATCAAGAGGAAGGCCTAATTCTTTCCGGACTGCGTTCCGGTCTATGGGCTCCTGGAAAGCATCCAGATCGATTCCACAATGAAGAACACGGAGGCGACTGTCTGCTTCCCAGTGCTCACCGAACAGCTCTGCTGCGGCCAGCTTAGAGACTGCCAACCCGCAAGTGGCATTGCGATTGATCCAGGATCTCATTAGGGCGCGATAACAACGACGCATTGGATTGTCTGGCCGGTTATCTCGGCTGGCGTGGCTGTGTGCGATGCGAATCGGGATGCCTTCCTCTTTGGCCCAACGCAAAAGGGCGCCCGAAAAAAAGTACACGTGACTATGGAGAACGTCATACTTTCCTTCACGCAGCAGTTTCCGAAAGGAATTGCGGAATGACCACAGATTTAGACTCTTCGGGCATCGGATTACTTTGCCGCCCAACCTTTCGACGTCATTTGCGTAAAGGCCAGCCTTGGTCCCCAAAGTGCAAAAGTGAAATTCCAGAGAATCGCGATCAATGTATTTCAAAATACTGAGTAGCCAGGTCTCGACTCCGCCGGGATCCATGGACCCGAGAACATGCAGCACACGAAGGTGTTTCCGTTCGTTCATAGGTTAGTTTCGAGCGAAGACGTAAGAATGCCCTCCATCCCAGGACAAGATGCGAAGCTCGATCGAGCTAAAGCCGCATTGCCGGAGAACGTCATCGAGATGGACGAAACTGAATACCCGATATTGGTCGATTTTCCAGGGCAATCGGCGAATTCCGATCCGCATAAGCCCGCGCGTCGCCGCCAATGCGGCCTGCTTCGCGACTTCCTTCCCGCGCCTCAACATTACCTCGCTGAGGTTTCCCGTCATGCCATGGGCTCCAATCACTGGGACGTGAATAACCGCAAATGCCATTGGTCTGAGTACCCGACACATCTCACTGAAATAATTTTCGACAACCCCCAAATCGGAGACATGCTGAAGGACGTGGGTGGAAATACAAAGATCACAGGTTTTATCCGCAAGCGGGATGATCGGTTTCTCCAGTAAATGAAAGACGACATTGCTCGAGTTCGGTACCACTCGCGCCATCGCCAAGCGATGCGGCGACACGTCGAGCGCATGTACCACGGTAAAGTCCCGGGCTAAGGCGTTCGTAAGACGGCCTGCACCGCAACCTAGTTCCACGCACGTGTGCATCCGATTCAAACCGATTTGCTGCAAATGGTTCTTCAGCATGGACCATTCTTCGAGGCCTGCTGAAAGATCGTGGGAGGCTCCGTAATCGAGCTCGCCATAAGCTTGCCATTCGATGTCAGAGCTGCTTGCTTTCATCATCGCGCACCGGCTCTCGCGGCAATCTCGGAACGCCCCGATGATTTCGAACTGACGGAATCTCTCGATTCACTCGCAGTAAAAATACTGGGACTAGATTGGCGCACGAGAATTTTTTCGTAGATGGCGGCAATTTCGCGGCCGTTTCTCTCTACGTCGAATAGAGTGCGAGCGAGCTTTTGACCCTCCAAAGCACGGCGTCGGGCCTCGGCGGTGCTTTGCAGTGCATCGAGGATTGCGCGCGCCAACGCTCCTGGATTCCGCGGAGGAACCAGCCATCCTGTTTTCCCGTCTTGCACGAGATCCGGCAGCCCGCCTACGTTTGTCGCGACGACGGGCACACCGCTTAAGAGCGGTTCGACCGCCCCGCCACAGTTTTCGGAGTAAGACGGGACAACCGCCAGATCCAGGTCCGGATAAATCGCTGGGATATCCGATCTCGGTCCTAAAAAAGTGAGAAAACCGTCGCAGAGCCTCTCACCAAGATAGCGTAGGCGATCTTCGTACCATCGAGCCTTTCCCCACGCACCACCAACGATAACCGCACGGATATTAGGGTAAGCCTGCTTGACGATACTCAAGGCTGCCATGAAATCCTCGTGGCCTTTCAATCCCCGCTCTTGTCCCAAGTACCACATGGGGGCGTACATATACGCGACCATTCCTACGAGTGGAGTATCGGGCGAGATTCCCAACTGATGGCGCAGGCTACCGGTGCGTGCGCCGGTGAAAGACTTTAAATCGGTGGCAGCGTACGATACGAAAACCCGGTGGGATTGGACGCCGAGTTCCATATATTTGCGACGCGTCCATTGGCAAGTGGCAATCCAGTAGTCCTTCGGCCCTGCTAGCCGAGTGTCGAGGTGAGCGAAGAAATCGTGCTCCAGATGAAGAGGACCCGGCACCTGGAAAATTCGCGGCGTGCTGGAATGCTTGCCTAAAGCAACTCGCAGAGCCAACGTTGTGCCGACGTGGTGAGTGTGAATCAAATCGGGATGTACCTCATGAACGAGTCGGCGCAGAGACGCGGAAACTTCGGGGAGGCGCCAGAGATGATGCGACGGGAAATCGAGATTGGCGCGGAGGACGGTGGCGCCGGCTTGGCGATATTTGGGGGCGAGGCCTTCGGTGTCGGAGGGGAGAGCCACGACTACTTCGATGCCGAGGGAGCAGAGGACGCGGACCTGTTCGTAGGCCCAGTTGGCGCCGACGGCGGTTTTGACGATGTGCAGAACCTTCATCGCGGCGACCATTCTAATCCCGAAAGGCGGGAGAGATGGGGCAAATATGATTAAGGCGCAGAGTTACAGAAGTAAATGGGGGTGGTGAGCGGCGGGAACTTCAGCGGCTGAAGCCGCGTGGGTTTGCGAGCTTGATGACGTGGCTAAAGCCACGACCCACAAAGATAACCACGCGGGCGACGGTGAACGTTCTCGATGGACAAAAGAAAGAAGGGGTGGTAAATAAGCAGCGGCGGGAATTTGTGTTGGAGGGGGATGCGGTGAGTGGATTGAGGGCCAACCCCGAAGACAAGATGCGGATTCGGACTTCAAGACTTTCCTCGTTGATGCTCGCGCTGCTGGCGATTTCCAATTTGCTGACACCCACGATTGCGCAAGCGGGCAAGCGTTCCCAGGAACATCAGGCGCTGGGGTCGTTGAGCAGCGTGGGGGAAGTTTACGTGAACAATTCTCCGGCGCCGGCGGATTCGACGATTTTCAGCGGCGACACGGTGCGTACGGGCGCGGCGGGGACGGCGACGTTTACGGGCAGCGCGCAGGGTCAGGGGACGTTCCAAATTTTGGCGCAGGGCCAGATTGCGTTCAATGGCGGGGATCAGTATGTGGCGGAGCTGCAGTCGGGCACGGTGGTGATGAGTTCGAGGCGCGGGCCGCAGGGGCTGAATTTGCGACTCGGAAGTTTTACGGCGGTGGGAGTGACGGACGGGGAGCAGTCGACGTCGAAGATTGAGAAGGCGGGGGACGGGACGTTTGCGGTGACTTGCCTGGACGGAAGCGTGATTCTGGTGCCGGTGGCGGGAACCAACGGGCTTTTGATGCAGGCGGGGCAGACGGTAAGTATTTCGGGGCAGGGGCAATTGTCGGCGGTGAAAGAGGTGGCGCCGCCGAATCCGACGCCGGGGACTGTGCAGCAGAAGAAAAATTATACGGTGTGGATCATTGTTGGAGCGGCGGGCGCGGGGGCGGCGGGCATCGGGATCGCCTTGGGCGGCAAACATTCGAGTACGCCGCCGGTTAGTCCTGCAGAGGTGACGGAATAACTAGGCTGCGAGCGGGGCGTTCTTCAGGATAGATCGGGACACCTTTCGGTAATTCCATACAGCGGTTGGTAATTTCCAAATTTGGAGAGCGGCAAAGGCGACAACTCGCGGCAACTGCGCCGCGAAAGGTGGGCGCTGCGCGCCGGAGTTTTTTTGTCGGAGCTAAAGCTCCGACCCCCTGAAAACCTGCGGTGTTTGTCGCAGGGCTTTGCTACGCTCAGGACAAGCTGGCGCTATGAAAACCGCAAGTCTGATCACCGCAGCAGTTCGAAAACACTGACAGGACGAGGATTTGAGTTTTGTGACGCGGCGAGTGCGCAGGCGGGCTAGTTTGCGTGGGTGGTTTGCAGGCGGAAGGTTGCGGTTACGTCGACTCCGGCTTCGACGGGCTGACCGCCGAGAGAGGTCGGCTTATATTTCCACTGGCGAACGGCATTCGCGGCGGCAGCCACGAGAAGCGGCGGGCCGGTCGTCTGGTCGATGTTCTGGATGTTGCCGTCGCGGTCGATGATTACGTGCAACTTGACGACGCCTTCGATGCGCTGGCGCTCGGCGTCTTCGGGATAGACAGGTTCGACGCGGGAGATTAATTGGCCCAGTTGCAGGCTGGCGCCTTGTTTGGATATTTGCGATTTCATCTCGGGCGGAACGCGGATCGAGGGGAATGGACTCGCGCTGACCGAAACTGTGCCCTTGACGACTTCGACCGGTGCGGGCGGCTTTGCGATGACGGGTGGCGTGTCGACGCGGGTGGGCGGTTGTGTTGCAACAGGACTCGGATTCGGCGGCTGTGACGCGACAGTGCTCGGTGACGGCTGCGGGGATGGGTTTGATGCAGCGGGAGAAGGCGAATTCTTCAGCGCAGAATTTGAGACAACGGGTGCAGTTACCGGGCGGGGCTGCTCCACAGGCTGGATTGCTTGAGCCTTGTTCTGGGCTGGCGTGGCGGAAGAACTCGGGGCGGTGCTTGGCGTCGAAGGCTGGGACGAGCGCGTGTCGCGGCTGGTGGCGCTTGATGCATTGGGCGAGATATTTGAGTGTGCGACGGGCGGCGCGGACTTCTGCGTTTGCGGCGTTGGAATATTAACGGCCGAGAGACTGGAGCCGTTGGAATGGCTCGGCGACGGCGGGACGCTTCCATTTAGATTTGCGGACTGAGACTTGTCCGGAGTCTTGGTCGTCACAACCGGCGCAGACGGAGTTTGTTGTGCAGGCTGCTGTGAGGTTTCATTTGCTGCTGGCGTGTTCGGAGGATTTTCCGTCGCAGAAGCGCCGGCGGGCGTCGGGGACGAATTTTGTGCCGAGTCGGAGGCATTGCTTTGCTGCCGATCGAACATTGCCAGGAATTGCGCTCTGCCTCCCGGCCCGGCCACGATCCATCCGGCTACAAACGCCAGGAGGACTGCGACAAAAATCACAGCCGCGAGGCCCCGCCAGCTTCGCGGTTGAGCCGCGGCGGGACTGGTCATTTCGGTACTAGCCACTGCGGGACTCTTCACTTCGGGACTGTTGGCTTCGGGCCAGTTTATTTCGGAATGGGCCTCTGCTCTGATTTTCGGCGGTTCGCCGAGACGCTTCTGCAGAATGGGGCTCGACAAGTGCAGCAATTCAGCCGGACGTGAAGCGGCAGGTTTTTCGGATGCGACAATCTTTTGAGATGCGACAACCGGAGATGGAGCGGGAGCGTTGTCCCGGCTTTGCGGAACCCGGGGCAAAGCTTCCGGAAAATTAGCCGCCTTCTTGGACTGGCCCGGGGACGGCATTTCGAGAAGCCGTTCGGTCTTCTTCCGCACGGGAGCGACGTTCGCATCAGATGCGTTCGCACTTTCAACCGGCGGCAGTTCTAAGGCAACCCACTCGCGTATTTTCAAACGCGCTTCTTCGGACAGATTCACAAACTGTATTCCCGCATCTTTTCTCGATTCCCCGGTCCACGCGATCTGGGCGTTCGTCTTGACGACGTATGTGGAGTCAGGCAGGCGAAAACTAAGCTCGGGAAGTTCGTCGTTGGACAAACCGGCAACGGCCTGAACGTACATACCTCCCTCGCTCAGGTTTAGAAGGATGCCGCCGTTGAAAGAACCTAGATCGATGTATTCGAGCGACAAAACGCGGCGACGTATGTGGGAGCGGCGATCCGGGACAGGCACGTTGTTCGGCGCCGGACGCGGCTTGGCTTCTACGGTCTTCGCGGGTTGCGGAGCAAGCTTTTTCCTGGCGGTCTTGGTTTCGCGCAATAATCTGGCGGGATCCGCAAGAATAGAATTCAGCACCGTACTATCCACAAAAGTGCCAGGCTTGGCCTCCAAGCTTGCGCTCGAGGCAGGAGCGGGTGCGTCGCCCTGAGGGCTCTTGCCTAACTCGGGGACGGCAAATCGCGGGTGAGGGGGTTGGGCACGTGAAGGTTCATGCGCAATCCAGTTGCGTATCCTCGCGCGTGTCTCGTCGGCCAAATCAACGAAGCGTACCCCTGCTTCTTTTTGCGAGTCGCCGATCCAGGCTACTTCCCCGCTGGTTTCGATCCATTCTCGAGATTCCGGCAGGAGAAACCGCATCTTTGCGACGGCGCCGACGGCTAAAGTTAAAGTGCCAGTGGGGGAAAATACCAAGCCGGTTTCGCTGATATTGAAAACGAAACCGTAGTTATTGGCACCGAATTTCACAAAGGCTTGAGGCGAAACGGGCGCGCGTACACTGAGACGTCTCTCGTCAATCGTGAGACGCTTCTTGTCGGCGTGTTGTGGGTTCTCCGACATGACTTCCTTTTGATGCGGAACAGCGAGCGAGAGTCTGGCCGATGTATTGCCCGATAACCGCTATTCGACCGAGTATACGCCCGGCGTAAAGCTGCTTACAAGGCAAGCGGGGACAGGAGGTGTCGTAACTGGAGACGTGCGAAATTCTGTTCTGACATATTATTTGAAATGAGGGACTTGTAAGATTTGGCGCGGCCACGCCGCTGAGGCCTCAGGGGTTAAAACCCCTTCGAGTTCAACAAAGGTACGGCACGGCTGAAGCCGTGCCCTGACGCCTCGCGGAATAAAGACACCACCGGCCCTTCCAGGCAGGAGGCGCGTCGGAGGATTCCAGCACCGAAAGCCGGCGCGCTGCGGTAGCATCTCGCTTTCAATGTCCTTCGAAGATGCACTGATTGAGGTGTGGCGCCAGGTTCTCGTCGAGAACGAGGACGCTGTGAAGCTGGGCGCGGAACGCTATCCCGTGACTGTGAGTAAGGCGAAGCGGCTGCGACAAGTGGCGTTTGTGTTTGAGGGAAAGACGATCATGGGGATCGAGCAGAATCCTAAGACCAAATCGCGATGGGCGCTGATGGCGCGCTCGGGCAAGAAGGTGATGCAGTTTATTCAGGAGCGGCGGTACGTCGCTGTAGTGGCGGACGGGAGAGTGATTTTGTACGGCAAGTAGAAACCGCAGCCTTCCGAATTTTGGATTGACGTAGAAGTCGGCCTAGAAATTAGAAACGAGACGTCAAAACCCGAACCTTTTCTGCACAAACCGCAGAAAGAGTTCGGCACCCCGCGAGTTTCAGTCGCCCTTTGAGTGGAATCCGGTGCCGCGCGGAAAGATCGGCCGGCCGCCTAACGGGATCTCATCAGTATATGCTTCACATCGAATATTCCTTGACAGGTATATTCTACTTAGGGCATATTATCGCTCGCCATGATAGAGACACTTCAAGCGCTGGCTGAGCCAAACCGGTTTCAGATTGTGGAACTATTGCGCAGAGGGCCGCGGCCAGTGGGTGACATGGTCCAGAGGCTGGGTCTGCGACAGCCGCAAGTATCCAAGCATTTGCGCGTTCTGAGCGAGGCTGGGCTGGTGGATGTTCGCGTGGACGCGCAGCGGCGAATTTATGGGTTGCGGGCGGCGCCGCTGCGAGAGCTGGAACAATGGATCGGGAGATACCGGCGTGTTTGGGAAGGCAACTTTCAGCGACTAGACGCCGTGCTGGAGGAATTAAAAGCCAAGGAGAAAAAACGTGGAAGCAAAAAGCGGAAGAGCACCCATTAAGAAAAACAGCGGAACGTTGAAAGTGACTACGCCTTCCGATCGAGAGGTTGCGATGACCCGGGTGTTCGATGCGCCGCGACATTTGGTGTTCAAAGCGTGGACCACGCCCGAGCTGATGAAGCGCTGGCTCTATGGGCCGGAGGAGTGGCGGCTGGCGGTCTGCGAGTTCGAAATGAGGGTGGGTGGCGCAGTTCGATTTGAGTGGCGCAATACCGAGGGCAAAGGTATGGGTCTGAGCGGAGTTTGTCGCGAGGTGGCGGTGCCGGAGCGGCTGGTGTTCACAGAAGTGTGGGACGAGGATTGGACTGGCGGCGAAACGCTGGTAACGATGGTCTTCACCGAGGACGCGGGTAAGACCACGGTGACGCAGACGGTGCGGTACTCGTCAAGGGCTGCGCGCGACGGAGCGTTGAAAACCGGGATGGAGCATGGCGCGGCTATGAGTTACGACAGGCTGGCGGGGCTGTTGACGTCGATGGCGTTGAGAAATTAGGGAGTCCGCGTTGGGCGCGAATTCGGTAGGATCTCACGAAGAGAGCGTCAACTGCCTCACCTCTAAAGAGGTGTGTGCTATTTCAGGACATTTATGACACCCGGTAAGATGAGCCGCCAGGAGGCGGCCGCTACAACGGCAAAGATCGCCGCACGCCGAAGATGCCGGCTGAAGGCCCCGGCGCTACATTAAAACCTCTAAACAAGAACCCAAGCAACAGCAGATCCCTCGAACTTCTTCCGTCTACTTCGTAGACTCTTCCCCGGGCTCGACTAACCGTCGACCCGGGCGGCCCCACGATGTTCCGCGCCCCTGAAAAACAGGGGAAAGGCAAAAGCGCGCGGAACTCCGCTCCCTTCGTTCGTCAGGGCAAGCAGGATGACAGTTGGGTGGACGTGCGTAAGGTGGTGGCATGTGATCAGGAAAGTCAAAAGAGCCGGCGAGACGCCGGCGCTACGAAAAGCACGTCAACTTCCTCACCTCTAAGGAGGTGAGCTACATTAAAAACACAAGTAGAAGCAGGTCCCTCGTCGGCCAAAAAACGGCCTCGCTCGGGATGACAGCGTGAAGCAAGCAAGATGCCGGGCTGAAGGCCCTGGCGCTAGATTCAAACCTAAGGCGGAGCCGATCTCGATTGCTTGACAGTCGCGCTTTCAGAGATGGCAACTTAACGCTAGAAGCGAACGCCGAAGGCCAGGCCGATGGCGGGTACGACATTGTGCGCCGGCCATTGGTGGTGCGGAGCTAGAATAGAGGGATGCAAAAGAAGATCTTTTGGGCCACGTTCGCGATGCTGGGTATAGCTGCGGATATGGCATTGCCGCTGTGGTGGGCGCTGGCGGCTACGATTCCGATTGGGATCGTGAGTTGGTGGTTTGCGTATCGCAGCGATTGGTTTTAGCTTCGAATTTCGGGAAGTGCTTCTGTCGGAGGCAAAAATGTTTAAGTGTCGGATGAGGTTTGTTCTTCGAATAATCCCCTATTTGTTGGCGGGCATCTTGCTGATTTCTTTAACCGGGGAGACCGAGGCACAAGGGTCGGAAGCCGAACAAACGCTCTGGAACCTTGAGCACCAATATTGGCACTACGTTGAGGGCAACGATTTGCAGAACTATTTAGGCCTATGGCACAAGGATTTTCTCGGTTGGCCGTCGGTTAGTGCCGCGCCCGTTGACAAGGACCACATAACGGACTGGATCACCTCGCAAACCAGCAAGGGTCTGGCGTTAAAAACCGTTGAATTCAAGCCTGCTGCGATTCACGTAACGGGGAATGTCGCGGTGACGTGCTACTGGATCACGTATAAGTGGTCTGACAAGGACGGCATTGGCGCGACACACACGCTCCGGATCACCCATACGTGGCTCAGGGACGGGAAGGATTGGCTCATCATAGGCGGAATGTCCGTGCCGGAAGCCACGACTCTTAGGAGTAATGCCAAGCGCTAGGGAGTGCAGTTGCGCACGGAAGCAAACATTCTCGGCACGCACGAGGGTTCTGTGGTATACTGCGTTTGCGCTTAATACAGCGGTTGTGGTTGTGCGGTCCCTCTGAGTGGTTGAGCTGAGAATACCCGCCTTCAGTCTTCTCCGTAAGTCTTCAGCGTAATTTAAAACAAAAGAACTGGTTATGAGCCGATCGTCGTGTCCCGCCTAAATGGTGTGTGTGCGCGGCGACGGCCTGCCAGACAAAAAAGGTAAATGATGCAAAGTTCCACAGAAGTGATTTCAGAAGTAGAAGTATTTTCAAAGATGGCGATTTCCGCCTACACCAAGGAGCGGCTGGCAGCAGCCGGGTTTTCGATACCGACTCCGGTGCAGTCAGCGGCGATCCCGAAGGCGCTCGAAGGCAAGGACGTACTTGCCACGGCGCAAACGGGAACAGGCAAGACGCTTGCGTTCCTGATTCCGATGATCGAGCAGCTATTGCAGCAGGTGACGCCGGGAATCGCGGCGCTCGTGCTGGTTCCTACGCGCGAACTTGCGATGCAGGTTGTGGCGCAGTATGACGCGTTGCGAGGCAAACAGCTCGCACCGGCGGCGCTAGTGGTGGGAGGCTTGTCCGAAGGGACACAGCTGAACGCGCTGCGCAAGGGCGCTCGCGTAGTGGTGGCAACACCTGGACGGCTCGAAGATTTTCTCGGCCGCAAGCTGGTGAACTTCCGTTCGCTGCGTGTGCTGGTGCTGGATGAAGCCGACCGCATGCTGGACATGGGTTTTCTGCCGGCGATTCGCAGGATTGCAGCAGTGCTGCCGAAAGAGCGCCAGACGATGTGTTTTTCAGCAACGCTGGAAGCTTCGGTTGCGCACTTGGTGCACGATTACATGCGGAATCCGGTGCGGCTCGCGTTCGGGTCGATACTGAAGCCGTCGGAAAACGTGCAATTGCAGGCGTTCGAAGTTTCGACTGATCGAAAATTCGGAGTGCTGCACCGTTTGTTGGCCAAAGAAAAGGGACGCTGCCTGGTTTTCGTGCGCACGAAGCATGGGACCGAGCGGTTGACCAAAAGCTTGAACCGCGAAGGGATTGCTGCCGCGATGATTCACGGCGGACGTTCGCAATCGCAGCGCACGGCGGCCCTGGCTGGATTTCAGCAGGGACGCATTCGAGTGCTGATCGCGACGGATTTGGCTTCGCGCGGGATTCACGTGCAGGATATCGCGCACGTGATCAATTACGATTTGCCGGATATCGCGGAGAATTTCATCCATCGCGTGGGACGTACGGGACGCGCGGGCGAACGCGGAATTGCTTCGACACTTTTCGGGCGCGAACAACGCTCGGAGTTGATGCAGATCGAGCGGACGCTTGGTCTGCGTATCGAACGCGTGCAGTTGGCCGATGAACCGGCGCCGACCGTTCTGAACCGGAAACCAGTCCTTATCGGTCGCATGGAAACAGCGCTGCGTCAAAGGACGGGGCCGAGTTCGCAACGGATGACCCGGCTTGCGGGAGAGATTTTGCAAGTGCAATTGGAAAACTAACTAAACCTGCTTTCGAGCAGCGCGCCGGTCGGCTATCTAGCGACCGGCGCTTTTTTATTACCGCCTCGCAGTTTAACTTCGCTTCAAACTCCCTTCTAGCTATCGTCCGGGGCAGAATCTCGTCTAAATCCTAGAGGCGACGGTGTCGTTTGCCAGGGGCGGCGAAAGTGTGCACAATTAACAGCGATATTTTGGAGGTGTGAAGATGTTCGTGAAGCGGAGATCGGCCGTGGTTCTCGTCGTAGGACTCGCCATGTGTTTTGGGCTGAGCGCGGCGTTGAAGGCGTCGCCGGATAACGATTTAAAACTACCGAAGCTTGAATTTCGCGAAGTGAAGCTGGACAACGGGCTGCGCGTGATATTAGTGCCGGATCACAGCGCGCCGGTGTATTCCATCGACGTTTGCTACAACGTCGGGAGCCGGAACGAGCGGCCGGGGCGCACGGGATTTGCTCACCTTTTCGAGCACATGATGTTCCAAGGATCGGAGAATGTGGGCAAGGGCGAACATTTCATCCAAGTGCTGAACAACGGCGGCGGGATGAACGGAACCACGAACGAAGACCGCACGACGTATTTCGAGGAGCTGCCGAAAAACCAGCTCGATCTCGGGTTGTTCCTGGAAGCTGACCGCATGAAGTCGCTGAACATCACGCAGGCGAATCTGGACAACCAGCGCAATGCGGTGCAGGAAGAACGGCGGCAAGGCATCGACAACCAGCCTTACGGCCGGGCGCAACTGGATGTGGACAATCTTTCTTACGACAATTTCGCGTACAAGCATTCCACGATCGGCTCCATGTCGGATCTGAATGCGGCGACGGTGCAGGACGTGTCGGACTTTTTCCGCATCTACTACGCGCCGAATAACGCGGTGCTGACGCTGGTGGGCGATTTCGATCCGGACGAAGCGCTGACGAAAGTGAAAAAATATTTTGGCGGGATTCCGTCGCAGCCCGAGCCGCCGAAGGTGCTTCTGGATGAAGAGCCGCACTACGGCGAGCGGCGCGAGACGGTTTACGATCCGCTGGCGCGGCTGCCGCAGATCATCATGGCGTATCACATTCCGCCGGGCAACACGCCGGAGAATTACGCTATTCAACAACTCGCAATTGTTCTGGGGCGGGGCGACAGTTCCCGCTTTTACCAACACCTGGTGAAGGATAAGCAACTGGCTTCGGAGGTTGGGGTGCAGGGCGATGAGCGAATCGGCGCGAGCCTTCTATACATTTTTGCGAGTCCGCGTCCGGGCGTGAAAGTGGAAGACCTGGAAAAAGGTATCGATGACGAAATCGCGGCGGTGGTGAAAGACGGGGTGACGCCGGAGGAACTCGCCAAAGCCAAAACGCAGCTTTTGCGGCAATTCATCGAGCGCAGGCGATCTTCCCTGTTTACCGCAATTACGATCGGCAGCTACGCCGTTTATTTCAACGACCCGAACCTGATCAATACAGTTCTGGACAAGGAAAATGCGGTGACGCTGGATGAGGTGAACGCGGCGGTAAAGAAATTTCTAGTGCGCGATCAGCGAACCGTGGTGATCACTTTGCCGGCGGCGGACGAAGCGGCAAAAGCGCCAAAGGCGGGAAAATGAGCGCGGCGAACATGCGGTTCACGGTGAGAGTCAAGTTGAAGGGAGAAGGCGCGATGAGGAAACTGGTTTCGAAGTTCGCGGCGTGCAGCGTAACTGCGGCCGCGCTGTTTGCTTTCCTGATTTTTACGGCACCGAGCGCGCGGGCACAAGGGCAAGGGCAGGACAAGGCTGCTCCGATGAGCCAGGTGCAGAGATTGAATCGCGCGCCCGTGAATAAGGAGATACTGCGCGTTCAGCTTCCGCGTCCGACGGTTGCGAAACTGCCGAACGGACTGACGCTCGTACTACAGGAAGACCACAAGCTGCCGACGATTGCCTTCACTATGTGGATCCGCCCCGGGCAGCTGGCCGACCCAGCGGATTTGCCGGGACTGGCGTCTTCAACCGCCGACATGTTGACTGAAGGTACCGAACGCCGGACGAGCGCGCAGATCGCAGAAGAAGTGGCCAAGCTGGGTGCGACGTTGGATGCGAGTTCACGATTTGGCGTCAGCTACACGTCGGTAAATGCTTCGGGCTTGATCAACAGCACGCCGCAAATACTCGATTTGATGAGCGACGTGGTGCTGCATCCGGCGTTTCCGGCCAGCGAGCTTGAGAAGTACAAGCAGCGTGAAGAAGCGGGGCTTGAAGCGCGGCTCGCGAATCCCAATTTTCTGGGGCAACAAGCGTTCCGCCGCGTGCTTTACGGCGACACGCCCATGGCTATCACGTCAGCGACGAAGGAATCGATCGAAAAGCTAACCGCGGAAGATTTGAAGAAATTTCACGATAAGCATTTTGTTCCCGGCAATACGATCCTGGGAGTGACCGGCGATTTCAAGAGTGTTGAGATGCAGGCAATGCTGGAGAAATATTTTGGCGCATGGAAGGGCGCAGCGGAAGCGCTGGTGTCGTACCCGGCAGCTACGCCAGAGGCGACGAAAATCACGCTAGTGGACCGGCCTGCTTCGGTACAGACGTATATCGTCGGCGGCAATCGAGGAATTCGGCGGGACGATCCGGAGTATTACAAGCTGGTGGTGATGAATCAGATTGAAGGGGGCGGAGCTCAGGCGCGGCTGTTTCTCGATCTACGCGAAGAACACAGCTTGACCTACGGATCGTACAGCCGGTTCAATGCGGACATTTATCCTGGCGACTGGTTCGCGTTTGCTCCGGTGCGCACAGCGGTGACGGGCGACGCGATGGAGCGCTTCGTGTTCGAATTCAAGCGCATCAATAACGAGCCGGTGCCGCAGAGCGAACTCGACGACGCGCATCGCGCGCTGATCGCAAGTTTTGCGCTGTCGCTGGAACAACCTGCGCAGCTATTGAACGACTGGCTGATCGTGCAGCATTTCCGATTGCCGATGGATTACTGGGACAAGTATCCGGATCACATTGGGGCGATCGATGCAGCGGGAGTGCAGGCAGCGGCGAAGAAATTCGTGGACCTGAGCCATATGCAATGGGTGGCCGTCGGCGATCGCAAACAGATTCAGGACACGCTGGCAAAGTACGGCCCGGTTACGGTGGTTGACGTGAAGGGAAAAGCGGAGAATTAACTGCGGCGCGGCAATATCCCCAAGTAGTCCGATGCGAAACTTCAGGGGTTAAAACCCCTGAAGTAATCAAGCGTACGGCGGGGTTGAAACCCCCGCCCTTCCGTTACTGCCAGGTTTCCAGGCATGCACCGGAATCGTGCATGCCCTTTGCTGTTTTAGCTAGGCCCGTTTGATCACACGGATCAACAGAAGAAGCACTACGGCGCCGACGACTCCCATCACGAGTTGTCCGATCAGGCCGTAGGCGGCAAGGCCCAGCAATCCGAATATCCATCCGCCGAGAAGCGAGCCGATAATTCCTACGATCAAGTCAACCAAGACGCCCATGCCGCGACCTTTTACGATTTGTCCGGCGAGGAAACCGACGAGGATACCGATCAAGATTTCCCAAAGGAGCCACATAGTTTGCCTCCAAGGTGAGTGAATGGACTAAAGGCGCCTTCCGATGGCAGGTAGGACGCCTGACTGGGCGCAACTCTAGCATAAGTGGAATGCAGGCGCTTCAGAATGCGTGGCAGAAGAGTTTCGATCGCGCCCGGGCGAATCTAGTAGTTCCCTTCCGACGAATGGTGAAGCCCGACGGGGATGCTTCGCGCGTAGGGTTTGGGAGAAATGCTAGAATGCGGGTGCTGCGAGTTCACGTGGAGTGAACGCGGCCGAGTGAAAAGAAAATATGGACGAGCGAGACGTTAGAAAATTTCTGGCTGAAGTGCGAAGCGGGAAGCTCGCGGTGGAGGCAGCTGTGGAGCGGCTGCGCGGGCTGCCATACGAAGACTTGGGCTTCGCGAAGATCGATCATCATCGGGCGCTGCGGCAGGGGTATCCCGAAGTGATTTTCGCGAAAGGCAAGACCGCTAAACAGGTAAGCGAGATCGCGCGAGGAATGTTGCGCGCGAAGGCGTCACACAATATTCTAATTACGCGTGCGGACAAGAAGATTTTTGCCGCGGTGAAAAAGATAGCTCGCGCGGCGAAGTTTTACCCACTTTCCGGTGCGATTGCGATTCAGCGCTCGCGTTTGATGAGCGGCAAAGGATTGATCCTGGTTGTTACCGCAGGGACGAGCGACATACCAGTGGCGGAAGAAGCGGTGGTTACCGCGGAAACGATGGGCAATCGAGTGGAAGCGGTGTATGACGTGGGCGTGGCGGGGCTGCATCGGCTGCTCGAGCACCGGAAGAAACTTGCGGAAGCGCGAGTGATTGTGTGCGTGGCGGGAATGGAAGGGGCGCTGCCGAGCGTGGTCGGTGGACTGGTGGGCGTGCCGGTGATTGCGGTGCCGACTAGTACAGGGTACGGATCGAGCTTTGAAGGGCTTACGGCACTGCTTGGAATGCTGAATAGTTGCGCGTCGAATGTGAGCGTCGTGAATATTGACAACGGATTTGGGGCGGGCTGCGTGGCGAGCGTGATCAACCGGCTGTAAACATTTCGCGGCGAACTTCAATGGCGGAACTTCAGCGGCTGAAGCCGCTCTGGTCTTGCGGGCGTTATGTCGCAGCTAAAGCCGCGACCCACAAAGATTATCGAGAAGCCGATGTGGTCGCTGCTCTTCGGTTGCTGCCCTGATCCGGCGAGAAATTCAAAAGATCCGGCGGGACGCCGCCGCTACGAAAGGCGAACCTTGCGCGCTGGACTTGATGACGCGCAAAGTTCGGCCTGGGCAGTGCTTAAGCGGGCCCAGTATGCTGCGCCCCTACGGGATCTTGGTACGGCAATACGCGCCTGAGCTGGACCGCGGCGAGAAACGAAATCAGGATACTGTGATGAAGTTCAGCTGAGGGCGGAAGCGAGGGCGGCGGCGAGATCGGATTCTTCGCTCGCGGCAACGGTGCGGAGATCGAGGATGAGCTGTCTGTTCTCGATGCGCGCGATGACGGGAGTTGTGCGAGCAGGCTTGCGCAAGCCCGCCTCCAGTTCCGCGGCGGAATGGCGCGGGCTCAGAATTGAAATCAGGTGCGTGGGAAGCTGCTGGTCCGGTGTGGAACCTCCGCCGATCACTGAAAATCCCGCGGCGATTCGGAAAGTTACGTCGCCCGCTACCGATGGCTGCAGTTGCGCGATAAATTTTCGCGCGCGCTCGCCGATGATGCCGGATTCGAGGCGAATCATTCGAAGCGCGGGAATTTCGTCGAGTGCGCCGCGCAGGTACGCACGCAAAGTGACTTCGAGCGCGGCGATGGTGAGTTTATCCACACGCAGCGCGCGAAAAAGCGGATTCCGCCGGATGCGTTCGATGATTTGCTTTTTCCCGGCGATGATTCCAGCCTGCGGGCCTCCGAGCAATTTATCTCCACTGAACGAAACCACCGAAACGCCCGCGGCGCAGCTCTTCGCCACGACCGGTTCGGAAATACCATTCGCTGAAAGGTCGGCAAGGCATCCCGAACCCAGGTCTTCGAAGATAGGAATTTTCGAGCGACGTCCTAGCTCAATTAATTCTTCGAGCGGAGGGCGCTCGGTGAAACCGGTCATGCGGAAGTTCGACGGGTGGACGCGAAGGAGCAGCATTGTGCCTTTGGTGATGGCGCGTTCGTAATCGCGGAT
>JBAVQA010000241.1:0-1649 GCA_049693595.1 Candidatus Acidiferrales bacterium | reverse complement strand
TTCTGACGCTGAAACTCATTCTACGCGTGCTGAACATTTCGATATTTTCTCCGTCGAAAGTGTAGCGCAACAGAAGAGCCAGCGTAAGGCAGATTGAGACACGAATGGCAAATCAGATAAGCGCTCGAAAGCGGAAACTTGAGAATGAAGACGAACAGGGACTGAGAGGGCGGTGGTCAGCGCCTGGCGGAGAAGAAAGTTTTCAGGGCTGCAGCGGACTCGTCAGCGAGCACGCCGGCGGTGACATCGACGCGATGGTTGAGTTGCGGGTGGTCGAGAACGGAGAAGCAGGAGCGGACGGCGCCACCTTTTGCATCGTCCGCGCCGTAAACGAGCCTCGCGATGCGCGCCTGAATCATGGCGCCGCAGCACATGGCGCACGGCTCGATGGTGACGTAGAGCGTCGCGCCGGGTAGGCGGTAATTTTTGAGGATTTGTGCGGCTTCGCGGAGCGCGACAATTTCGGCGTGCGCGGTAGGGTCACAATCGACAATGGTGCGATTGCCGGTACGAGCGATGATACGGTTTTCGAAGACTAGAACCGCGCCGACTGGGACTTCGTCTCGCTCGGCGGCTTGTTGAGCTTCGGCTAGGGCTGCGAGCATGAATTCGCGGTCAGATGCGGTGACTTCCGGCATGGAAAGCCAGAATAACATCTGGAAGCTTTTGCTTTGCTAATTTCCGCTGTTCGAGGAACTCGGCGCGGTCCTGCGGATCTCGAGCGCGGCGAGCGGCGTTCCGTCACAGGGGATGTTGGTGAGGAAGCGAAGAGTGCCTGCGCTGTCCTCAAATGCTAGCCCGGACTGCGCCGAACCGCCTTTGTACGCACCCCAGGATTTGGGCACGGATGCAACGCAGCCGGGAGTCCACACTTGTGGCGCGGGTTTCTTGGGCGTGGCGGCATACATCTTCAGAGAGAGCAGAGCAACGATTGCGAGAGCGACGACCAGGACCGTTCTAATTGTCTTTTTCACAGCGCCTCCTTCTTTGATTTGAGCGGGATACCAAAGCACACGGAATATACAAGTAAATTGCGTTTCGATGGTCGATCAAGGACCATCAGCCACGTTCCAGGCGAAGCAGCAGCTTGCGGCTGCGAGCTTTCATCGCGGGCGTGCCGGTTCGAGTGGCCTCGCGGAGAGTCTCGATCACCCCTGGTCGAATAACTGAGTCGTTCTGCGCCAAGTCGGCCAGGCCCTGGAGGGCGAAAGTCTTGACGATGGAGCTGCGGTCTTCCAAGTAATCGTTCAACGAAGACATCGCGAGTTCCCGTTCGTCTGCGTTGAGCGGAAGCCGTGGAACCATGACCGCCAGATGCCAGCGCATTTCCTGTTCGGTGGCCTCGGTCATCAAACCCAGCAGTTCTTTCTTGAAGGGAGCGAGTAACTCAGGATACTTGCGCGTGACTTTCTCGGCAGCGTCCGCAGCACGCATTCGTATCAGAGGATCGGCAGACCACAGTCCTGCAATCAATTTAGGGAACAGTCTTAGACTCTTGGCGACAATGGCTGCTACTTGGTCAGCGCGACCGATTGTCCGCCGATCGCCACCTTTGAGAAGGAGGAGGATTTTGTTTTGAGGCACGGAAAGCCACCCAAGGGCAGCATCATATACCGACCGGAAGCACACTGGATGGCTTGACTTTGGGA
>JBAVQA010000240.1:0-12962 GCA_049693595.1 Candidatus Acidiferrales bacterium | reverse complement strand
GCCTACGACTTGGAGTTCTTTATCCATGTTGGGGCGAATGCGCCTCTACGAGCGTGTGACTTCTGCATACTCCTGTCGCGCCGGCCGCTCTGAAGCAAGCGAAGGGCGCCGTGAGGCATGGCGCCGGGTGTCGGCGAAACCCTCATCGAGAACAAAGCGATCCATCGATTCCAGAAGGGCGCGGGAGAGTTTCGACATTTGTTCCGCTGCCGCCGCCAATTCAGTCGAGCTCGAAGTGGATTGCTGCACGAGCTCGCGCATTTTCTCCATGGCGCGCACCACGCCTTGCGCTCCGGAGGCTTGTTCTTCAACTGAAGAATTAATCTCCTGCGTAATTTCCGTCAGGCGATTGGTGGCTTTGGCGATTTGCGTGGAGCCGCTGGATTGCTCCGTGGTTGCCGCTCCGATTTCCTGGGAGAATTTGTAAACCTCGGAGACCACGTCGGAAATTTTTTCGAGTGCGAAGCTGAGATCCTTATTCAGCAGCAAACCTTCCTGCACCATGCTGGTGCTCTTTTCCATGTTATCGACGGCTTCGCGTGCTTCCTTCTGGATGCCTTGAATGAGCTCAGAAATTTCCTTGGTAGACTGCGTGGATTTTTCAGCGAGCTTGCGCACTTCTTCGGCGACGACCGCGAAGCCTAATCCGTGCTCACCGGCGCGGGCCGCTTCGATCGCAGCGTTCAAGGCGAGAAGGTTGGTCTGTTCGGCGAGGTCGTCAATGACTTCGATAATCTTGCCGATATCGTCCGCGCGGCGGCCGAGAACGTCGATGATTTCGGCGGAAGATTGGATCGCGTGGCTGGTGCGGTTCAGCCCCTCGGTGGCCTTGTCCATGGTAACCATCCCGGTTTGGACTTCCTCGCGGGAGCGATGCGAAATATCCACGAGCAGCTTCGCCGTGTCGGCTACGCGCTGAATCGAGGTGACCATTTCATCGATGGAAGCGGAAGTTTCGGCGACGCTCGAGGCTTGCACTTGAGTGTTCTTGACTACGTTCTGCACGTTGATGCTCATTTCGTGCATGGTGCTGGTGACTTCATCAATCGCCGATGCCGCCTGCACGCTTACTTTGGCTGACTCATCGGAAGCGCTGGCCATCTGCCCGGAACCGCTGGCTACCTGCGAAGCGCTGTCGCGCACTTGGCGGACAAGGTCGCGAAGCCCGTGGGTCATCCGTGTGAAGGCCACGGCCATGGTGTCTTGTGGGGAGCGGGGATGGACCGACACCGACAACTGGCCCTCCGCAATGGCCGCCGAGACGGCCGCCATCTCCTTCAAGTGGACGATCATTTTGTTGAAATTTGACGCCAGGACGCCCACTTCGTCGCTCCGATGAATATCGATGGATTGGTCCAGGTCGCCTGTTTCCCCGATGCGGTGCGCCACTTCAATCAGGTGATACAACGGTTCCTTAATGGACTTCGCCGTGGCGAATGCGATGAATCCGCCGAGGAGAATCGCAAGGAATGTGCCGACGGTGGTAATGATGGTGCTCAACGAAGTCGCGGAGGCCGCCGAGGAGTTGGAATCGTCCAGCGCTTTTCGAACCGCGAGGTTGGCCTCGTCCAGGACCGCGGAGGATTTGTTAAACCAAGAATTGGGGTCATGCTGAAGGTAATAAATCTGCAGGTCTGATACGGTGGCATCTCCAGCGTCAACCTGGTGGCGTTTTGCAATCATGGGCTTCGCAAAATCTTCAGCCCAGCTACGCTCTCCTCCCTCCACTTCGACAAACGCGGCCTTCAGGTTTGCATCGCTAACGTTGGATTGGGCATCCTTCAAAAGCTGCGAAAGATCGTTGACGCCCTTGTTGGTTTTCTCTTCATCGCGGAGATCACCGCTGAGGAGGTAATTTCCGAGATACAAACGATTTTCCATCATCTGGAAGCGCACCGACTCGCTGGACTTCACGTCAGAGAGGGTCGAGGCAACCGTGGAACGAGCGTTGTATTCACGCCGCACGGTAAAAATATTGATGATAAACAAAACCAGCATGATCGCGAGAACAGCGCCAAATCCCAGATAGAGCTTTTTTCCTATTGTCATATGTTCCGCCTCCACTCCCCCATTTGCCAGGACCCTTCAGTCGCGTCCGGGCGGTGCCAGTTACTCGGTGATTTGGCTGTTAAATTCGAATATAACCATTTCCATCGTTTCCTTCGTAGCTGCTTCGAACCGCCATTTCTTGACAGCGTCAACCGCAGCATTCACGAGCAATGGACTTCCGCCAATCACTCTGGTTGTGGTCACGTGCCCGTCTGCCGCAACCGTGACTTCTATCTTGACTTTGCCTGTGACTTTCAATTGTCTGGCGAGCGAAGGATAATCGGGAACCGTTCGAACGCGTACTTTCCGTTTGATCGCTTCCGCCGAAGTTTCCTGTGCCGAACCTCTTGGAGAAAGAGCGAGCGATTCACCCAGTAGAAGTGCGAGCGCCAGTCCTATCAATCCGACCCTCAATTTCATTCAAGTTCCTCCCCCAGGGGATTACTCCAGCCTCAGAAATTGCACGAATGGTGCCACGCGAGGACTGATATTTGCGCGCCTCTCCAAATCGGCAAGTATGTCGGGATGTAGCTGAGCCATAGTGTTTTAAGCCTGCCCGAATCGTTGTAGCAATCGGGCCCTGGCAGCTGCCATCGTCTCAACCACCGCGCGTGGACGCTTTCCATCGTCTCAGCTTGCGACTTGGCTGAGTGCCAGTTAGGCAACAGCCGGCGCCAGTTTGCTTGACTCAAAATGAGATTGGGCCGTAACGTCGTTAGCGATAAGCAGGAATCGCGCGCAGCCCCCAAACCTCCATGCGTGCATTGAAACGAACTGGCGAAGTCTCTGCTCGTCTCGATGGCTCTTTTGAGAGCCTGTTGGCGCAGTTCTCCGCCGCCACGCTGGAACTTAATCCATCCCTAAACAAGCCGGAGTTTGCACAGCGCCTGACTGCCCGCGCGGCAGAAATGTTGGGAGCGCGATCCGCGGTCTTGGTATTGGCGCGCGAATCTGATTGGGAGATAGCAGCGCTCAGCGGACCGGCCCATCGCTGGGACGCAATGACTCAGCATCGTTTGGCGGGGATACTGGCGGAGCAGGCCGCAGGGCTCGGGTCTAATCTGCGCAGCGGCTTGGCAGAGCGGCTCTTGGGAGCTGGGTTAGCCGAGTCACTTGGGTGGAAGGGATTGGTGCTCGCGCCACTCTACGGCAGCGAAGCAGAACTCCTCGGCGTTCTATGCCTTGTCGATTTGGCGCGCGAGCTTTATCCCGCCGAGCGGCAACTACTGGAAGCACTTGCCAGTCACACGTCTGTAGCTCTGGAGAACGTCCGGCTATTTTCCCGGATCGAGCAATCCCGAAAGCAGTGGGTGCAGGATTTTGACGCGATTTCGGATTTCATCATCGTGCACGACGCGTCGAATCGCGTACTGCGTCTCAATCGCGCGCTGGCGGACCTGTTGGAGCTTCGGCCTACGGAAGTTATCGGGCGCGACATGGGAACGCTGGAATTGCTTTCTTCGACAGCACAGCCCGGCTTTTGCCCGTTTTGCAGAAATCCGCAAGCGGTTCACGAAGAATTCATTCATGAAACAACCGACCGCACGTTTCTGGTTTCCGCTTCGCGCATACACGGTGGTCCCAAAGACGAACTGCGCACGATTCACGTATTGAAAGACATCACGGACCGCCGCACGGCGGAGCGCCGCTATCGGCGGGAGCGTGACTTCAACAAGAATATTCTGAACAACACGCAGAGCATGATTCTGGTGCTGGATACCGCCGGACTGGTGAGTTATGCGAATCGGCGCTGCTTTGAGGCCAGTTACCGCGAACAGGATTTACTGGGGCATTCGCTGGTGCAGATGGTACCGGCGGCGCGTCGAACGCTGCTGGCGGAAGCTCTGGAACGCACTCTACAAGGCGCGGCGCTCGACAATCTCGAGATTCCACTTCTTCGCGGAAATGGAACGACGGGCCAGTTTTCGATGAGCCTTAGCCCAATGCGCGACGAACAAGGGGACATCAACAGTGTGGTCGTGGTGATGACCGATATTACGGATGCGGCCGACCTTCAGGCAAAATTGATGCACACGGAGAAGATGGCCGCGTTGGGGCAACTGGTTTCCGGCGTGGCCCACGAAGTGAACAATCCCCTCGCCGCCATCGTCGGCTTTACCGATCTCCTCCTGGAAAACGCAGACGTTCCGCAAAACGCCAAAGAGGATTTGCAAATAATCTTGCAGGAAGCCCAACGAACGCGCGTAATCGTGCAGAACTTGCTCAGTTTTGCGCGGCAGATGCCGGCGCAACGCGAGCCACTTCAGGTGAATTCCATTTTGCAACAGACGCTGAAGCTTCGCGCATACGATCTTTCAAACCACGGAGTGGAGCTAATCGAAAATTACGATGCGGAATTGCCGGTAATCGTGGGAGACCCGCACCAATTGCAACAGGCCTTTCTGAACATATTGAATAACGCCTACGACGCCGTTCATGAGACGCGCCGCCAGGGAAAAATCGGGATCCGAACGTCCCATCGGGACGGATGGATCGAGATAATATTTCGCGACAACGGGACAGGCATTTCCCATCCCGACCGCATCTTCGACCCTTTTTTCACCACCAAGGAAGTGGGTAAAGGCACAGGCCTGGGGCTCAGCATCTGCTACGGAATCGTTCGAGCGCATGGCGGAGAGATTTCGGCGCGAAACAATTCTGACGGTATTGGGTCCACTTTCATCGTGCGGTTGCCGATGGCAAAAAGTACCGCGCCCCCAGACGACGAAAAGGAAGCCAATGCCAGCCTCTAAAGAGAGCGCTGCGATTATGCGCGGACCGATTTTGTTGATCGAGGACGAGCCATCCGTGGCCGCATTCTTGCGCACAGCGCTCGAACGACGCGGCTATGAGATCACATCGTCTGCATCCGCCACGGACGGATTGCAATTGCTGGCCGCAGGCGACTTCCGCGGTGTGATTTCGGATTTTCGAACGCCCGGCGGAATCACGGGAGCAGATGTGCATGACTGGCTGTTGCGCCACCGGCCGGAACTGGCGTCGCGAATCATTTTCATTACAGGCGATACCGCAAGCGCCGAGACGGTCGCGTTACTGGCACAAAACGGGACACCTTGCGTTGAAAAACCCTTCCGCGTTCATCAGCTGATGGCCGCGGTGGAAAAGACAATCGGAAAACCATGAGAGACGAATCGAAGCTGCGCTTTTTGATTGTGGACGATGAACAAAGTATTCGCCGGCTGTGCATGACGGTGGGGCAAGGACTGGGTTTCGTTTGCGCGGAGGCCGAGACGGCCGAGTCCGCGCTTGAATCATTGGACACGACGCCACCCGACATCGTCGTCACTGACTTGAAGCTCCCGAGCCTCTCCGGGACGGATCTGCTCAGAAAAATCCGCGAACAATTGCCACGCGCCGAAACCGCAATCATGACCGGCCATGGGTCCATTGAGTCGGCCGTGGAGGCGATGCGGCAAGGCGCCTACGATTACATCGAAAAACCGTTTCGCGTAGAGCGGCTGCGGCAACTTCTGCAGCGCATGGCGGAAAAAGTTCGTCTGGTAACTGAGAATCAATTCCTGCGCGAGCGCGTGAGCACGGAAACACAGCTGGACGGAATTGTGGGAACGTCGGTGAAGATCGAAGACGTGATGCGAATGATTTCCAGGCTTAAGGAAACGCGCACGCCCGTATTGGTGACGGGAGAGAGCGGCACAGGAAAAGAGCTGGTGGCGCGAGCGATTCATTTCCGCGGGCCGTTGGCACAAATGCCGTTTGTCGCCGTGGACTGCGGCTCCCTGGTTCCCACACTGATGGAAAGCGAGCTTTTCGGCCACGAAAAAGGATCTTTCACCGGCGCGCTAAAGACAAAAGCGGGACTTTTCCAAGCCGCGAATGGCGGAACGATTTTCCTGGACGAGATCGGTGAATTGCCGCTCGAATTGCAAGCCAAGCTGCTGCGCGTGCTGCAAGAAAAAGAGGTTCGGCCCGTTGGCAGCAATGTGAAGGTTCCGGTGGATGTTCGCGTAATCGCCGCGACGAACCGCGATTTGGAATCCGCTTATCGCGCCGGCACGTTTCGCAAGGACCTTTATTTTCGTTTGAATGTGGTGACTGTGCATTTGCCCAGCTTGCGGGAGCGCCGCTCTGATATACCGCAACTCGCACATTGCTTCCTGGATCGCTACGCTCCGGGCGAAAATATCCAGGTGACGCCGAACGCGATGAAGAGTTTTCTGCAGTATGACTGGCCCGGAAATGTGCGCGAGCTTGAGAATTGCATCGCACGCGCTGTTGCACTCGGCGATCATCGCACCATTGATGTAGGTGATTTGCCGCCTGCCGTTTGCGTGGGACAGGAAGCTGACGCGCAGGCTACCGATTCGGCGCTTTCGACCACGGCTCTCTCTGATCTGGAGCGCATAACCATATTGCGCGTCTTCGAACAGGCGGGCGGCGATAAAGCGCTCGCCGGAAGAATGCTGGGAATCAGCCGCGCTACGTTGTATCGAAAACTTAAGCTCTACAATATTCCCTTGCGGTCGGCGCACAAAGAACATGTGCGCATGGCGTCCTGATCGGAATCGCGAAAAAAGTTACGTCTCTTTTCTTGGTTTCCGCCGCAGTTTTACGCGCGGCGATGAGACAGTCTGTCGCACACTGAGACTTCGCGAGACGAAATCTCCACTCTGCATCCTGCAATGGCATGAAATAAAATCACTTAATATTCCAACCTCCTAAGAATCTTTGGCCGTCGGTGTGCATTCTCCATCGGGGAAGTCTTGCGCTTCCATACGTGGTGTCGCTGCGCTCGCTCTGCCGCTCCGGAGCCTGAGGCTTTAAAGTCCGCAGAGAGCGAAAGGATCGGGGGACTCGTGCTGAGTGAGGCCGAAGTAACATTCGCTTCTGCGGGACAAACGTGCATTGAGAAATTAGCTCAGCTTTTTACTGGAATTTCGCACGTGCGCATACCTGTACGGGTTCTGACCACGGGCAGCGGACGTAAACGATTGCAGGAACAGACCGTGATTGAGTTCGGCACGGCCCACGAGGTCTTGTTCTCCTCCACTCTGCCATTGGAGTTCGAAGATCGTGTCCGGATGTTGAATTCGGACGGGTCGCTGGATGCCTGGGCCACCGTGGTTGCCGTGCGGTATCACGACGGGCGGAAAGCCGTCGCGGCGCGCTTTGTGGGGCACATCGACAACTGGATTATCAAACCATGACTACAAATACAAACATTTCGAACTTGAAAAACACGCCAAGCCCTTCCGACATCGCTACGCAATGGAGCGAAGCACGGCTTGCTTACTCCTTGTACGCGGCGCTGTCCGTGCAGTTCAATCTCGCTGCGCTTCCGCATCCCGCCGGAGAATTGCCGCCACAGCGGCCAACTCGCGACGTGTTTGACGCGGATCTAAAGTGGTTCGACACAATTGACGAAAGCCTCCGCGCGTTTCAAATTCGCCAGCTTCCTCCGGAGGTCTTGAACGCCAGCGAAGAGGGGCTGCGCGCCTTTCTGCAACGCCAGTTGAAAAAGCAGGAAAAGACGCCCGCTGACCGCGACAAAATCGATTTGCTGCTGGTGCAATACTTCGCGCTATGCGCTCCTGAAGAGCTCTATCGCAAAGATATCGGACTCGATGACGTCGCGCGAGTTTTGCAACCTGCGCTGGGCGATGCAGGTGTAGCGCAACTGGAATGGTGCGCGCCTCTGGACCAGATCCTCGAAAAAATCGCGCAGTGCCAGAGCTTGCGCGACATGATGGAACATGGCCTGCTGGAACAAGGGCGACTGGTGAAGGAATCCGCCGGACCCATGTTCTACGATCCGGCAGCCCTCATCGCATTTTGCCGATTTAACTTTCTACTTCGCAGGGCGTTCATTCGTTTGCTGCACGCGGACTTGAGCGCGGTGCAACAGGCCGTGGAGGCTCTCGATTCCAGCGGCGTAAAAACCGTGGACTGCCGACGCGCTGGGTTTTCCGCCGCCGAAACGACGATTCAGCTTCGCTACTACTGCGAAAACTGGCGGCAGCCCTTTCATAAAGACTATACGGCGAGTTCGGTTAGACAAGCCTTTGAACAACTACTGGCACTGCGCGCCGATCTTGAGGAAGCGCTGAGAACTGCGAAGAGCAGTAAGTCCCCCACCGCCATTTCCGGAGAATCGATCCAAGAGTCAGCCTCTTCCGCGAATAGCGAAGCGGAAAAAACACCAGTCTTCGCCAGGCCGGCCCCGGCAGCAGTACAAGTCTCGCCGGCCAATGCCCCTGCGCCAAGGAAAGACGCGGGCAAAGATGCGAATTCGGCCGCTCCAAGACCGCCAAGCATTCCGCCGGCTGTGAGCCAGCCCGCGGACTCGACCAACGATGGACCCGCCTCGGCGACGAGCACAGCAGAAATGGAGAAGTGCCTTGAAGGAATATGGGAGCAACTGATCGCTGCTCCGCCTTCCCGCGGGCGTTCAATGTCCACAGTCGTGTTGCAGGATACGAAGGTTCTGCTGTCGTCCTGGGAGGTAGGCGCTTTTGTTGCAGACGGCGGACAGGAAGCAGAGGACCTGCGTCGAGCCGTGGTCGCGCGGGCGTTGCTAGGACTTGCAATGGATCAGCGAAAGCGGTCCGGCGATTTGACGCAACTCGCGTCCGCGCTTGTATTGGCGCGAACGGAAGTTTCCTACTTCCAAGGCCGCGTAGAGCAGGCCAAACGCGCAAAGAATACGGAAGCCGCTGTGAATCTCGGTATCAGCACGAAACGTCTGCTTTCTACCATCGAGGAAGCGGAGAAACTTCAGCCCTGAGACGAAAGGAAACGGGGGACCACTTGAATCACGCCAGCGTCCTGATTGTCTCGGACGACACTGAGTTTGCGCGGTCGGTTGCGGCACGCTGGCACGCCGAGCGGCACGCTCCGGAGATCACCCTGGTCACGAGCGACGTATGGCACGGCTCAAGCGCGGCGAGCTATGACCTGGTAATTCTTGGGCCCCTTCGTGACCGCAAGGCTTCGGCAATTCTCTCTGCTCTGCGCTCTTATCCAAACGTGACACCCGTTTGTGTTTCGGAGGACGACAAGGAAATTTCCTTCCTGCAATCCGAGCATCCTCATGTGCTGATCGTGCCGCGGCAGGATGGCTGGATTTCCACATTGATTCTCGTCGCGAGCGAGGCACTTAGACGGGTGCAAGCTGTAGCGCGGGCTCAGCGTGCCGAGCGGCTTGCGATTGAAAACCAAGGACACGCTGCCCTTGGCCGCTACATGCTCGAAGTGCGTCCCAGCGTCAATAACGCGCTGACCTCGATATTAGGCAACGCAGATCTATTGTTGCTGGAACCAGCGCAAGTGAGCGGCGAATGTAGCGACCAAATTCGCACGGTTCATACCATGGCTCTGCGGCTACACGAGATCATGCAGCGATTCTCATCACTTGCCGCGGAAATGCGGGCCGGTGAGAAAGAGTCTCAAGCTGATACGCCGGAAGATTCTCATCATCTGGTCTCCGGGAGTTAGGGAGCGAAGAAAAGGCGCGTAAGAGCAGGCGCTACAGGGAGTTGTCGAGATGTTCGCAGGGCGAGAATTTCGCGCGGCGGGTGGCTGCCGAGTTGCAATTCCTTCTCGGGACTCCAATCGGGAGGCAGAGGCATGTTGAAGAAAATTCTGGTGGTAGATGATTCGCAGGCTGAAATTCGGCTGATGCAAAACATGCTGCAAGCCGGGGGCTTTCAGTCCGTGGGCATCTCCGATCCCACAAAGATTGAGGAAGCGATCGACGAAGAGCGGCCGAACGTGATCCTGCTGGACGTCGTAATGCCCCAGCGGAATGGATTTCAGGCTTGTCGGGACTTGAAGAGCCACGAATCGTATGCACAGATTCCAGTGATCCTGGTGACTTCCAAGACGGCGCCCAGCGATCGCTACTGGGGCGAACAGCAAGGCGCAAATGGCTACGTTGCCAAACCGTTCACTCCGGATGAATTGCTGAGCGCGGTGAAGAGGTTTGTTTGATGCCGAACGAGCGCGAAAACGTGGAGCTGTCGCATGCCGAACTCGCCGGGGGAGAGTTTCTCGAGAGCGAGTCGTTTTCTGAAGAGCGGCTGCCTGAACGGCAGTACTGCGTTTTCCGCGCTGGGCGTGAGCGCTTTTGTTTTTCAGTTCTTGAAGTGGAGGAAGTGGTGGATTGGCCGATCGTGACCCGAGTCCCGTTGGCACCCGCCTTTCTTATGGGCGTCTTCAACCTGCGCGGAACGATCGTGCCGCTGGTGGACATCGCATTCACCGAAGGCCGGCGTCCTGGGCTCCTTCCGAAACACGTGGTGGTTGCGGCGCTGAAAGGCGATTCGCAGCGCGGAGATTTGCGGCTTGGTATTGCCGCAGATGAAGTGATCGGCACGTATTCCGCAACTGAAGAATCGATGCTCGATCAAGCGCCTGCTGAAGTGCCGCACTGTCGAGGAATGTTGCGGCATGACGACCGGCTCGCGCTAGTGGTTGACTTGCGGCGGCTGACGGATGTTTTTCCAGTTCCGGTAATTTGAAGGCGAACAAGTTCTTTGGAGGAAGTCATGAAAGCTCGTTTGAGTTCGACAATCTGGTTGCTGGTCTTCTGGATCGGCGCCGCATTCTTTGGCGTGTTAGGGCTGGCGTACTATGCCGGCTCGCACGCGGCAGCGGGCGCCGACACCACGTCTTTCCCTGGTGGAGCCAATGGCGCTCTCCTCGCGGCCGCCACGCTCGCGCTTCTCGGAGCCATTTCGCTTATCTATGTGCTGGGCAAGCGTGTGCTGACCCCGGTACAGGAGATTGCGACGTTCTCCGAGCGTCTTGTCGCCGGCGACGTGCGGGCGCGAGTGGAGATTGTGGCGAATGATGAGTTCGGATTCATCGCAGAGAATTTCAATCGCAGCGCGGCGAAGGTCGCTCACGCGGTGACGAATCAGCAGGCTCAGGATTCGCTTCAACGCAGCATCACGGACCTGCTCAATACCATCAGCCAGGTGGCGCGAGGCGATTTGAACATCCGCGGCAAGGTGAGCAACGACGCTCTGGGCAATGTGGTTGATTCCGTGAACTTCATGCTCGACAACTTCACCAAGGTTCTCGAGCGTGTTCGGAAGGCTGCCGTCGACGTCAGCACCAGCGCGAACAAGATTCTCGAAGCCGCGGACGACATGACTGCCGGCGCTACGCAACAAGACCAGGAAATCACCAACACTTCGTCGGCCGTGGAAGAGCTAACTGTTTCGATGAAACAAGTATCGAACAACGCGGAAGCCAGCGCGGAAGCTGCTCGTCGCGCGCTGGACGCCGCCGAACAAGGCAACCGCGCCGTACGCGACACGCTGGATGGTATGCAGCGGATCCGAGCTTCGGTGCAAGCTACCGCCAAGAAAATCAAGTCGCTCGGCGATCGCTCACTTGAAATTTCGGAAATCATCAACGTAATTAACGACATTACCGAACAAACGAATTTGCTGGCACTCAACGCGGCTATTGAAGCTGCCCGCGCCGGAGAAGCCGGCCGAGGTTTCGCGGTCGTCGCGGATGAGGTTCGTAAATTAGCCGAACACTCACGGAGCGCGACCAAGGACATCGCCGCGCTGATCAAAGCGATTCAGGCCGAGACAAACGAAGCCGTGGTGGTGATGGAAGAAGGCACGCGCGAAGTGGAAGTGGGAGCGGGACTTGCCGATCAGGCCGGAAAAGCGCTCGAAGCCATTTCGAGCGTGGTTCGACAGTCGGCCGAGCTGGTGCAGGAAATTTCGCTCGCGTCGAAGCAACAGGTGCGCGGTACGGAAGGCGTGGCAAATGCCATGCAGATTATTTCCGGCATCACGCGCCAGACGACGCAGGGCGCGCGGCAGACTGCCTCCACCGTGGGAAACATGGTGAAGCTCTCGGAGCAGCTCAACGAAGCGCTTGCGCAATTTCGTTCGCAATCGGGCCGGCCGGAATCGGCGGCATCTGAGGAGACGCGACCGACGGCACCTGTGGGGGCACATCGATAACGGTGTGCCGGAGCGGCTGCCGAAAAGGTCGGCCGCTAACGCTTGCCGAACATGAAACAACATCTCACTACCGCGCAGCTTACCGAGACGGAACTCGGCGAGATTCGCATACTGATTGAGCAGCGCTCCGCGATCTTGCTCGATTCTTCCCGCGAGCGTTTCTTTTCAACTCGGCTCCGAGAATATTTGAGCGAGAAACATATTGAGAGTGGAACAGAGCTGCTGCAAATCGTGCGTGCGTCGGTTACCGAATATGACGCCCTGCTGGAGCAGTTGTTAACGCAGGAGACTTCTTTTTTCCGCTATCCGGCGGTGTATGAGGCACTGAGGAAAAAGATTCTGCCCGAAGTGCAGGAGAGAAAGTTCTGGCAGGATCCCCGCGCGCTTCGCATCTGGAGCGCGGGATGTTCAACGGGCGAAGAACCTTGTTCGATTGCGATCACGCTGTGCGATTCTTTGAAATTTGCCGAAGCATGGCAGATTGAAATTCTAGCAACCGATATCAGCCGCCGGGCATTGTCGCACGCCGAACGCGGGATCTACGCCAAGCGCAGCTTGCAGGATGTTTCGCTGGGGCAGGTGGAGACACACTTTTCGACGACGAAACATGGATACCAAGTGAGGCCGCGAATTCGAAAGATGATTTCCTTCGTGCAGATGAATCTCGTCGAGCCGGCGTACTTCGGCAAGTTCGACTGCATCTTTTGCATGAACGTGTTGATGTACTTCTCGGAGAAGAGGCGGCTCGCGATCCTGCGGCGCTTTTACGACGCGCTCGAACCCGGCGGATATTTTCTGCTGGGCCACTCGGAAACGCTTTCAAATGTTGCGCTGAACTTGGAGTCCATCAGGCTTGGTGACTGCTTGGTCTATCGCAAGCCCGTTTCTTCCGAGGCTCCGCGGATGCTGGCCTTCGTGGAGGAACTGCCGTGAACTCGCAAAACC
>JBAVQA010000239.1:0-5380 GCA_049693595.1 Candidatus Acidiferrales bacterium | reverse complement strand
AACGGCGGATCGATCGGGGTTTCGACAATTTTCCCAGCACCATCGGACGGCACTAGCAGCGCGGATTTATTGCGCAGCGCCGGAGAAAGCAGGCGAAAAGGCGCAACTTCAGCCGTGGAGTCCATCCAGAGCAGGCCATCGTCCGCGGGAACGGCGGTGATCACGTGATCGAACTGCGAAGGGGAAGGCATGGACGTATCGAGAGGGCTCGAAAATGGAATCAGAACCGCGTCCGAAGGGATTTCTGCGGCCTGGAGCATTGCAGCGAGCAACGTGTGCTTGTCCTTGCAGTCGCCGTATTGGTTTGCGAAAACGTCGGCGGCCGAATGCGGTTGGTAACGCCCAAGCCCGAAGGAAAGACTGACGTAGCGAATGTTTTTGGCGACGTAATCGTAGAGCGCTTGGATTTTGTCGAGTTTATTCTCGCGGCCTTGGAGCAGTTCGAGGGTCTTCGCGCGAATTTCCGGAGTGGGGTCAGTCCGGCCCTTTTCCAATTTCGCGTACCATTCCGCCACTTCTCCCCAGTTCCCGAATGTTGTTAGCTCTACGTCAGGCCGCTTCGTCTCGGCGCGCTGTCCCTTTTTCTTGGTTTTTTCGTCTTCGGGCGGGCGGGTTAAATTGGCGCGCTGCCAGTGATAAATCGTGCGCCCGTCTTCATCGGACTTCGAAAACGGAATCTTGCGCGCAGCGAGGTCGCTAGCGGCTCCAGGCTTAACACGCAGTTGATAATCCTCGCGGCCATTGGTGAGAGAAATGTCAGGTGAACGCAGGGTGATCGCGCGGCCTTGCGGCACGTCAATTGCAAGCCGCTCGTCGAGAACGATTGCGTCTTCAAGAAAATTATAGGCGAACCAGAATTCTCCGGGCGCCAACGAAGTGAGCGTTCGCGTTACGATTTCGTACTCCAGCGTGTCGCCGGCGTGCAGCGACGGCACCGTAATGTGTTTTTCCTTGTAGTCCGTGTACATGGGGGCATCGCGTGCGACGCTGGCGGTCATTTCTTTTATCGATTCGGGCGCTGCATTGACGACGGTCCCGTCCGGCTTGTGGACGCGCACGGTTCGGACTTCCATTTGTTCGTTGCCCGAGTTGTAGCCGAAAACAAGTTCCCCCAATTGCTGAACTCCGGCGTCGCTCTGCACGCGGATACGCACGGCGAGATCGCGCTGGCTTGTGCCGTCGTTTTCAAAGCGTGCGGTTGTGTAGTACTGCTCAATCACAAAGGGTTCTTGCGAGTAGTTGGACGCGCCAGGTTTCCGCGCCGCCGAGGATTCGTCTGAGTGGTGCGATCCCTCGGGTGTTGCCGCTTGTTGTGCGCTGGCGGTTCGGGCTATCAGAGAAATGCAGAGTAAGCCGAGGCCGAGACAGAAACCCTTCATGCGTGCTCCCGTACCGTTTGACGGACATCAGTTTAGAAGGGTTCGCCTGGCCGGTAAAGCAACTCCAAAGACCTTGGTGAGCAACTTTGAAACACGTCTAGTTGGAGATGCTTTTGGCACCTTGCCGGAACCGGAACCTTCGTTCCGCTTGCTTTCCACTGCCGTAATTCGATCAGCTTGATAAGTCATTTATAATCAGTTGCATAAAGTCAATATCCCGCTTATAAAGCTTCGATAGACTGGAGCGCGAGGAAAGTTGTCTATGGAGGTCCCGATCCGGCCTAAACTTCTGAGTTTGAGGTGGATTGCCAGAGCGGGAAGTTTTTTTAGATTTATTCGTGTCCGGGAATCGAGTTGACAATATCTGTTATTTTTCCTATACTCTCCCGGTTGCATTGAGGCAGTTGGACTTGGTGGTGATTAGGGAAGTCTTCCGACCCCGGAACATAGAAGAACGGAACGGGGACAAGAAGAACGGCCGAAATGGGGCGCCAGCCCCGCAAAGCCGTGTGAGCCTCTCCGCTATTGCATTAGATGGAGTTCACTCCTCGGGGTGAAGCATCATCGCGGAGTACCTGGGTAATTCCTTCGGGTTATGGCGCCTTTTCTGTTCATTCACCCGCAGAATTTTGCGCGGGCGGATTTGTTATGCGCGGAATTATGCCGCAAAAATAATAGAGTTGTCGATTTCGAGGGGGAACGAGTGCCGACGTTTTCACAACTGGTGCGGAACGGCCGGGAAAAAATCCGGACGAAGACAAAATCGCCGGCGCTTGAGGGATGCCCCGAAAAGCGCGGTGTTTGCGTCCGTGTCTATACCCAGACGCCCAAAAAGCCGAACTCAGCGCTGCGTAAAGTTGCTCGCGCGCGCCTGACCAACAGCGCCGAAGTGACAACTTATATCCCCGGCATCGGACACAATTTGCAGGAGCACTCGATCGTGCTGGTTCGCGGCGGCCGCGTTAAGGATCTGCCCGGCGTTCGCTATCACGTGATTCGCGGAACTCTTGACGCAGCAGGCGTTGAAAATCGCAAGCAAGGGCGCTCGAAATACGGCGCCAAGCGGCCAAAAGCCGCACAGAAGTAGGAGAGCGGAAATATGCCACGTAAAGGCTGGGTTCTTCGACGAAAGATTCCGGGAGATCCGGTTTACGCCAGTGACCTCGTGCAGAAATTCATTTCTAGCATGATGTACGACGGCAAACGCGCAACCGCCCAAGCCATCTTCTATAAGGCTATGGACCAGGTAGCGAAGACGACCAACGACGACGCATTCAAGCTGTTCAAGAAGGCCGTCGAGAACTGCAAGCCGGTTCTGGAAGTGAAGTCTCGGCGCGTCGGCGGCGCGAACTATCAAGTACCGGTGGAAGTGAATCCATTTCGGCGGCAATCTCTCGCGATCCACTGGCTGGTATTGTATTCGCGCACTCGCGGAGGCAAGACCATGACCGACAAGCTGGCCGGAGAAATTGTGGACGCTGCGAACGGCCGCGGCGGCGCTGTGAAGAAGAAGGAGGACGTGCACCGCATGGCTGAGGCTAACAAGGCCTTCGCTCATTATCGCTGGTAGCGCAAATTTACTTTTCAGATGCCACGCCAAGTCCAAATCGATCAAACCCGCAACATCGGGATCATGGCTCACATTGACGCCGGAAAGACGACGTCAACCGAGCGCATCCTGTTCTATACGGGTGTGACCTACAAGATTGGCGAAGTGCACGAAGGCACCACGGTAATGGACTGGATGGAGCAGGAGCGCGAGCGCGGCATCACGATTACTTCCGCTGCGACCACGGCTTCCTGGAAGCGCTTCGACAAAACCTACCGCATCAACATCATTGACACGCCCGGACACGTTGATTTCACCGTGGAAGTGGAACGCTCGCTGCGCGTACTCGACGGAGCAGTAGCCATTTTTGACGCAGTTGCCGGGGTCCAGCCGCAATCGGAAACAGTCTGGCGCCAGGCGGATAAGTATCGCGTTCCACGCATCGCCTTCATCAACAAGATGGACCGCATCGGAGCGGATTTCGATCATTCGATTCGTTCCATGCGCCAGCGCCTTTCAGCCCACCCCGTTCCTCTGCAATATCCCATCGGAAGAGAAGACAATTTTATAGGCGTCATTGATTTCATCGAAGAGCGCGCCATCATCTGGAAGGATGAAACGCTGGGCGCGGAATATGAGACTTTGCCGCTTGAGAAGCTATGGGACGCGGAATACCTGAAGTCGCATCCTGAACTCGAAATTGCCATAAAGGCTTCTGCGCTCACTCCGGAATTTTATAAAGAGCACCGCGATAAAGTTGTGGAATACATCGCGGAACACGACGACGCCGTGCTGACCAAGTATCTCGAGCAGCATAAATTGGAACCAGCCGAGCTGCGCGCTTCCATTCGCCGTTCGACCATTGCCCTGAAGTTGGTACCCGTTCTGGCTGGCTCCGCTTTCAAGAATAAGGGCATTCAACCGCTGCTTGATGCGGTCGTTGATTATCTTCCTTCGCCCGCGGATGTGCCGCCGGTAGAAGGCGAGGATCCGAATGGCGAGGAAGCGATTTTGCGGCGCGCCTCCGACGATCAGCCGTTTGCGGCGCTTGCATTCAAGATTATGACCGACCCCTACGTCGGCCACGTGACTTACATCCGTGTCTACTCCGGCGTGCTGAAAGCTGGCGCCAACGTATACAACTCGACCAGAAAAACGCGTGAACGCATTGGACGATTGTTGCGCATGCACGCGAATAAGCGCGAAGAAATTGAGTCCATCGAAGCGGGCGACATCGCGGCCTGCGTGGGCCTGAAGAACGTGACCACCGGCGACACGCTATGTGACGAAGAAAAACCGATCGTTCTCGAAAACATTGATTTTCCCGCGCCGGTAATTTCAGTGGCTATCGAGCCGAAGACGAAAGCAGACCAGGAAAAAATGGGTACTGCGCTGGGAAAATTGGCGCAGGAAGATCCCACCTTTCGCGTTCACACCGACCACGACACGGGCCAGACGCTGATTTCCGGGATGGGCGAACTGCACCTTGAAATCATCGTGGATCGCATGATGCGCGAATTCAGCGTGCAGGCCAACGTAGGCCGGCCGCAGGTGGCGTACCGCGAAACGATTTTGAGAGTCGCCGAAGGCGAAGGCAAGTACATCAAGCAAACCGGAGGGCGCGGCCAGTATGGTCACGCCGTGCTTTCGGTACATCCGCTTCCCAACGCTGGGCATGAAGACATGCACGAAATGTCCACGGATGAAATCGACGAGCTCGCAAAAAGCGTTGCGGGCAAGGGCGGCAAGTGGCATTTCGACAAGGAACACCGCCTTTTGTTCATTGATAAAGTGATTGGCGGCTCGATTCCCAGAGAATTTATCCAGCCGATCGAAAATGGCGTGCGCGAAGCCATGGAAACCGGCGTTCTGGCCGGCTACGAAATGGTTGACTGCGCGGTGGTCCTCACGGATGGCAGCTACCACGATGTGGACAGTTCTGAAATGGCTTTCAAGATTGCAGGCTCCATGGCGTTCAAGGAAGCCTGCAAACGAGCGAACCCGAAGCTGCTCGAGCCGATAATGCGTGTTGAAGTTGTGGTCCCTGAAGATTACATGGGACCTGTGATTTCGGATTTGAACTCTCGCCGCGGACAAATGCAGGGAAGAGAATCGCGCGGTGGCACGGAAATTATCAATGTAAAGGTACCGCTGGCGGCAATGTTCGGCTACGCCACGGAAATACGCAGCCGCACACAAGGGCGCGGAAGTTTTACCATGCACTTTTCGCATTACGAGCAAGTCCCCGGAAACATTGCGGAAGAAATTATTGGCGGAGCGAACGGCGATAAGCCAAAGAAATAACTGCGGTCGATTAGTTTGGAAGTAAGAGCGCTGGATAGAGGAGCGACAAAGATATGGCGAAGGAGAAATTCGAACGCAATAAGCCGCACGTGAATATTGGGACGATTGGGCACATCGACCACGGCAAGACGACTTTGACGGCGGCGAT
>JBAVQA010000238.1:0-5144 GCA_049693595.1 Candidatus Acidiferrales bacterium | reverse complement strand
GACAGCGCCTGCGCCGCAGGCACCCGCGCGTCCAGTTTCGGCCCCGGCGGCTCCGGCGTCATCGGCATCAACGGCAGCGCCAAAAACACCGACGGCTCCCGCGCAGACGCCCTCGTCAGCCCCGCCCCAAGCTACAGCTCCGGCATCAACGGCGCACGCAAGCGTACCGGCTACTCCGGCAGGGGAAGGCAAGATCCATGTGGTTCCAAGCACAACCCAGGATTTGCAGGGACCGCTGGGGCGCCAAATGGCGCAGATGGTTGATGAAGTTAAACAAAATCTCGACAAGTCACTGCGCAGAGGCGCGGAAGCGGCAATCACGGAGGAAATGGCGATTGCTCGCCAGCAACTCGATGCGCAGCTCCATGAGGCGATCGAGAAGGCCATTAAGGTCTCGATGGAGCGCGTCTCCGAATCGTCGGTAAAGAAGGTAGTGCAGCAGGCCGCGGATCGCACGGCAGCAATTGTGGAAGAAGCGCGAAAGTCGACCGAGGCCACCGCAATTCATCTCGACGAAAAAATCCGCGACGCCGTGCAACAGGCAGTGAGCCACGCAGCAGAGCAAGCCGCAACTCAGGCGGCTCAACAAGCTGCGGAGCAGACGGCCGCGCATAGTTTGAAGCAAGCCGTTGATGAAGCTGTGGACCGAGCTTTGGTGGAGCGCGCCGCGGCCACGCCATCGTTGGACATTCTTGCTTCACCCGAAGCGGCCCAGCAACATCTGGACCAGTGGCGGAAGAGTCTGGAAGAAACGGCCCAAAGCGTTCGAAGCCAGACGGTGGAGCAATCGCAAGCGGAAATAGCCGCGTCGAACCAGCGCTGGAATCAGCAATTTGAAACCAGCCTGGCGGGAGCCTCTCGCGAGCTGGATGAGAAAATCGCGAACTCGTCGCAGAGGATCGACGAGAAAATTTCCGAAGTTTCGCGGCAAGCGATATCGCAAGCGGAGCAGAACATTCTGTCGCGCAGCCAAAGCCTGCGCGCTTCGCTGGATGAGGTGATCGGTGGCGCGGCCAACACGATCGAATCGCTCGGAGCGGGGCTGAAGCAGGAACGCGAGCGAGCGGAAGAAACGAAATCGCAGCTTCACGACGCCGCGAGAGTTGCTTTGGAACAAACGCGCCAGCGGCTCGATGAGATCCTTGCCGAACAACATCAGGAGATCGCCCGGAAGGCGGACCAAATTATCGCCGAGCGCGTGCAGCAGATCGAGCCGGCGCTGGAACAGTCGGCGCAAAAAGTTGTCGCGCGTGTTTCCTCCGACCTCGATCAGAAAATCGGGGCGAAGGTCGAAGCGGTAAAGAAAATAGCTTCCGAGCTGGAGCACGCCGAGCAGCAAGCGACGAATCTGCGCAACCAAATCGGCGAACAGATGCGCCAGGCTGCGGAACAAGCCTTGCAGCTGCAAAGCTCGGTTCGCGAGCAAGTGCAACAATCTTCCCAACAAGTGATTCAGGAGTCGCTTGCGCAACTCCGTACGGAAGCTTCCAAGGTTCCGGCGGAATTTGAGGAATCTTGCCGCGCTTCACTTTCGAAAGTTCAAGAAGATCTTCAGCAGAAAAGCACGGAGACGCAGCACGAGACCTACGAGGCGCTTTCGAAGGCTGCCGATTGGTATCAGAAGAAAGCGCAGACCACGATGCAGACGTCGCTCGAGAAGGCCGTGGAGCAATCGGCCACGACGCTGCGCGATCGCGCCGCCGAAGTTTCCAGCATGCTGGCTTCCGAACTCGACCACTACCGGCGGACGTATGTGGAGCACAGCACGGCGCAAATTGAAGATGCCGCGAGCGAAGTGGTGGCGCGCGAGCGAGAGAAACTCAACGAAACAGCTCAAATCGCGACGGCGAGTTTTTCAGACCAAGTGCAGCACGTTACCGCGGAATCGCTGCGGCGGTTCGAACACAGTTCCCGCGCGGCGCTGGAAAAGGCGCGCTCTGACATGGAGTTCAACCGCGAAGGCTCGCTCGCGGAATTTCAGCAAAAAATGGACGAGCGCATGAGGGAAGGTGTCGAACAGGCGCGGACATTCCTGCAATCGCAACTTGCGCCGCTGATCGAAGCCTGGGAAGAGAAGCGCGAAGTGGAGAAAGAAGAGTGGAAGCTGCAATTGAAACAATCCACTGACGAGTCCATCGAACAATATAAGGCGCGCCTCGAAAATGCTTCGAATTCCTGGCTGCTGGCCTCCGCCACCACGCTGGGCCAGCATTCGCAATCGATGCTTGACACCATCGCCAAAGCCGCCGAAAAGCGGCTGCGCGACACTTGTTCCGAGGTTCTCGCCGGGATGGGCGACACTCTGAAGGAAAGGCTGCTGGGCATGTCCGGCGACTTCCGCACCGAGGAAGACGAAGACTCTCCCAAGCACAAAAAGTAATCCGCAGTCTGCGATTTAAATCTCCTCCGCTTCCGCCGCCATGATTTCGGCTCCAAGCTGCATCCGGTATAATGCTCGGCATGTCGAATCAGGCGTACTTGAGCATTTGGTGCAAGGATTTTCCCGAGGATCTGCTCCTTCAGCGGTTTGGCGATTTTCTTTCTACGGTTCCCTTCTCTGCGATGCAGCCCGGATTCACACATCTCGAAATTCGAGCGGTAGATTTGACCGAAACCCCCATCTACGAGATGGATCTGCGTTCGCTTCCTCTGGACGCCGCCAGCATCGTCGAATTGGCGAAGAATTATTTGAATAACGACAGCTCCTACTCGGTCCATTCGCGCTGGGATCTTTGGGTGTACGAAGGGGACCCGGCGCGATGGCAGGTCCAACCACAAGCGGTTGAGCTTATTTGTTATGGCGAGGACTTCGACGGAGAAATCTGGCGCCAAGACGGCCATCTGGAGGTGAATTTCGGCTTCGAGCATCTCTTCACCGGGCACGCGGGATTGCTTGGAATCCGACAGACCGGCAGCTCAACCCCGGAGAGCCCGGAGGAAAAACTTTTCCTGGAAGCCATGGCGCGCCCTGAAAATTTGCACAATTATTATGAGAAGACCCGCGAAAACATCAAGAAGCTTTTCGGCTGGGTTCGCCTCATAGAAAAGGCTTTGCCGGTCGAAAGGGTGCAGCTGTGGTCGGAAGGGGAGGAAAACTTTGAGGCGCGCCTCGAAGAAATTTTGGCAGCTCGCTAGCTTGGCTTTCCTTCCGATGCTGGCAGTTCCAGCCGCACCCGAAGCCAGCGCTTCGAAGCGAGTAAACGAGCTGAGTCTTGCCGGGCTTCGTCCGGGGCACGACCGGCTCGCTTCGCCGCAGAAAAATTTTCGCGAACTCGATCGCGACGAATCTGTAACGGACGCGTTGTTATGGGGAGACATCTGCACGCACCGCGAACTTCGCGTTGAAGTAGACGCAAACAAGATCGTGCAAACCATCACGGTGGACAACAACTACAAACCTGAAATCATGGCAAAATGTCTGGCTATATTATGGCTCCCGGGCGCTTGAAGCTACTAGCGTCCGGCCAGGGTTTGCAGCTTGGCGACCCGTGCAGTCGCATAGCCGATCTATATGGCAAGCCGGAATCTCAGAGCCCTTCCGTGAGAGGAAGCGAACAGCTAGAATTGTGGTTGTATTCATTCGATTGGGCTGGCTCAGCAGGGCCGCAGGTGATGGAGGTGTCTTGCAGTGCTTCCTCCAAGCAAGTTGTGGCGATCACGCTGGCAGCGGCGAGCCTTTAATTTGGATACTGGTAGAAAACTCGTGAAAGCAATGGCACTGATTGCCACCTCGGCGGCCGCACTCACGATTCTGTCTTGCGGAAGTTCGTCTCCGGCCCCGATTCCGGACAAATCGGAGGCTGTCGCCCCCGCGCCTCCCGCTCCGGCGGTTCCCGACGGCGTGCAGAAAGCGGCCGAGTTGGCGTTGGGTTCAGAAACGGAAGTTCTAGTCTTCGGCGACCTTTCCAAGACAGGCCCACAGCAAGTTCTTGCGGTAAATCGTCTGAAGGCAGCTCCGCCGGGAGTCGCGCCAGGCACGCTCGTCACGCGCGCTGTTATAATCGAGAATGACGGAAGCGCATGGAAACAGATATTCCTCTGCGACGAGCATCTCAAGAACACCAAGGGATTTCTCGGAGGATCTCCGCTGGCGCCCGTGAATGGCTGGCGGTTGCAATACGAACAGCACGAAAAGGGCTTGGAAATGTATTTCACGCCGATCGCGTCACCCAAAGGCGAAGGCGGGCACGTGCTTCCGGTCGGGATTCGGTGGAACCCAAAAGTGAAGCGGTACCAATCGTTGGATAGGACGTTCGAAAATTTTCTCGGCGAAGTGACAACGCTGGAGACTCCGGAGTCGCAGATCCGTCAATGAGCGCCATTGCCCAACCTGTAGTTGCCACGACGCGCCGCGCGCAACCGAAGCCTTCCGGCTGGAAGGAGCTGAAGACGCTCGTTCCCTATGTGCTGCGGTACAAGGGAATGACGGCTCTGGGTCTCTTGACGCTCGCGCTGATGGGACTCGTCGGGGCGCTGCCTCAACTAATCATCGGCATGATTACGGATCTGGTGCAGGGATCGCCGCGGACACTTGGTACGCTGGGCGGATTTTCGCGCAGGCTTCTCTCGCCGCTCTTTTCAATTTATGCGCCCTTCAGCCGTCACGCTTTGGGGCTCTACTGCCTGATCCTTGTAATCGTGATGCTGGCCAAGGGATTTTTCTCGTTCTGGACGCGATGGATATTGATCGGAGTTTCCCGCGAGATTGAGTACGACCTGCGCAACGATCTGCTGGCGCGCCTGGTCTTGCTCGAACCGGAATTTTACGTGCGCAATCGCACCGGCGATTTGATGTCCCGCGCCACAAATGACCTGAATGGAGTGCGCATGGTGCTCGGTCCCGGCATCATGTACAGCGCGACGACGATCTCCACGATGGTCCTGGCGATTTTCTTTATGCTCAAACTCTCGCCGGGGCTCACGATGTGGGTTTTGATTCCTGTGCCGATCGTTGCCATCGTCACCCGGTATTTCGGCGAGATCATTCATCGGCTCTCGGAACAGATTCAGGCGGCGCTCGGCGTGCTTTCAACTCGCGCGCAGGAAAATCTTACGGGCATGCGTGTGATTCGCGCGTACGCCCAGGAAAAGCAGGAAGTCGCGAAGTTCGACGAAGCCAATCGTGACTACGTAAACCGCAACAT
>JBAVQA010000237.1:0-2234 GCA_049693595.1 Candidatus Acidiferrales bacterium | reverse complement strand
GGCCACACCTTCGGAATGGGCGTTGGCGAGGCGTTTTGACGCAACAGGATGCCATCGCAGGGCTGGAGTCCTCTGTCTAACGGGGAGCGCGGCCGGATTCATTCGAACCCTCAAGTTATCCCCGACTGCCGCTGCTTCTACATTTTCGCATGCTGGAAGAATCACGCTGGGAAAACAGGTGCACACGCAACCACCGCCGCTGCATAGGCTTCACGGCATCCATCCAAACATCGTCTGTATCGGGCCGTCGCTGGATCGCTCCGCTGCCCGTAAACCGCACGTTCGGATTCGCAGGCGACTCCCCTGCTTCGTAGAAGTCAAAAAATGATCTTGCGAATTCTCACGTTTTCTCGCGCCCGCCGCTTTTTGTTCGTTCCGCTTTTCGCGGCGTGGCTCTGTTTCCCGGCGCAAGCAAAACGAAAAGACGTAGTCGTCATGAACAACGGCGACCATTTCACCGGGGAAGTAAAGCGACTGGAAAACGGTTTGCTATTCGTCGAGACGGATTCGGGGCGGTTTCGTACGAGGTGCCTGCGCCTGCCCGGGGTCGCGTCGGAAACGCAATCCTGAAAGGCTGGGCGGTGGACGGACTAGTGCGCGCAAGCTCGGCACCGCCGATCAATGTAACCGTTGGGAACATGACATCGATCATCGGCTTCTTCGACATACAAGCTAACGTCGTGCCCGGTGAACCCTACTGGATCGCCGATCCGACGGAACCGAGCGGCAGAGCATTGAATCCAGCCGCCTTTTCGTTCCCAGCCCCAGGGATGATGGGAAACTTCCTCCGGAATTCGCTGCGCAGCCCGTACTCGATAGACCAGACTGATCTGGCGCTGCGCCGTCGTTTCAACCTTACGGAGCGCTTTAAGCTCGACGTGCGCGCAGAATACTTCAATGTGTTCAACCATCCGATGTTCGGGGCTCCAGGGTTCAACGAACCAAACACCGAATTCGGGACTCCGCTTTTTGGGAAGACAGATCCTTACTCGACCACGAACTTGGCCCTGGGCGGCGGAACCGTCGGCGGACAGAACGCGCTCTATGCAGTCGGTGGCCCGCGGTCCGCATAGTTCTCGATAAAACTGCTGTTCTGAGCAGGGGCGCGAGAAGACGCTCCCGTACCTGCGGGTCCATTCCTTATTTAATTCGCATTCAGATTACGCGACCGGGAGTTAGGCGTCCGCCGGAGCGGCCGATCATTAGCGCGATTGGGTCTTTCCTACCGTTGGCAGAGCTTCCACGCTACCTGAATTAGCTCGGCCACGGCAGCGCTCAGAGCGGTTCTACGATTGCGTTGTTTCACGTCCGGAATTCAGCGTCCCACTGGCACTTTTGACAGTGCCGCAAGAGTGCTGAAACTGTCATAAGAAGGTTGGTCGCGAACGGACTTGAAATGAATGTCTACACAATGCAGGAATTTCTCGGAGTGCTTCTCGTAGTGGCAGCTTTGATGGGAACCGTGCTTGTTTTTGGGATTGCTGTCATTTGTTTTCAGGAAGTGATGCGCCGAGCCGTTCACGGGGCGAGAACCCAACTCACACCGATTAGAGGCTTAAGCGCTAAAGACTAGTGGCTCCAAAGAAACCATAGTCAATCGCCCCTCCGATTAGGGTATCCAAACGCTGCTGGTCCGCAGGAATTCCAGGAACATTTCGATTTTGAGATGCCGCGCTCCCTACAAGTCGACAGTTGAGAGGTGCCGCCAATTTTTAGAGATGGTTTACGGTGTCAGAGGCTGGCAGGGTTTCAAGGAACAGCGGAAAGAGGAAGGCTATAACTAAATACCGTGAATTCTGCGAAGAATTATTCATGGAAAAGATCTTTGGGCGGCGACGCCTGGAGCTCTGTGCAAGTCGCTGGGAGGTTGGCCTGGCTAGGCCGGCTGGGTCTGTGTGTATTGCTGTGCTACTTTCCACCACCGGCCTTGGCTCAGTCGCCGCAACCGTCCGGCGTCCCGGGAGGGCAGAGTGCTGTGCCTGACGCACGGGCGACCGAAGCATCGGCCGGCTTGCGTAATCAGCAGTTATCAGGAAGCGTTAGCGGAGTAGTCGTTGATCCATCCGAGGCCACTGTCGCCGGAGCACAAGCTCGACTTTCGCGTGAAGATCAATCGCCAAGCGAAGAAGTGCTGTCAGATGACGATGGGCGCTTCTCTTTTGCCAACGCCGCCCCGGGGTCCTTCCAACTCACGATTACGTTGAAGGGCTTTACGACGCAAGTAATTTCTGGAA
>JBAVQA010000236.1:0-19489 GCA_049693595.1 Candidatus Acidiferrales bacterium | reverse complement strand
GCAACCGTGGGCCCATATATGGCCTCCTGCTGCCCCAGTTACACCACAAGTAGCCTAACTCTACTCATTTGGCTGTCCCCTGCGCAAGCAAAAAATGCACTCCGCCTGTGGACAACTCCAATCAGCGGTACCCCCGCCTGCTTAACCCAGGGCTGCTATACTCCTGCCCGGCTAGCTTGGAATAAGTGAAGGAGTGCAATGGCGAACACTCTAATCGTCACGCCCCCTGCAGACGACCGAAAGCTCCTTGCGCCCGTTTGGCACACAGTCGTGCTGATCCTCTTCGTCGTCTCCTATTCCCTTATTCAAGTGCACTTCTCGGCGCGCACGGAGAATATGCAACTCAGAAGCCGGGTAGGCCTCTATCTATTCTCGATTTTCTTCGAGTTGCTTCTCTTGGCCTACGTATGGTTCCTCGGTGTGCGACGCAGCGGAACAAGATTTGCGGACGTTATTGGCGGAAGGTGGGCACACGCGGCGGACGTCTGGCGCGATATCGGCGTCGCATTTGTGTTCTGGCTGGTCGTCATAGTGTTCCTCCTTATCGTAGGGCATGCCTTAGGCGAGAATCCGCACGCCAAGAAAGCCTTGCAGGTTATGATGCCGCGCGGCGCCTTGGAAATTCTTCTGTGGGTTTTGCTGTCAATTACCGCGGGGTTCTGCGAGGAATTTATTTTCCGCGGCTATTTGCAGAAGCAGTTTTTCGCCATAACTGGAAACAATGCCGTGGCCATCGCTGCGCAAGCACTCGTGTTCGGCGCCGCTCATGGCTACCAGGGTGTCAAAGGCATGACCTCAATCACGATCTACGGCGCGCTTTTCGGCATTCTCGCCGTGATGCGAAAGAGCCTGCGTCCGGGAATGATTCAACACTCCATGCAGGACGCATTCGCCGGCATCGCACTGAGTTTGATAGCGAAGTACCGCCCCGACCAACTCGCGTTATTTTTCTGAAATTGATTTCTTGCGCTGGTTTTCCGGAAGTTGACTAACGGTGCCCGAGCGCGCCTCTACATCTTGTAGTGGCCGAGATCTTCATCGTTGAGGTTCTCCAGCCACTTGCGCAAATCCTCGCTCGAGTTTTTTTCTGAGATCGCGCTGGTCATCTTGGAATGCTTCAAGACTTCATCGTCAACGAAAATCGGGCAGTCAAGCCGAAGAGCGAGTGCAAGTGCGTCGCTCGGGCGCGAGTCCATGGACATCGTTTGGCCGTCGCGCTCCATCCAGATCAGCGCATAGAACGTATCGTCCTTCAGATCGGACACAACCACCCGCTGCACGTGCACATTGAGCCCGGTAAGAACATTTTTCAGCAGGTCATGGGTCATAGGACGCGGGGTTTGCACTTTTTCGATCTCCAGCGCAATCGCGTTTGCTTCGTAGATGCCCACCCAGATCGGCAGCACGCCGTTACCGGCAGTTTCCTTCAACACCACTACCGGCGTGTTGGTTACGGGATCCATCATCAGATTTCGTATCTTCACTTCGAGTTCCATGGTGGCCTCCCGCTGTTCACAGCACTTGCTCGCCGACTAAACTATTCGGTCCGCCGCGCGTCACCCGCACTGAAATGTATTCTCCCAGAAGATTCTCGCGCGTTGTAGTGAAATTTATCAGCCGGTTGCAGCTCGAACGTCCGCCCCACTGCCCGCGCGCCGCATGCCTCGCGTCCACCAGCACTTCGAAAGTCTCGCCAATCAGCTTTTCGTTGCGCGCAATCTGAATCTGCCGCTGGCGCTCATTCAACACGGCCAATCGCCGGTTTTTTTTAGCTTCGGGAACGGCATCCGGCATGTCTTTCGCCGATGTATTCGGCCGCGGTGAATACGTGAACGAATAAATCGCGTCGTATTGCGCCGCATCCAACAGCGTCAGTGACTCTTCAAAGTCCGCTTCCGTCTCGCCGGGGAATCCGACAATGATGTCGCTGGTGATGCTGATCGGCCTTCTCGCGCCGCGAATCCAATCAATCTTACCCAGGTACTCTTCGCGCGTGTACGTGCGCCTCATCTCGCGCAGGATGCGATCCGAGCCCGATTGCACCGGCAGATGCACGTGATCGCAAAGTTCCGGTGTCGCATCGATGGCTTCAACGATCTCCCGGTGAAAATCGTTCGGATGCGAAGTGGTGAATCTAACGCGCCGAATTCCCTGCACCGCCGCCACGCCGCGCAGCAAATCGACAAAGCTCCATTCGCGCGCCGAAGGATCGCGGTAGGAATTCACCGTTTGCCCCAGCAATTGAATCTCGGTGTATCCGGCGTCCGCGAGACGCTTGGCTTCGCCAATCACCGCTTCGCTAGATCGGCTGCGCTCCGGCCCGCGCGTGCGCGGAACCACGCAGTACGAACAAGAGTAATCACAGCCTTCGATAATCGTGATGTAAGCGCGAATCGGATTATCCCGCCGCGTGACTTCCGTTTCAAAAGTTTCGTCCGTATCCAAATCCAAACCGGTGACGCGCCGCCCGCCCGCTTCAAGCTGCGCCAGCAGCTCCGGAAGTTTTCGATAACTCGCCGAGCCGCATATCAGGCTGACCCACGGCGCGCGCTCGAAGATTTCTTCACCCTCCTGCTGCGCTAAGCATCCCAGCACGCCGATTATCTTTCCGTTGGCGACCGTCTTCCAGTCTCCCAACCGCGCAAAAACTTTTTGCGCCGCCCTCTCTCGTATGCTGCACGTGTTGTAAAGAACCAAATCCGCTTGCATCGGATTTTCGACCGCGCGGTATCCGCGCCCCAGAAGCACTCCCGAAACTTTCTCCGAGTCGTGCTCATTCATCTGGCAGCCAAATGTCTCTATGTAGAAAGATTTCTTGGCGTCTGAGGGAATTGCGCTTAACACAGAGCTGGCGTCTGAATCGACCGCGCTTTTCTGTGATTCGAGGAGTCCTGCCGGAGCGCTCGCAGCGAAAGATCCCAAGTGCCCATGCCTGCCCTCGCGCACCGCAGTCGCCCCGCCGGCAAGCGATTCGATCCCGATGTCGAACGATTTGCTCATGAACGAATTCAATTCTAACACGGATGAACACAGTGCCTCTTATCTGCTGATTCCAGCGAAACCAAGCATTCTATTTGAACGTCCCTCGTCGCGTGGACCAATGTCTAACATCGAACAGCGAAAAAACCATTTGTTGTGGTATATACACCAGCCCGCATTCCCGGCTCAAGGCCGCGGCGATGGCAAGTTGCGGCACAAGGTGGGTCCATTGAATCGTGAATACGATATTTTTGAGCGGCTTCCCGACGGCACTGATTTGTGGAAGGACTACGTACAAGGCCTGGAACAAGCCCGTCGCAGGCTTCAGGAGTTGGCCACCCAATCAGAGAACGAGCTCTACGCCATTCACACACCCACAAAAGAAATTGCCGCTCGCGTGAACGTCCGCCAACCCTAGATTGCTCGCACAGCCCTTCGCAGGGCGTCGGGCGCAAACGCCCGATCGGTCCTAAGGCGCTGCAGCCCTCTTCACATCACCAGGCACCGCAGTCCTACTTCCGTGCCTGCGGTCGATCATTTCCATGATCCGCTCGGCTGCTCCTAGAGCGGTAATCACAACGCTTTCGCACGCGGGCGCACCACTCCGGCCATCCCAATTCCAGTCCGCCAGCCGCGGCGCCGCCAGGATCGCGGTCAAAATTGCCAAGACTCGTTTGCGTCCTTCGTCCACGAACGCATCCTAACATATTCGCCTTTTCTTCGCCTACCTAAACCCACATGCCCCGCAACGCGCCCGTACGCCGTTTCAGATAAAAAGGCCGACGCGAACAAAATCGCGACGGCCTTCGCTGCAATCCGCACAATGCACTATTTCCTCTCGTCCCCTTCTCCCGGGTTGCCAACCTTGATCGAATAGCCGCCAGTGGCCCTTGGGCTTGCTGCGGTGCAAGTCTCGGTCGGGCCGCAAACGCAGTAAGAGATGTTGGAGTCATCGACGCCGGAAGCGAGGGTGTAAACGTTGTTGCCCTGACTGAGTTGCTCGTAACCGTTGGTCTCGTTCACGAAAGTACCCGCCGGAGAGGTGTAAACCCGGCACCCTCCTGAAGGGACGCCGTGAAACGTGACTTGGCCCTGATTATTGACGGTCGCCCCCGCTGGCCCATTGGGCGGGTCGGCCTTCCATTCATCCTTTGAAGGGTTGTAGGTGATCGCGACTTGAAGGCTGGGTCCGGCGGTTGGTGCTTTTCCTGGTTGTGCCATCTGTGCATCTCCTTTTTGAAGAATCACTACTTTCCGTTAGATCGGAAATTCGAGTCCTGCAACAGCGCCTGTAGGTCCGGGTCCGATTTCAGGTCATCGAGCGGATAACCCTTCTGGATGGCCTTCTCCACACAGCGTAGCGCATTCGGACGGTCGCCCATCTTTTCGTAAGCGTCACCGATGTTTACCAGGACTCGGGGATCATCGGGCGAGAGTGCCAGTGCCGTTTGAATCCGGATCAGGGCCTTATCGGGCATTTTTTGCGTCGCATACAGACCAGCCAGTTCCGACTGGGCCGTCGCGTCCTGTGGCTGGTCCTTGACTGCTTGTTCTACAAGCTTGAACTCACGTTCGCGCGCAACACTGGCTTTGTCGGCTTCCTTGAGCCACTCGTAAGCGGCCACCAGGTTTGACCAAACGCGATAATCCTGGTAGTTAAACGTCAGAGCCTTTTCCGTCGCCGCCGCCGAATCCGCATAGCGTCTTTCGTTGTAGTAAAGAAGCCCAAGGTTTGCATACGCCGGATAGCTGGGACTCAGCTCGATCGATTTCCTCAGGGCTTGCTCCGCTGCGGAAAACTGTTTCGGGTCGCCCATGTCGAGATAGACAGCCGCCAAATTGAGGTAAGCAGGCGCATTGTCAGGGGTCAGCTCGATGACGTGTTGAAACTGTGCGATAGCATCCGCATGTTTCCCCTGGCGGCTGTAAAAAAGGCCCAGCGAGTTGTAGCCACCCCAAAAATCGGGCCGTAGCGCTACCGCCTTCTTGAATGTCGTCTCCGCATCGGCGATCCGCCCCATTCGTTCGTACATCCCGGCCAATCCCTCTAAAGCATCGGCGCTGTGCGGGTCGAGCTGAAGGGCCTTCTGAAACTCCTGAAGGGCGAGGTCAAACTTCGACTGCCGCGAGTGGGTGCGCGCCAGCGTGACGTAAATCGCCGGGACATGACTATCAATTTGCGCCGCTCGGCTGGCGTTCGCCGCAGCTTCCTCCATCCATTTCGGATTTGGATCCAAACCATATCTCGTCCGGTACGCGTCGGCGAGCTTTGCATACGCAACCGCGAATTGCGGGTCGGCCTTCACCGCGTCGTTGAGGTCGCTGATCGCCAAATCCAGATTGCCGGGCTTGTCGTAGCGCTGCAGGTAGCCGAGGGCGTTCAGGTACGATTCGTACGCCGCGGGGGTAACCGCTCCGCCGGTGTTCTTGAGCATATCGGCGGTGATGTTGATATGCATTAGCTTCGCGAGGCGAGATACGGCTTCGTCCTGCAGCGCCGCTAGGTCGCCGGCGCGGTCTTCCAGGCTCGCGGAGCCAATCTGGCGCAGATTCTTCGTGTCGATCAGGTTCACGTTGAGGTGAACGTCCTGGCCGTCGCGGGCGATGCTGCCTTTGACCACGAGCGTGGCGCCCAGTTCACGCAACGCCGACGTGGGGTCAGAGATCTTACGAGAGCGCACTTCGCTCGTGGGCACCACCCAGAGAGATTTCCCGCCCACGTCCAGATCGGACAGTTTTCCGGCCAGGCTGTCCATCAGTCCTTCGGCGAGCGGCTCATTTGCGGGATTGTTGCCGATATTGTCGAATGGGAGCACGGCGATGTGTTTTTCCCCTCCGGCCGTCAACGCTCCCGCTGCCCGCTCGCGGACCGCAGGAATCAGCAGCGAAGCCGCTGCAAGCGCCAGCACGGCAAGCGGCGCAACCACATACCACCAGCGAATTTTCTTCTGCGGGGCCGCCGCGCCGGATTGTGCCCAGCTTGGCTGCGAGGCATTCTTGACCGCCTCCGCGAAGCCGGGGGAACGCAACGAAGCCGTCACGTCCACATCGCGCATCGGCCCGGAATCGGCCGGCAATTCTCTGCGCACTCGCTCAAGATCCACGAGCATCTCTTCGCAATTCGCATAACGCTGGCTCGGGTCTTTCGCCAGCGCTCGATACACAATCGGCTGCACTTCCGGAGGCAAGTTATCCATCGAGCTCGGCGGCTTATTCAGGATTTCCCACATCATCCCGGTTAAGTTTTCTCCGCCGAACGGCCGGTATCCCGTCACCATCTCCGCCAGCACCACGCCCAGCGACCAAACATCCGTGCGATGGTCGAGAGGTTTCCCCATCGCCTGTTCCGGAGACATATATGCGGCGGTTCCCGATGTCCGCATACTCTGCGAAGCGCTCGCGCTGCTGATCACGCGCGCCAAGCCGAAGTCCACAATCTTCGCCACTCCCCGGTCCGTGATGATGATGTTCGAAGGTTTGATATCGCGATGAACGATGTGCCGCGCGTGCGCTTCGCAAAGCCCGCGCGCCACCTGACAGGCGATGTCCAAGCTCTCTTGCAGGGGCAGGCGCCCGCGGCGAATTTTGTTCGCCAGCGTTTCACCGTCGTAATACCCCATAACGATGAAAAGCCGCCCATCTGCCGTTTCTTCTAAACCGTGAATCACGCCGATGTTCGCGTGATCCAATGCCGAAGCGGCCTTCGCCTCCCGCGCGAGCGATTCCTTCTCCTTTTCTTCCACGCTGAGTTCCGCCGGAAGAAACTTCAACGCCACCGTGCGCTCGAGCCGCAGGTCGATCGCCTTGTAAACCACTCCCATCCCACCGGCACCCAACTTCCCGACGACTTGGAAGTCGCCGATGCGCTCGCCACCTGGAATTGTTGTCGAGGAATCTGTCATGGAGTTATGTTGAAGGCCGCCAAACCACGAAGCTAATTCGCGATGCTTTGCCCTGCCGCAGAAACGGAATAGTTACCGCGCCAGAAATTCACGCGCATGATACTCCGCGCGCGAGACCCTCGCAACTCCATCCGAGCAACTGCCAGCGACTTGGTTCTTTACGTGAGTCCGCAAACTCCGCACCCGCAATTCTGCCGTGTGCAATCTTTTCGACCTCGCGGTAATATCGTTCTTCTTTTTTCGCGTCGTGAAAGGTTCGATGAGCGCTGCCGCTATAGCTCTGCCTCAGGAAACTTGGCGCCCAAGAGCCAATCCATGGCTGATCGCGGTCGTGGTGTCGCTGGCTGCATTCATGGAAGTGCTGGACACCTCGATTGCAAACGTCGCTCTGCCGCACATCGCGGGAAATCTGGGCGCCAGCAACGACCAGAGCACCTGGGTGCTCACTTCTTATCTTGTAGCCAATGCGATCGTCCTCCCGATTAGCGGATGGCTAGTGACCCTCTTCGGCCGTAAGCGTTTCTTCATGACCTGCCTGACCATCTTCACCATCAGTTCCCTGCTCTGCGGAATCGCTCCCAGCCTTGGTCTTCTTCTTTTCTTTCGCGTCTTGCAGGGTGCAGGCGGAGGCGGCCTGCAACCAATGGTGCAGGCGATTCTCGCCGACACCTTTCCGCCGGAGAAACGCGGTCTGGCATTTTCCTTGTACGGCATCACGGCCGTCTGTGCCCCCGCCATCGGACCGACTTTGGGCGGCTGGATGACGGACAGTTACTCCTGGCGTTGGATTTTCTTCATCAATTTGCCCGTGGGAATCATTACGCTATTTCTGGTCTATAAGCTCGTGGAGGATCCGCCGTATTTGAAGCGGGTGGCAAAAGGCGGCATCAAACTCGACTACATCGGATTCTCGCTGCTGGCGCTGGGCGTAGGCGCGTTGCAAATCATGCTCGACAAAGGGCAGGAAGACGATTGGTTCGGTTCCCACTTCATCGTCACTCTTGCAATCACTTCGGTGGTGTGCCTCACAGCGCTTGTCTTCTATGAGTGGTTTCACAAAGACCCTATCGTCGACGTGCGTCTTTTCAAGAATCGGAATTTCGCCACGGCGAACATGATGTTGTTCATGGTAGGCGCCATGGCCTTCGCCACAACCGTGCTGATGCCGCAATTTCTTCAAACAATTTTGGGATACACGGCGGAAAATGCGGGTTTGGTGCTATCGGCGGCTGCGATACTCTTGCTTTTCGAGTTGCCCTTCGTTGGCCGGCTCACTTCGATATTCCAATTGCGCTACTTGATCGCTTTCGGTTGGTTCGGCTTGGCAATCGGAATGTACGTTTCCGTCTTGCAATTCAATCAGGAAATGAGTTTTGGACATGCAACGTGGCTGCGCATCGTCCAGTATGTGCCGCTAGGTTTTGTGTTTGTGCCAACTACCACTGCGGCATACATCGGCATACAGCGGGAAAAAAGCAACGCCGTCGCGGGTCTGGTAAATTTCACGCGTAACATCGGCTCCAGCGTGGGAACCTCGGTGGTTACGACCATCATCGCCCGCCGGTCGCAATTCCACCAAGTAGCTCTGGCCGACCACATCACGCCCGGAAATCCGCAATTCGAGGCTGCGCTCAATAGCCTGACGCAACAGCTTAACCACGCGGGTCTCAGCTTCCTCGAAGCGCAACGGCAGGCCTTGGCCAGAATCTATGCCGGACTCCAAGCGCAAGCCGCCACACTTTCTTACATCGATACTTATTGGATTCTTTCGATCTGCTGCGCCTGCATGTTTCTGCTTTCGTTTGCTCTGGTGAAAAACGACCCTCGGCCAGGAGGCAACGTTTCGCTGCATTAGTGCATTTCCGTTGTGTCCTTTTGAGCATCATCGAAATTTGCGTCCTGGGCGAATCGTTTGACCCTCTTGTATGCGTGTGCTACGGTTGCAGGGCAGGGTTTTATAAATTTTTTTCCTGGGGGATGTTATTTCTGGTCTGGCGCTGATCATTTTTGCCAGCCCGTTCGCTCTGCTTGAACAAACGGGCTGGGTCGCACGCGTAGTCCTGGGCATCCTGCTTGTCCTGTCTCTGTTCTCCTGGGCAATCATCTTTCAAAAATCGCGGCTCTTCGGTCAAATCGAACCGCAAACCAAAAGATTTCTGCAAATGTTTCGGGCCGGGCGAGGACTTCCCGATCCCAACACTCTTCGCGTCGGCGCGGGCGGGACTCCGCTTGTAGTTGTCTATCAAGCCGGCTACCGCGAACTAGAAGCGCAGCTCGGCGGCGGCAATCGTCCCGGAGCTGCTGCCACTCCCACCAAAGTGCGAAACGCGCACGCAGTGGGAGTCGAGATGCAAGTTGCCGCGGGCGAGGAAGTTCGGCGTCTTGAAAAATGGATGCCTTGGCTCGCAACCACCGGCTCCGTTTCCCCGTTCATCGGATTGTTCGGCACCGTGTGGGGTGTGATGGATGCATTCTCGGGATTGGGTGATGCCGGCTCCGCGAGCCTTCGAGCGGTTGCGCCCGGAATCGCCGAAGCCTTAATCACAACTGCCGCGGGGCTTTTTGCCGCCATTCCCGCGGTCATCGCATACAACTACTACGTCGGGGGCATTCGCGCCCTGGCCAATCGCATGGATAGCTTTGCAGCAGAATTCGTCGCGAAAATCGAAACTCTATACAGCGCGTAAAAAACCGCCATGCCTCAGATTCAGCGCGAAACCGGAACTACACTTTCAGAAATCAATATGGTGCCGTTCATCGACGTCGTATTGGTGCTGCTGATTATTTTCATGATCACAGCGCCGATTCTGCAATCCGGCATCGAAGTGGACGTCCCTAAAACAAAAACGGTGAAAGAACTGACCGAAGTGCGCATGGTCGTCACTATCGACCGCGCGCAACGGGTCTATTTGAATGACAAAGCGATCAATATTCACGATCTTGGCCAGCAGGTAGCTTCGCAATCGCACGATCTGAAGCATCAAGCGGTTTACGTACGCTGCGATGAGACCGTTCCCTTCGGTAGTTGGGCTACGGTAGTGGACTCCTTGCGGCAATCTGGGATTGAAAATATAAGCGTAGTCACTCAGCCCCTAAGCGAACGTTCGCAGATTCGGTGAAATGGCTTCTATCGCGCAAAATCCGGCTTTCGACAATTCGACGCGCCCGCTTGGAAAATTCTTTGCGGGGTCGGTGGTATTTCATGCCGTGCTCGCCGCGCTGCTAATAATTTCCGCAATGTACTCGCATCAAGAGGAATCGTGGGGCGGCCCCGGCGGCGCAATTTCTGTAGGCGTGGTCGGAAGCGTCCCGGGAATCCCCATGCCGCGCCCGGAAGTTGAAACCACGAATCGCGTGGTGGACGAATCCAAAGGGCTCTACAAATCCGAGCCGGTCCCAAAAGCTGTGCCACCGCCCGATGCAACGCCGATTCCGAAATTCGAGCGCAACAAGCCGCCAAAGTACGTCACGCGTCCGTCCAAGGTGCTGGAAAATCCAGCCCCTCCGCCACCGAACGCAGTTCCCTACGGCGGAGGCGGCACACCGACAGTGCCCTACACCTCTTTTGCAGTGGGTGCCGGCACGGCTACGCAGGGCGGAATGGCGTTCAGCGGGAGCGCGGGGGGCGGGAATTTCGGATCGCGGTTTTCATGGTACGTGGAGGCGGTGCAGCGGCGCGTGAGCGGAAACTGGCTACTCTCAACAGTCGATCCGGGAGTTCAGTATGCGCCACGAGTGACCGTTACCTTTGAGATTTTGCGAGACGGCACCGTGACAAACGTTCAGGTGACGAAGTCGAGCGGCAACAGCTCGGTGGATACGTCTGCGGTCCGCTCGATTCGAGATAGCAGCCCGCTGGACCATTTGCCACCGGGATATTCAGGTTCTAACGTGAACGTGGAATATTGGTTTGATTTTAAACGATGATTTTGGAGTGACAGCAGAACGCAATCTAAGACCGGCAGTTCCGAGAACAACAAGAAAAATAAAATGACCAGAAAAACAGCAATCTCCGTAGCAATCGCAATCGTTATGCTTCTTTGCGCAGGGAGTGCCTCCGCCCAAGACTGGTTCAAAACCGGCACCGGCCTGGGAGTTTCCAAAGTGCGCCTTGCAGTTCCCGAATTCGGACTCCGCGCCCCCGCGCCGCCAGCTCTGGAAAAAACCTTTCACGACGTTCTGTGGGCCGATCTGGAATACTGCGGCATCCTCGATCTCGTCAGCCCGAGCTTTTATCCGACTCAAACGCCGAGCCAGCCGAGCGAGTTGAAATTTGCGGATTGGTCGAACGCGCCCGCCAGCGCCTACATGGTTGCTTACGGCAACCTATCGGCTGAAGGAACAAACCTGGCCGCCGTAGGCTTTCTGTCCGACGTCCACAATCCCACTGCGCCCATCGCGCTGCAGAAAATTTATCGCGGAGCCGCCACCGACGCCGACGCTCGCCGCCTTGCCCATCAGTTTGCGGACGACATCGTCGCGAAGTTGAGCGGCGGTCTGCCCGGCATCGCGCAAACGCAAATCGCCTACGTGAGCAGCAGGAGCGGGAACAAGGAAATCTGGGCCATGGATTACGACGGCTCGAACCAGCATCAGTTGACTCATCTGAAGTCCATTTCGCTCACTCCGCGTTGGTCACCCGACGCTACGAAAATTGCATTTACGTGCTACGTTCCCTTTCGCGGAATCACTTCTCCGCAGATATGCATTTATTCCGCTGCTTCGGACCGTTTGATTTCCTTCCCTCGCTATCGCGGCTCGAATAGTTCTCCAGCGTATTCTCCCGACGGTTCGCAGATTGCCTTCATGTCCAGCCAGAACGGCGATCCGGAAATCTACGTCACCGATGCGGGTGGCGGGAATCTCCACCGCATTACTTTCGCCGCCGGCGTCAACACCTCGCCCGCTTGGAATCCGAAAACGGGCAAACAGATTGCTTTCGTCAGCGATCGCGGCGGCGACCCGGTGCTATACCTCGCCAATTCGGACGGCTCCAGCGTCCAGAAGCTCGACTTGCCGGACATGGGCTACAGCGTGGATCCCTCTTGGTCACCGAATGGACAACTGCTGGCATTCTGCTGGCGACGCCCGAGCGGCAATTTCGACATCTATGTTATGGATGTGATCAGCAAGCAGCTAGTGGAGCTTACTCGCGATGTGGGCCGGAATGAACGCCCCAGTTGGGCGCCTGACGGAAGACACATTGTGTTTGAGTCCAATCGAACCGGCACGTTGCAGATCTGGTCCATGCTGGCGGATGGCAGCGAACCGCGCCAGTTGACGTATCAAGGACAAAACGAATCGCCGAACTGGTCGCCGCGCTGAATCACGGCGATAATGCCTTTTCTGTTGCTCTGGTGGTTTGGCACTAAGCTGCACAAATTATAACGCGACGTCACCTGCTAAGCCCTCGCAGGACGCCGAAGGAGGCAATAAATGCAGGATCGTGGTCTTAGGAAGCTTGGATTGTTGCTCGGAGTGGTTGCTTTCGTGGCTTTTGCAGGCGGCTGTAAGAAGCAAGTAGCCAGTCATCCTCCCACGCAAGCTGCTCCGCAGCCCGCGCAGCCCACCGTCACACTGAACGCTTCGCCCACGTCGGTGAAAAGCGGCGATACCGTTACCCTGAGCTGGACGTCCACGGACGCCACTGACCTTGACATCGAGCCGGGTGTGGGGAAAGTCGTAGCGCAAGGCACCACGCCGGTGAATCCGACGCAATCGACGACCTACACAATCACTGCGACCGGACCGGGCGGCACCGCAACAGCGGACGCGCGCATCACCGTTGGCGCTGCGCCGGTTGAAACTCCGCCGAGCGGAAATCAGAACTTGAGCGAGCTGTTCGAGCAGAACGTGAAAGACGCTTACTTTGACTTCAACAAATCCGACATTCGTGGCGATGCCCGCGACAATCTGGCAAAGACTGCGGAATTTTTGCGCTCGTATCCGCAGATCCGCGTCACCATCGAAGGTCACTGCGACGAACGCGGCTCCACGGAATACAACATCGGCCTCGGCGAACGCAGAGCCCAGGCTGCCAAGAATTATCTTATTTCACTTGGCATTCCAACCGACCGCATGGATACGGTGAGTTGGGGCAAAGAGCGGCCATTCTGCACCGAGCACGACGACGCGTGCTGGCAACAGAATCGGCGCGCGCATTTCGTAGCGGGACACTAATCATTCAGCTAGACAAACAGCAATCTAAAATTCCGGGCGGCTCTGGCGTTCCACGGGCCGCCCGGCAATTTCAACGAAAGATCGAACCGAAATATCAAGGAGGCTCCCCTTGCGCACACGATGGCTCGTGCTCGCACTCGCAGCAGTACTAATCGGCGCTCTCGGCGGCGCAATGCTCACCGCCAAGCCCACCGGCGCGGTTTCCAAAGACATGATTCAACTGCAAGAGCAGGTGACCCAACTTTTGCAGGGTCAAAGAGACCTGCGCAGCGCAATCGACACCAACAACGCGACGCTGCGAACCCTCGTGCAGCAATCGCTGGACGCCACCAACCAGTTGAACTCGCAAATGGGCGTGCTGCAAAAGAGCGTGCAGGAAGCCACGGCAAATAGCGGCTCGCGCATCGACACCATGAGCACGCAGACCCAGGGCCTTTCCGACAACATGCAGGACGTCCAGGCGCGCGTGGCGAAACTCGGGCAGCAGATGAACGACATCCAAGGTTTGTTGCAGAGTATCGACGGAAAAATCTCAGGTGGAGTCTCGAGCCCTCAAAATGGCTATTCCGGAGCGCCGGCGCCGGGTTCCTCGCCACAGACACAACCGAATCCGGGATCTTCGCAGCCTCCGCAAGCAGCGAATCCCGTTCCTGCGATGCCTGCTATTTCCGCCGACACGCTTTATCAAAACGCTCTCCGCGATTTCAGCACCGGAAAATACGATCTTGCGCGCCAGGAGTTTGGAGACTACGTGAGGAATTTCCCTACAAACGATTTGGCCTCCAACGCTCAGTTCTATCTCGGCGAAATATCTTACGCGCAGGGAGATTACCAGAACGCGATCGCGCAGTATGAAATCGTCACAGGCAATTATCCCAAGAGCTTTAAGCTCGCCGCCGCACAGTTGAAGAAGTCGTTCGCCGAGATCGAATTGGGAATGAAGTCCACCGGGATACGCGACCTTCGCGAAGTTCTCCGCCGATTCCCCGGCTCTGACGAAGCGCGCCGCGCGCAGGCCAAGCTCAAGGAACTCGGCGCTTCCACCACGCCACGCGCACCAGCGTCACGCTAATTGCAAAGCAATCAGGCGCGCAGCAGGTCGGGCTGCCAGTTGCGGACGAGCTTCTTTATCACCTTCCGGTCCGTTAGATGTTCATCCAGCACCTTGCGCGCGAGCTCCGGTAGTTCCGCATCGCTTGCAAAACGCAGCGACACTAATTGCCCCACGCTGAACTCAGCAATCCGCGCGCGCAGGTCCGGCGGCAGAACATTTTGCAAGCGTAATTGCATTTCCAGCCGGATTACGCGGTCCTGCACCGTCAGGGAAAACTGGCGTCCGAGCATCGCGAGCAGGACTAAGGCGGCAGCCAGAAGCGCCGAGATAACCGTGCCGGTTGAAAAAAAGTACCATGCGCGGTACATCGACCAGACTAGGTTAAGCACGAGTACTGGCAAAACGAAGAAGTGAAAGGCTGGAACCATCTTCGCGTGATTCTCGAAGTTTTGTGTCACCGTATCCTCCGGTACATTTCAATCGATGTCCCGGCAGAATTCTAGCAGACTTCGCGCGACAGCACTTGCCCGGGCGAAAGCAGACCGTGCTTCTTAATCTCAGAGCCTGTCTTCCGCACATCGCCCGCCTGCTTCGGCGAACACTTTTTCGCTCCCCAAAGGCGGACTTCGGCTATACTCGCGACATCTTCGAAATTCCGTAAACAGGTGGAATATCCATGTCAGTCAACAAAGTAATTCTCGTGGGACGATTGGGCCGGGATCCGGAAACGCGTTATACCGGCGGTGGGCAGGCGGTAGCCAATTTTTCTCTGGCTACCGACGAATCCTACAAAGACAAGAGCGGCGAACGCCAGAAGCGCACCGAATGGCACAAGATCGTTGTGTGGGGCAAGCAAGCGGAAATCGCCCAGCAGTACCTGAAAAAAGGCTCGTTGATCTTCGTTGAAGGCCGCATTCAATCGCGTGAATGGCAGGACAAAGAAGGCCAAAAGCGTACCAGCTTCGAAATCGTCGCGAATAACTTCCGCATGCTCGGAGGACGAGCCGACGGCGCCGCAGCGGCGGCCGGGGCCGGCGCTGGTCATAGCGGCACCCAATCGCGGCCCAGCGATCCGGACATGGAAGGCGGACCAATGCTCGAAGAGCCCTCCACATCAGGACCGGAAATTTCGGACGAAGATATTCCCTTCTAGGCTGAGTTCGCGGACGCGACTAGCGGGGCAGTTCCTGCTCGTCTTTCTTGCGCTGCTCGTCGATGCGATGCATGAATTCTTCGAATTTGGGCTTCTGATCCGGTGTGAGTATCGCGCGGATGCGATCCCGGCTTTGCTGCCGTATCTGCTCGTGTCGCGGTTCGATCGTGGTGTAGAGCGTTCGCCATTGGGCGCGAGTGTCGTCCACGATGGCACCTAGTTGTTGTTGCTGATCCGGAGTAAGTTGCAGATCCCTCGTCAATCTATCGACGATCTCGTTGCGCGTCGGCTGGGAGTTTATGATTTGCTTGCCCCATACCCGTTCGCCCCACACATGGTTCCCCACGCCGCCAAGCAGCGCGCCCAGCAGGAATACTACAATAACGAGAACTGCGGCTTCGCCGCGTTTCTTAGTGTTTTCCATGATCCGTGTCCGCCACCATCATTAAAACTTCGTCGCGATTTGCCGGAGGGCTCGACGGGTCGGAAAATAGGTCGCGCGTTTCAGTTACCGTCGCATACTCTACGTTCGTCTGCGGCCGGTACTGGCTATGCCTGACGGCGTCAAATGTCACAAGCACCGCCAGAGCCAGTGTCGCGGTGGCCGCAAACCGCCACGCCAGCGAAATGAACGGCAGCCAGATGGATTTCTGCTCCCCACGCTTGGACATTTCCGCCCGAATCCGCGCCATCACCACGCGCGAAAAACCCGGACCAGGATCCGCCGTCGCCGGCACTGCGCGCAACAATTCCACGCTCGGGGCGGCCTGCTCCAGAGCGTCACTGCAGGCCGCGCAGCTTTCCAGGTGCTCTGCTAATTTCTTCGCATCGGAGCCGCTCAGATCACCCGTGAGATGGTCTTCCAGCAGGGCTTCAAATTCCGAACACGCGCCTTGGTTAGATCTCGCTTCCATCGGTTTTGCTCCTTCCTCTTGCGGCCGAAAGATTCGGGTGTGAACCCACGCGGCGATGGTAAACATCCATCAACCGCGCGCGCACCCGAAACAGCCGCACCTTCACCGTGTTGACGTTCAGTTCCAGCATCTCCGCCAACTCTTGCACCGAAAACCCCTCCACTTCCTTGAGCACCAGCAATTCCCGGTCCCGCTCCGGCAGTTCGTCCAACAACTGCTCCAGGAGATCTTTCGTTTCAGCGCGGCGCGCCGGACTTTCCGGCGGACGTTCGGCTGAAACCACGCCGTCCAATCGCGAAACCTGCTCCTCGGAAAGGTCGGTCTCGTAAACTAACGGCCGAACCTTCTTCTTCCTCAAATAATCCCAGCACTCATTTACCGTAATCTTATAAAGCCAAGTCGAAAACGCCGCGCGTAAATCAAAACGTTTTATCGAAACAAACACCTTCAAGAAAACCTGCTGCACCACATCTTCCACGTCTTCTCGGCGTCGCAGAATCCCGTTCACCAAGCCGAAAACACGCTGCTGGTGACGCCGAATCAGTTCTTCAAATGCGGCTTCTTCGCCGCTCTGAGCCAGGCGCACGAGCTCCGCTTCTTCTTCCCGCTTTCTCGCACGGGCCGGAAGCGAGATCGCCGACGCGCTTGCTGCCATACTCTTTGGGACGTCTGCCATACGGTTTTGGTTACGCCGAAGAAACGTTTATATCCTACAATCGGCCTAAGGTACCAAATGAGCCGTTCTAATACATAAACTCATAGTACTCACTACCGGTCAATCCTGTGCCGCATTTGCCCTCATATAAAGATTCGCGCTTGCGACAGACAGTAGTCCATGCAACAATACCCGCCATGATAATTGGAGAACGTATCCGTCTGTTACGTGAAACGAAAAAACTTTCCCAAGGCGACATCGAGAAGCGCACAGGACTTCTTCGCTGCTACATCTCGCGCGTCGAGAACGGTCACACCGTTCCGGCAATCGAGACGCTGGAAAAGCTGGCCCGGGCCATGGAAATTCCCCTCTACCAGCTATTCTACGACGGCGAGGAACCACCTGTGTTGCCGAATCTTCCGAAGCGGAAGACTGCAGACGATATCGCGTGGGGAAGCAAGGGAAAAGAGGCGCGGCTCCTGGGCCGCTTCCGCCGGTTGTTAAGCCGAGTTGATGACGGCGACCGCCGGCTTTTGCTTTACATGGCCCAGAAGATGGCCAACCGCTAGTTTTTTCTTTTATCCGGGAAAAACTTTCTTTGCGGCTTGTCTCTTTCTACTCCCATTCAATCGTGCTCGGTGGTTTTGAGCTGATGTCGTAAACCACCCGGTTAACGCCGGGAACTTCGTTTACGACCCGCAGCGAAATTCGCTCGAGCACTTCATGCGGCAGCCGAGCCCAGTCGGCCGTCATCGCATCCTGCGAATTCACCACGCGCACCGCGATAGTATACCCGTACGTTCGTCCGTCCCCCATCACGCCCACGCTTTGCACCGGCAAAAGAACCGCAAATGCCTGCCAAACCTTTTCGTACAGACCCGCGCGCCGAATCTCCTCCACCACCACCGCGTCTGCGGCACGCAGCGTATCAAGTCGCCCGCGCGAAACCTCTCCGAGGAGCCGCACGGCTAATCCAGGTCCGGGAAACGGATGCTTGATCAAAACTTCTTCCGGCAGACCAAGTTCGCGGCCGATCAGCCGCACCTCATCCTTGAATAGATCCCGCAGAGGTTCTATCAGCTTGAAAGGCATGTTCGCCGGAAGCCCGCCGACATTGTGGTGAGTCTTAATCACTGCCGAAGGCCCCTTAACTGACACGGATTCGATCACATCGGGGTAAAGAGTTCCCTGCACCAGGAATTTCACCGGAAGACCCTGCGAAGATTCCGTGAGCTTTCTCGCTTCCTCCACGAATACGTTGATGAATTCTGCGCCGATTCGCTTGCGCTTTTCTTCCGGGTCCGTAATCCCCTTTAGACGGCCCAGAAAACGGTCGGAAGCATCTACGCCAATCACGTTTAATCCCAGGCGCGAGCGCAAAAGCTCCAGCGTGTCGCCAAACTCATTCCGCCGCAGCAGGCCGTTGTCGACGAAGACGTTTGTAAGCCGATCGCCGATTGCTCGATGGACCAGTGCCGCCGCCACAGCAGAATCCACTCCTCCGCTTAGCGCGCAGATCGCTCGGCTGCCTTCCGCCTGCTTTCGGATGGAATCCACCATGGACGCGATAAATCCCGCGCGATCCCAATTTTGTCTTGCGCCGCAAATTTGAAAAACGAAGTTATTCAGAATGTCCGTGCCGCGTTCCGTGTGGTTGACCTCGGGATGGAATTCCACGCCATACAATTTCTTAGCTACGTTCTCCACCGCCCCGATGGCGTTGTCGGTGCGCCCAGTGACCCTAAATCCCTGGGGAACACCAACCACGTGATCGCCGTGACTGTTCCAAATTTTGAAGCGGCTCGGAATATCAGCGAAAAGCTTCGAGCCGTCCTCGATCGTAATCTCCGCACGACCGTACTCGCGCCGCTCCGCTGGTTCCACCTTTCCCCCAAGCGTATGTGCCATCCACTGCATGCCGTAGCAAATCCCCAGAACCGGAACGTCCAGTTGCAAAACCTCAGGATCGCAGACCGGCGCCGTCGCGTCGTAGACAGAACTAGGCCCGCCCGACAGCACGATACCCACTGGCTCGAGCGCGCGAATCTCTTCGATGCTCGCAGTGCAAGGCAGTATCGCGGAGAATACTTGCTCCTCGCGGATGCGGCGCGCAATCAGTTGCGTATATTGCCCGCCGAAATCGAGGACGACGATGCCATGTCGTGTGCTCACGATGCCTCCCGCCTTCTCACTCTGTTCGCCAGATTTGACCGGGGCCGCGCCGCTGCCTGTAGTCATAGTTCCGCCTAGGGCTATCTCAGAACAATATTCACGAGTTTCTTCGGCACCACTATCGTTTTCAGAATTTCTTTGCCTGCAATCAGAACGGAAATGCGCGGATCCTTTAGCGCCTGATTAATGGTTTCGTCGCCACTAAAACCATCATCGACCAGTATCTTCCCACGCAAGCGTCCATTGATTTGAATAATCACCTCGACTTGCTCCTCGCGCGTCAGATCCTCGCGGTAAGCCGGCCACCTCACGTTCAAGAGTCCAGTCGGATGCCCGAGCTTCTCCCAAAGTTCCTCCGCTATGTGCGGCGTGATCGGCGAAAGCATCAGCACCAGAATCTCCAGCGTTCGCTTGAGAATCATGGGCGACACTTCCACGTCCAGCGGCTCCTGCCCCTGGAGTTCGTTGAGCAGCTCCATA
>JBAVQA010000235.1:0-4202 GCA_049693595.1 Candidatus Acidiferrales bacterium | reverse complement strand
GAGGCGGCGCAGGCGATGGTGCAAGATACGCATGCGCGACTGGCGATTGACGACAAGCGGATTTATTTTGCGGGACTTTCCGGCGGAGCTCGCTTTGCGTCATTGCTAGCTCAGACTTGTAAATGCGCCGCCGGGGTCCTCTTGAACAGCGCGGGCTTCTCGCCATCGTCGCCACCGGTGGCGGGCGCAAACTTTTCCGTCTTCAGCGACGCCGGCACTTTCGATTTCAACTATCCTGAAGTCGTAAATCTCGACGCCAAGCTCGCAACGCTGCACTATGCTCACGCCTTCAGCCAGTTTGACGGTCCTCACAATTGGGCGCCCGCGAGCCTGATGGATGAAGCGTTAGCTTGGTTTCGTCTCGTCGCGATGAAGCAAGGCTTCGAACCGCGCGATATAGTTTTCGTGAAAGAGCAAGCCGCCGAAGCTGAGAAGCGCGCGAAAGCTTTCGAAGCCGCCGGTGATCCGTACGCTAGTTGGAAGGAATATCGGCGAGCTGCCGAGACGTTTGACGGCCTGGGCGACGGTGCGCCCTTCCGCGAGCGCGCCGCGGCACTCGAAAAAGAGAAGGCCGTTCGCGATGGCGCGAAACGCCAGCAGCAGGAATTCGAAGAGCAATCGACACTGACCGCGGATATTGATTCAGGACTGGCCTCGCTGCGTCAGTATGCCAACCGCTCCGGGGTGTGGAGCCAAGTGGAAGACCAAATCTATCAGCTCCGCAACCGCACCGAGCATGAGAAGAATCCTCAGAAGCTCCGCGTGGAACGGCGCGCATTATCCGGCATTTTCGTCGGAGCTATGGAAGCCGGACAAGAGCGTCTTGATGCGAAGGATGTATCCGGGGCGCGCGCTTATATTGAGCTGGCGTCTGACGCGGATCCCGATTCCGTGTGGGCGATGTGCCAAGTGGCAGTAGCTCGCGCGTTGGATAACGACCGCAAGGGCGCCCTCGAATCTCTTCGCCGCGCAAAAGAAAAAAGCAAAGACCCCGCCGCGCTATCCTCGTGGATCAAGGACGAGCCAGCATTCGCCAACTTTCGCGACACTCCCGAATTCCGCGCCCTACTCGCGCCCGCCCGAGAATAGGCCCTCGGGGCCTTGGTGGGGCGGTGTTGTGGACGCAGTCGGCGGCGCGACACAATGAGAGGACAAATGAGGGCAAGATTATTTTGGGAGGAGTGAGCTATGACATCGACGGCGACGCCGCAAACAACGCTGGCACGCGGAGAGTTTCAGAATGAAGCGTTCATTGATTTCAGCAAGCCGGAAAATCGCAAGGCTATGGAAGATGCGCTGCGGCAAGTGAAGGCGATGTTTGGGCGCGAGTATCCGCTGGTGATCGATGGGAAAAAGATAACGACGACGGAAAAGATCAAGTCGTTCAATCCATCGCATCCGGAAGAAGTGATCGGAATTTTCCAGAAGGCCAGCGTGGAGATGGCCAATCAGGCGGTGGAAGCGGCCGATCGCGCGTTTGAAAAATGGCGGCGAGTGCCGGTGGCGGAGCGCGTGGCGTGTTTGTATCGCGCGGTGGAGATTTTGCACAAGCGCCGATACGAGCTCGATGCTTGGTTGTGCTACGAAGTGGGAAAGAGTTGGCCGGAAGCGGATGCGGACATCGCGGAGCTGATCGATTTTTGCGAATACTATGGGCGCGAGATGATGCGTCTAGGCGAGCCTCAGAAGCTGACTCCGATGCGCGGCGAGAAAAATTACATGAAGTACATTCCGCTGGGCGTGGGCGTGATTATTCCACCGTGGAATTTTGCGGCGGCTATTATGGGCGGGATGACCGCGGCAGCGATCGTGGCCGGGAACACGGCGATCGTGAAACCGTCGAGCGATTCGCCGACGATTGCGGCGATTTTCATCGATATTTTGTTCGAAGCGGGAGTGCCGCGCGAAGTGGTCAGCTTTTTCACCGGGCCGGGCGGCACGGCGGGCGAAGCGCTGGTGACTCATCCGAAGACGCGGTTCATCGCGTTCACGGGATCGAAAGAAGCGGGGTTAAGGATCAGCGAGCAAGCGTCAAAGACGCAGCCGGGGCAGAAGTGGATTAAGCGCACGGTGCTGGAAATGGGCGGAAAAGACGCGATTGTGGTGGACGAAGAAGCGGACGTGGATGCGGCGGTGGAGGGCGTGGCGCTTTCCGCGTTTGGATTTCAGGGGCAGAAGTGCTCGGCTTGTTCGCGCGCGATTGTGTCGGAGAAAATTTACGACGAGTTTCTCGGCAAGTTGGTCGAGCGCGTGAAGAAGATGAAAGTGGGGCCGGTTGAAGATCTCACGAACTATATGGGTCCGGTAATCAATAAGGCGGCGATGACTTCGATTCTGGGCTACATCGACCAGGGAAAGAAGGAAGGTCGTTTGATGACGGGGGGAAAACACGCGGGCGGCGACGGATATTTTATTGAGCCTACGGTGATCGCGGACGTTGACCGCAAGGCGCGGATTTTTCAGGAAGAAATTTTCGGGCCAGTGCTGGCAGTGACGAAGGCAAAGGATTTCGACGAAGCGCTTTCGATGGCCAATGACAGCGAGTTCGGCCTGACCGGCGCGGTGTATTCGCGGAACCCGAAGAAAATCGAGCGCGCGGAAGAGGAATTTCACGTCGGCAACCTGTACATGAACCGCAAATGCACCGGCGCATTGGTCGGCGCGCAACCGTTCGGCGGATTCAATATGTCGGGGACAGACTCGAAGGCGGGCGGCCAGGATTATTTGCTGCTGTTCTTGCAGGCGAAGACAGTCTCGGAAAAAGTGGGGGCCACGAAGTAGAGCCCTATACTCTTTCGCCTAAGGAAAAGAGAGCAGATTCCTCGCTGCGCTCGGAATGACAACTTACTGCAAGGGGCGCGCTCGGAATGACAAGCTACTGCAAGGCCGCGGGTTCTGAGGAAGGCTTCATGTGGAATCCCCAGCGGAGGATGGCGTACACGATGGGGCCGGAGGCTAGCAGCAGCGGAGCCCAGTGCAGGACGAGCGGCTCGCTGTAGTAAACCTTCACGGCGCACAGAATCGCGGGGAAAATCAGGATGTAGGCGATGCCAGCGGCGCCGCCGGGGATCAGGAAACTGCGCGGCGCGTTGGGAAGTTTTTGGCGCATGCGCCAGGCGGCGAAAAGAGTGAGCAGCGTGGTGGCGATGCGCGTCCAGATGTAGATGTTCACCAGGTCTTCCACCGGATACTTCGCGAGAACGCAATAAACCAGGGCAGACACAGCGATGGCGCGCACGGGTGTGCCGAAACGCGGATGAATTTTGCCGAGCCATGCGGGAAGGTAGCCGTCCTGCGCCATGGTGGCGGGGATGCGCGTGGTGTAGAGAATGGTGCTGTTGGAAAGGGAGAGCGTGCCAATCATCGCCGCGATCAGCATGGCCGCGCCAAGCAGCGGGCCACCAATCAGGCGCGAGGCGGTGACGATGTAGTCGGTTCTCCACTCCTGCCAGTTGCCGAGTGCGGCGAGGGCGAGGGTGGTGGGCAAAATGTAGGTGAGGATATTCATGGGCGTGTTCCAGGCGAGGATGCGAACGAAAGTTTTCTGCGGATTTTTCATTTCGCCGGTCATGCTGGAAAGCTGCTCGTAGCCGGCGTAGTTCCACATCGCGAGTGCCAAACCTCTGCCGAATACTGCACCCAACGGTTGGCCTGGCGGGACGAACGGAAGCATCGGGTTGTAATGCAAATGGAATAGCGAGACGAGGCAAAGCCACGCGACAGGAATAAAGACCGCGACGAGCAAAGCCACAGAAAACCAACCGGCAAGCTGAATGCCGCGCGCATTTAGATAAGCAAGAAGGCACAGCACGAGGCAGGCTCCCGCCCACTTTATATTTCCGGTGATCCACGGAAGATATTCGCTGAGGTAGTCCATCACCAGCACGCCATAGAGACTGTTCAGCAGGAACGTGCCAGTCCAATTCCACCAGCCGCACTGGAAGCCCCAGAAATCGCCGAACGCAGCGCGGCTCCAGCGGTAGAAGCCGCCTTCCACAGGGAAAATACTGTTGAGCTCGGCGGACGCGAGAGAGATGGGAATGCTCCAGAAGAAGGGAACGAAGGCGAGGAAAACGATGGCCATGCCCGGGCCGGAATCGTGGAAGATACCTTCGTAACCGAACGGGCCGCCGGCGGTATAACCGTAAAAGATGGCGAGGAGAGGGAGGAAGCCGATCTGGCGGAGGTGCGAACCGTCAGAG
>JBAVQA010000234.1:0-11482 GCA_049693595.1 Candidatus Acidiferrales bacterium | reverse complement strand
GCGCAAAACTGTGTAGAGACTGTACGGCACCGCCGCGAACACCAACAACCGCAGAATTCCGGCACCCGCCGTAAAATCAGGCCCCAGATAAAGTCGAACTAGTCTCTCGGCCTCAATCGCGATTCCCGCCGCAAGGACAACCGAAATAAGTAGTGTGATCTTCGTCAGCAGCCAGACTTGCCGCCTAAGCTCTGCGCTTCTCCCCGCGCTCAGAAGTGCGCCTGCTTTGGGCAGCAGGATAAGGCCAAAAGCAGAGAAGAACGAGCTGATGACGTTCAACATCGAGATTCCAAATGCCACGTAGCCGGCTGCGCGAATTCCGCTTTTGTGCGCGACGATTGTGGCGGGCAATGCAAACAGCGCCATTAGAATAAAGTCACCAGGAACCCGCTGGATCCCGAATCGCAGCAGTTCCACAACTTGCACACGATTGTCCTTCGCTACCGCCCTCCACGGAGTAAACAGCAGAGCCACTGTCGCTACAGCGAATAGCGAAATACCGAACGCAGAAAGGAGCGACTGAACGCTCTTGCCAAAAAAAATAAAAACAGCCACAGGTACGAGTCCCAGATTCACGAACTGCAGAAGATTCGCGGCTCGCATTTCCAACTTTCCCCGGAAATAGCTGTACGCGATGGCGTGCAGCGTCGATCCCGCCACCACCAGGCTGACGGGCAAAATGATTGACGCGTATTCCTTCGATCCGAAGAACAAGTATGCGAGTCCCGGGCCAAACACATTCAACAGCGTCATGCAAACCGGCACAGACAGTCCGACGCACCAGAGCGCCGCCCCAAGATAACGGCCCTCGGACTCCTCATCCCTGCGTCCAGCTGCGTTGGCAACATAGCGCGGCAACCCAACAGCAAGCCCGAGGAGAACGACAGGATACATAATCGAAATTGTGCGCCGGGCGACGGCATATTCCGAAAATCCTGTATTACCCAGAAAATGTGCCGCCAACTTGTACGCCAAGAGTTGGCACCCAAGAACCGTGAACTCAGTCGCGAAAGTGCTCCCGTACTCGCGAACATGGGTGCCCAGATTCTCAGTAATCCAGGAAAAAGGCGTAGTGACTGTCGCGCTCATAGGCGATTGCCTTCCGTCGCGTGCATCAAATAGAAATGTAGTGTGGGGTCAAGATTACCAAGGACATGCGAAAAGGTTTGCTTATACTCCGAGACTTTCTACGCCGCTTCCACGTCCGCCTCATCAATGTCTACTGCCATTGACCTCATGATTAGCTCCACCGACACGACAAACCGCGTCTTGCCTCTTCGCCGCAAGAGAATTCCGTGAATCCCAGCCAGCGGACCGCTTCTCACTCGCACGCGCCGTCCTGCCGTAAGGAACGGATGTGGCTCCGCCGCAAGCTGCTGTGATAGTCCCGTTTGCAGAATCTCCAATTCATTGTTCGGCAGTGCCGTCGGTACTCCGTTGAACGCTACAAACCGTACCACGCGCGGAATTTGCAGCACCTTCAAACGGTCGCGGAGCGCGACGGAAACGAAGACGTAGCCCGGAAAAAGAGGCAAATCCAAAGTGACACGCCGGTCTTTCCAACGACGCACGGAACTATAGAGCGGCAGAAAATGTTCCACGCTGCGCACGTGGAGTTCCGCGGCGACGTGCTTTTCATGATTTGCGTAAGTGTAAAGTGCGTACCAATGCGGCTGAACGTAAGTCTTTGCTGCTGGCTCTGCCCAGCGCCCTTCACAGTATGTCTCAACGCACACATGCTCCATTGGTCTCCTTCCGAACACAGCTTCGCCCCCTTAGCTACAAGGCGAAAAGCGTTCTAACAGCTTCAGTTACTTAAACTTACGAGCGTTTTGGCGTATCTGCATTTCCGTTATTTGGAGAGCGCTGAGCCAGCCGGTCCGAAATCCTTTGTGTTGCCCAACGCGATTCGTCCCCGTTTTGCGAAGCCCAGGGGACCCGCGCTTTCAGCGTTTCAGAAATTTCATGCATCAGAATCTTGCGTGGGTCTTGCGGGTCCACCTCGTTCCAACGCGCTGACCCCAGCACCCAAACCACAGACAAAGCGAAACCAAGAAATGCGCCCATCAGCATGATCGAGAGTCGCGGGGGATAAGACTTTTTCTCTGGGATCGTGCCCGGATCCAGCACTTTGACGCTGGGTGTCTCCTTCGCCTCTTCCATCTTGGCAAGCTCGTATTGTTGAGTGAGCAACTCGTAGACTGTCTCTTGAATCTTCGCGCGCCGATAATAGTCCGCATATTTCACGCCCAAGAGCGGCAGATTTTTTATGGAAGGATAGGGCATGTCACTCGAAGAGCTCTGAATGGTTTCAGATCCTTCGCTGGGCTTGCTGTTGACCCCACCCAGTCGTTGAAGTTGCTTGCGAAGTTCTTCAACGCGAGCGATCGACGCCTGAACTCGAGGATTGTTATCGGTGTAAATCCGTCGGAGCCCTTCGAGTTGGGCTTGCGCGGCGACCATCTGGCCTGCAATCGTGGCAGCCACGTCCAGCATCGCTTTCCCTTCCTGCTCGATGTCGAGCGTGTTATTTCTGCTGGAAAATTGTGCCAGTTGATTCGAGGCATCATCCAAATCTTGCTTGACCACCTTGAGGCGCTCCTCGAGAAAGACCCTCTGTCGATGTGCGGCCGAAGTCGATAGGTCGGTCACGAGCGAATTCAACTCGTTCACATATGCATTTGCCAGGGCAGCGGCTCGCTCGGCGCTGTGGTCGGTAACACTAATCGTGATGATCCCGCTCTTCCTATCTTCCAAAACCGAGGTGTTTTCATCCAGTTTCGCCCGTGCGTCAGCGACAAGCCGTTTTCCATAAACTTTTCTCAAATCGAACTGCTCAATGACGCGATCCTCCGACGTCTGGCTTCTCAGCACACCTACGAACAGCGCGCCAGTCGTCTTCAAACCGAGCAGGTCGCCTGCCGCGGATCCTAAGCTGCTGCCCTTTGCCGCGAACGCAGCCGTCATGGCCAAGCCGGACGTGGACTGAGTATCAGGAGGCATAAGCTGCGTCGTCGAGGTGTAGGATTTGGGAATTAAGAACGCGATCAAGGTCGCTACCCCCAGACCAATCACCGCCATTTGAAGGAACAATCGGCGATGCTCCCAAAACACGCGTAGCCGATTGGCCTGCCGCTCGCGGGAATCCTCCAGCGAAATCGGGAGCAACGAAACATCTCCCGCGATCGGCTGCGGCGAAAATTCCTGCCGGGGCGCCAACTCTGGCTGCGTTTTTGTGCCTGTTTGCATCATTCCTTAAACCTTGCTATTGGCGTCTCGCCTGCGGAGTGAAACCCATCTCGAAAATTGCCGTGAGGTTTCGCTGAACTCCGCGGAACAATATCGGGTAGTGTGAAATATGCTCGTACTGAATTTGGCTTTTTACGTAAAACCGAGAACTCGAATAAAAGGAATTACTGACGCTATAGTCCTGCCAGGCGCCTCCACCTGGTATGAATGCTCGATCCACAGAACTGTTCTTGTATGTGAATTGCAACGTGTTAGTGGACGACACCCAATAGGTTAGCCATCCCTGATATGCTTGGCCGTCCCGTCCCACCACATTCCCAATCAGATTGCCGCCGTTGGTGTAACCGTCATGATAGTTAGCGTTCCAATAATTCAGGTTCCCCATGTTGCCTTTTCCATCTACTCCGGGCCATCCAGGCGACTGGGTCGACGTGGCTTCGATATGAAGATCGAGTTTGGGGATTCCGGGAATTCGGGTGATAAAAATTCCGGGTCGGAAAGGATTCTTCGGCGGATTAAAGAAAGGGACAGGGTCATCGTCCGCGTAAAGGTCGCCATAAAACACGAGATAGTTTCGAACCTTGGGAATATTGAATGTCCAGTCAAAGCTCGCGTGACTATCACCCGGTACCGAAGATGTCCCTCCCGTGGCTTGCTGGCCAAAAAAGCTGCGAATGAAATTCCCGGGAGTCAGCGGAGTGCCTCCTACACCTCCAATCGTGACCGTGCGCCCGAAGCCAAATTCCAGGTTTGGTAAGGGCTTAAAATTTATCTTGTTGCCATAAATGAACGGGTGGGGGATGAACGTACCTCCCTCGAGCCTGCCGATGAATTGATCGATGCGCATAGGCCCGAGATACTTCAGGAAGCCGGGCATGCTAAATGGCTCTGAATTGACCACGCGAACCATGTCGACTGGCTCGGCATTGTCACTCCACAAGAGCGAGCCGCCCAAGCCCGGAGCCCAGGACAAGCTTTGCTTCCCAACCAGAATCTGCCAGTTGTCTAAATTTACGCCGATGTAGGCGTCCAACAGACGTAGGCGGTTGACAGCTTCCACAGGAACTGCCGGTGGTTCCGGGACAAAATCGCGGAGAGCGATTATCTCGCGCACGGCCTCCGATGGTGCGGGCGCTGAGGGCGCGTGCTGGTACTCCGCGCGCACGTATATCGCTATCGGCCCTGCCTCCGCGCGAAATGCTCCGCCTGCTTGACCGTTTGTCCCGCGCTCGAATGGCCGGCCAAGATCGTAAGACACGGTCTGTCCAAAGTGATAGCCGTCGGTCAGGGGCGGCCCACTGATCGAAACTGCTCGTAAGTAAACGGAGTCGAGATCCGCCGAAAGATTTCGCCCTCCATCCAACAACGCAATTTCATGAGAAAACTCTCGTCGCAAGCGATCCTCTAGGCCGCCCGCTTGGGAGTTCAAAGGTCCATCACCTTGCAGTGCTTCACCGGCTTCTTCAGTAAGACGGGCGCATTCCATCCGAGTCCATGGACTCAAGCCTGCGATCTCGCTGTGAACGTAACCGAGCGCTGCAAGTCTGTTCAGCGCCGGATATACCCAGCTATCCAAAGGAACGAATGTGCTTCCCATGCTTTGCCGGGGCCGGTCACGCTCAAGATAATCGCGGGACTCTGCAAAAGTTTCCCAGGGCGAGCCGCCCAGTTCAGGATCGTGATGTTGGCGATAAACAATCTGGCCCGAGAGCCATCCGATTGCGCTTCCGACTAAGACGTCCGTGGGAAAATGCTGCTTGCCAGTCAGCCGGGAAGCGCTTACAGCCGAGGCCATTCCGTAGGCCATAAATTCTGTAAGAATGCCGGGATACTCATGGGCTACAACAGCGGCAATAGACCACGCCGCCGCAGCGTGTTCCGAAGGGAACCCGTCCCCTCCCTTCCAGAAATTTCCATTGTAGTTGTCGGTAAGAGGGCGTTCGCGCCCCAAGCTGTAGTTCAACGAATAGACCACAGCGAGGCTGTTCGCCGCCGCCTCGGCTGCCAGGAATCCAGTTTCTCTCTTGTGATCGTCGTGGCTCATTTGGCCCCACAAATACAGGCCCCCTGCCAGTCCGCCCATTGCGCCAAGTCCATAGTTTGAAAAAGTATTGCTGTGGTTCAACCGGCTTGTAGAATTTGAAAGGTGCTTGCTGAACTCGGTATCTGTCGCGAGCGTCCCAGCCAACGCAAGACCGAACGGCATCAGCCAGCCGGCATCCGCTAGCCGAAGCTCGGCAGGACTCGACCAAATCGCTTCCTGATCGCGAAGGAAGCGGCCAAACAAATGCAGTCCAGGCGAATTATCGTGATCAGCCAACTTCGCAGGTGCGGTGTACGGCTTGTCGCCAGAATCCGCATTCGAACTCGATTCCGTATTTGTTTTCTCCAACTGAGACCCTTCGGTCTGGTTTTCTTGGGGCCTCGCGTGGCAAACCACGCTAAAAGCCTCCGGCGCGACGATCAAAAAAACCGCGATCAAGACCTTTCCTCGAGCTCGATTCATTCCTCGATCTCTCTAGCGATTTCTCTAATGATCTCGCTAATGAACTCCCTAATAGTGAGCAGCGATGAATGCCGTGCTGGCAATCGAGGACGCTACCTGCGCTGCCAGGAAAACCATCTGCCACTGTATGCCCCCGCCGATTGCCTTTTCCGGAACTACCACCGTGTCCCCCGGCCGCAACGTGGCATTCAGCGAGTCGCCGCTCCACAAACTCTCGTTTGTTCCGATCACTGAGCCATCCGCTCGGATCACGAAGACTGCTTTCTTGTTGGCGAGCTGGGTGGGACCTCCGGACTGTCGGAGATACCACTGCGCGCTTTTTCCCGGACGGTACCCGACGGCGGTCGGATTGTAGACTTGGCCCGTCACCATCACATAACCGGGCTTTTTGGGGACTACTAGTGTGTCTCCAGTTCTGACTTCCACGTCTGACGCTGTATCTCGCCATTGATTGATTTCCGGCGAAATCCGAATGGCAACTCTCCCGAGGGGAGGCGTGGCGCTCAATTGCTCGAGTGTTGTCTGCCACTGCGCCAGCGCCAGGTCTTTGGCCTTTTTCTTATCGGGATCCGTATCGGGCAAAAGCTGAAGATTTGACTGTACATCGTTAATGCGCACAATCATTTGATCCCGATCTCTTGCTTCCAATTCGCGCACCTGCACTCGCTGTAGCACTACTCCGTAGGGATAAGCGTCCGGCTGGAACCCGCCTGCTCGTTCCACGATGGAACTTAGGCGTTCGCCTGGACGAATTCCGTATGTCCCCGGATACTTGACCTCGCCTTTTACGCTGATTGACGCGCCCAGATCGTTCCATCCCGGAAGCTGCCGAATCGTCAAAACGTCGCCGTTGTGAACAGCAAGGTCTGCCCTGTCGTCGCCGGAAAGCGCCGCCGATATCGCAATCACTTCGTGCTGCGAAGCTAAGGACGTCTGGTTCGGATATGCAAAATGCGTCAGGTCGGCTGAATTGGTGTCGGCGCTCGGTTTGAGCCCTCCTCCTACACGGATCAAATCCGCCGCCTTCATGTTTGTCGTCAGCGGGTACCGTCCCGGCCTGGCCACTTCTCCTTGTATGTATGCGGTCGCAGGTTCAATCGCATCCGGGTTGCGGTGAATCAGCAGCCGGTCGCGCGGCTGTAGGAGAATGTCCTCGGTCGGATCACCTTCCAGAGCTTGGTTAAGATTCACGCTGAATATCTTGAATTTCCCATCAGGCAGATACCGGAAAACCTGTGCATCTTCGGTTTGCGCATCCGGGCCAAGTCCGCCAGCCAAATGGACTGCGTCACCGAGCCGAATTTGTCCGGCCGTCCGATAGGTTCCGGGGCTTCTCACATCGCCCCATACAGAAACCGTCGGTGGGTTTTCAAAATCGTAACGACTGAAGATTCGGACCGTGTCCATGGGTCGAAGAATCGGCGCCTTCGAAGGATTGGCGAACGCGTCCGCGAGATCAAAGCTTTCCACCTTGGGATGAAAATCCGGAGCGTTGAGCCGGATAATTTCGGCGTATCGCGTGGCAGGCTCCGGCAGAAGGTCCTTGTAGGACGCGATGACTTCAGTGACCCGCATATTTTCGCGATACGAATAGCGTCCTGGACGGATTACGTGGCCATCGAGGAAGATCACGTCCTGGTTATAAGGTGTGATCGGAAATATTCTGACGCGATCGCCATCTTGAATCTGGAAGGCTTCGAGTTTCTTTCTCACATCGGAGGAGTCATCGACCTCAGGAATGTCAAGGCTCAGCATCGTCTGCTTGTCGTGCGCCACGAGACGCTGAACTTCGATGTGGCGAAGCGCAGCAGTAGGAAGAAGACCGCCTGCCAGTTCAAGCACGCTCGCCAGGCTCTTCTCATCCTTCAGTTCGTAGATCGCTGGGCGCCGAACCATCCCTTCGACGGTTACTTGCCTGCCAATCGGAGGCACCATAACCGTGTCGCCGTTATCCAGGCGCACCATGTCGCCCTTTACCCCGCGAAGAAGCAAGTCGTACAAATCCACTTCCTGAACAAGCTCATTCCCGCGGAAATGCTTCACAATCCGGAGCGATCCTTTTGGGGTGGGACCACCAGCGGCAAATAGCGCATTCAGAGGTGTCGAAAGCGAGCTAATGTCGTAAGCACCCGGATTGGCCACATCGCCGACCTCATAAACTCGGATCGTCCTCAGGCGGGCGAGCGAAACTTCCGCGGACGCATCACGAAATTGTGTCCGTAGAACTTGCTGCAAGTTATGCTGGACGTCAGCGAGACTCTTGCCGCTGACAAGAAGAGGGCCAGCCTCCGGCAGGCTAATCCGACCTTCCCGATCCACGGTGCGGAAAAATCGTTGCGAAACTCCGCCCCAAACGTCAATCGAAAGACCATCGCCAGGCCCCACCACATAGTCCGGACCGGCGGGAAGGTCCATTGGAATTAACTGGGGATCCCGAATTCCATTTTCGAAGACTTCCGATCCGAATCGCCTGGGCGTCGTCGGACGAGTGACCGCCTGAACATACATGTCGTATAAAGACGGAATGTCGGCATAAGGGCTGGGCGTCCGTGTCAATTCGGCCGGTTGATAAAGCGCACTTCGCTGATTTCTTCGGCTCGACGGGACAAGCGGAATCGTACCCGGAGGTACATACATATTCATTTCGCGGCCTGTGGCGTCGTTCGCCTTGGCGCCAGCGCCGTTCGCTCGCGTCGCACTTGTGTTGGACACGTCAGGCAATTCTGAATCCGTCTGCCCGTCCGGACGGTTCGCCACTTGCTGGAGCCTTGAAAAACCTCCATCTTGATCTCCGGCAAAATTGGCATCCAGGATATTGGAAGACTGGTCCGCGCGCGCTTGGTCTCCCCTATCGAGCGGAGGATAGAGTTCTGAGTTGGTGCCTGTTTGTGTTAGCTGAGTTCGCTCCACAGCACGTTCGCTAGACGGAGGCACACCCGGCGAATTCTGCTCATCAGGAGAATTCCATTGCGGCGGCGTCCCTATCCCAGGCTCTCGCTCTTGCCCTCTCGTCATCGAGGAGTTCGCCTGCGCGAAGTTGCAGTCCGGATCTGACTGCGGATCGCAGGACTGACCGTTCCGCAGGTTGCGTGAATCCCGCGTCCGCTCCAGCGATAATTCCTCTTCCTGCCGTTGCGCACGCCATTTCGCTCGCTCCAGAATCAGGAATTCGCGTTCCTTGCCGAGTTCTGAATCGGGATTTACTTTGGGCAAAAGATATCCGTACCGTTGCACGAGAAGAGTTGCCACGGCGCGAAACTGGCTGTCCGCCGCCAAGCGCTCGAAAATGGCATCGTTCGTGAGATCAGAGTCGCTGACTACTTGGCCATGATCCGTCGCATCCTTTGCGGTCCATCGTCTCAACTCCACTAAGAGGCCAGCGTCTTTGAGCAGCACAATTTTGAGGTCGGCCACCGATGCAGCCACGCGACTCAGGTTGTCGCGGCCCAGATCTGAGGTAGGTCCCGAGCTGGGTATGGAAGCAGCCCGCTGGTTTTGCGCTTAGGTTGCGAGGCAACCGAATAAGACCGCGATCAAAACGCATGCGGTTCTTCGCATGCCAGTTACCGACATTCGGATTGACTTCACGTTTGTCTCGAGCAATTGACGCTTCATGGCCGTCATTGTGGCCTATTCATCGGCCGAGTTTTTTCGCGGAGCGCACTGAGCACTCCCGCTTCCGAGCATTCGATCTGATTCGACTCTATGTGCGGCGAAGTCCAATAACACATCGCACTATTGCGGTCCGATGAGATGGCGATGATTTGAATTTGGGGAAAGCTTCGAAGTATGGTTTGGCAACTGCCGGACAGACGTTTGGATTTTTCAAGAGCTACAATCAGAAAATCGGGGCGTACTGCTTCCACCGCCTTCGATATCTGGATTTCCTCTTGAATCTCACCTACGATCTCGATGTCGGGTTGATCGGAAATTGTAGCCATTACGAGTTCTCGAATCAGCCGCGGCCGGTTTGCCAGTAACACTTTGATACGACTCATTTCGCTGCTCCGCGGCCGCTACACATGGACGCGACAATATGCGAAAAGCGAATTGCAGGGGAAGGTTCAATTAGGATTCCAACGCGTGAGGATGTTCTTAGGGAAGTGAACGAGTACGAGCGGCCTATCGGCGTACCGGGCCGTACTCAGTCCTGGGTCTAAATCACCCTGGTTCTACATTCCAAGAAGCTGCGTTTCGCAAGCTTCAGACACATCCAGGCGATCGCCGACTCCGAGCTTCCCAAGAATGCGATGGACGTGATTCTTGACCGTTTGCTCGGACAAATTCAGGCTGCCGGCAATTTGTTTATTTGTTAAGCCGCGCTCAATCAAAGGGACTAACTGCTGTTCACGACTGGTTAGACCAATACTCGCCTTCACCCGGCTGTTCGGATAGCGGGTTGCCACCAGCGCGACATACTCGAACAGCAAACGAACATAGTGCGGCGGACAAATTGCGTCTCCTTGGCCAACTCCGCGAATGGCTGCGACCACGTCACTCGCCGAAGCATCGCAAAGGACGTATCCCACGGCGCCACGGCGAATGGCTTTCAAGAAATGTTTCGGATCGTCCGGCATCGCAATCAGAATGCGCTTGACGCGGCTTTCTGCGAAGCCTCGATTTCGAGCGACTGGCTCTTCTTCCGGGAGCAACTGCAGTGAATCGAGTACAACGACATCCGGATTTGATTCCGCAGTCTCCTCTTCGGAAACGAAAGTTGCAGGCCGCCCATGAACCACTTGAATGTCACTTCTTTTTTGCAGTATCCGTGCGATCGATTCTCTTGCCAGTCGATTCTGGCATTGCAGGAGAACCCCGATTTTCTTCTCCACGGTGACCTCGGTCCCACATGAGTAGTGCAGTTCAAGCACCTTGTCTATGATGTCCGACGCGTTTGCCAGTTCCGCCACTCATCTGATGTACTTTTTCGGTACATTTCATAATCAACTGACCTAATTTGGGCTAAGCGGCCCTAAACGGCACAAGACGTAAATTCCTGCAGCGGCGGCAAAACATATGAAACCATTGGCGCTGTTTGAGCTTCCGATCGCTTCCGGAATCTAACATGCTGCAATTGCGCGACCTTTCGGCACGCCGGAAAGCAAGAAAAGGAGGCGGGAACGCTACCCTGCAGAACTTTACTGGGCTTTAGGGCGAATGGCGCGGCGCTACGGGGACTAGCCGTTTATCCCGGACGCGAAACTGGCGGTCGCGCCAGTGAATGCGTTGCGGGAAAAAGCTCGTCATCCAGACCACGAATGCGAAGGCATCGCGTAGCGGAAGCAGCCATAGCTTTCGGAGCACCAGACGATCTCGCATTCCGCGCAGTCCTACCGAAATCCCCATCAGAATGCGAAACAGCAGCGCGCTTGCCAGATAAATGACAGCGAGCCTCCACGTTGCAATTGTGCCAACGACCACGGCCCAGGGCAGAGCGTTGGTGAATATCAATCCAAAATGCCCCCAGGGACGCGAGTAGCGGATGCTCAGGTTCCAACGAAGCTGGTGGCGAAACGCTTCGCCAATCGTTTCTCGCGGGTAAACGATTTCCACCGGGAAACGGCTTAGCTCAACGCGATAGCCGCGCGAGGCAATGCGATTGCCGAGCTCGTAATCGTCGCAGAAGTAATCCGCCAGCGATTCGAATCCACCGATTTCGGCAAGGTGCTTTTTGGTGGTCGCCATCACGGCGCCGAGCATGAAGTCGAGTTCGCCGAGATAGCGGGC
>JBAVQA010000233.1:0-3084 GCA_049693595.1 Candidatus Acidiferrales bacterium | reverse complement strand
TCGCACGAAGCAAAAAAGATCTGCCGCGCGGATCGCAACTTATCGTTCGCGGCCAGATTGCCACGATGCAAGCATCATTCTCGGGCCTTTTGTGGGGACTTGTATTTTCGATTCTTCTCGTCTATCTGCTGATCGTCGTTAATTTCCAGTCCTGGCTGGATCCTTTCATCATCCTGATGGCCCTGCCGGCGGCCTTGGCGGGAATCGTTTGGTTCCTCTTCATTACCAGAACAACGGTCAGCGTGCCGGCTCTCACGGGCGCGATCATGTGCATGGGCGTGGCGACCGCTAATAGCATTCTGGTAGTGAGTTTTTCGCGAGAAAGGCTAGACGAAGGCAAGACCGCGGAGGAAGCCGCACTGGAATCCGGGTACACGCGCTTTCGTCCGGTTATTATGACGGCCTTGGCGATGATTATCGGTATGTTGCCGATGTCACTGGGGCTGGGTGAAGGTGGCGAGCAAAATGCGCCTTTGGGGCGCGCCGTGATCGGCGGACTATTATTTGCAACCGTCGCTACTCTTTTCTTTGTGCCGGTTTTCTTTAGTATCGTGCACGGATGGAGAGCGGAGAAAGCGTAGTTTGACTTCACCGTGGGGCGCGATTGGCTCCGCGCGCAGAGCGCATGAGCTAAAGTTAGAGTGACAAAAGGAAGAAGCATCGATGACTGAGCAGCCAGACAAACGAGTCCCGCAAGCAGCAGCGGCCGGCGACGAGCAGCCTGCTCCGCAAGCATCCTACGATCGGCCCCCGCAAAAGCCGGGAGGGGCGGGCCACAGCGTGCTGATTGCGGTACTCGTGGTAATTATCGTGGCTGGTGTTGTGGTGATGGGCGTGGTGCCACGCTTAAGAGCCAAAGCGGCGTTGCGCACTGAAACCCGCGATTTAGCTATTCCCACTGTGGTCGTGATTCATCCCAAACGAGGCGATCCGCAGCAGGAGATAGTGCTTCCCGGCAATATGCAGGCTTTCGAAGATGCTCCTATCTACGCGCGGACGAACGGATATCTAGAGAAATGGTATGTGGACATGGGCGGGCACGTTAAGACGGGACAGTTGCTGGCGGACATTGAGACCCCGGAAGTTGCTCAACAACTGCAAGTAGCGCGTGGTGATCTGAGTACCGCGCAAGCGAACTTGAATCTCTCCAAGATCACGGCGGACCGCTTCGACGGCCTGAAGAACACTGACTCCGTCTCGAAACAGGACGTGGATAACGCGCACGGTGATTTCGAAGCGAAAAAAGCCATAGTAGCGTCCGCGCAATCCAATGTAAGGCGTCTTGAAGAAACCCTGGCATTCAATAAGATTTATGCGCCCTTTGACGGCATCATCACGGCGCGCAACACGGACGTGGGACAACTGATCGACTCCGGCAGCGGTGGAGCGGCTAAGGAGATGTTTCATATTCAATCGACGCGAGTGCTGCGCGTGTTCATCAACGTACCCCAACAATATTCGCAGGCTGCCAAGCCCGGCCTGACTGCGGACCTGACTCTGGCGGAGTTTCCGGGCCGCAGGTTCAAAGGGCAACTCGTTCGCACGGCTAATGCGATAGACCAAGCTTCACGGACGCTGCTGGTGGAAGTGGACGTGAACAACACAACCGGCGAACTTCTGCCCGGGGGTTATACGGAAGTTCACCTAAAGCTTCCGGAGACAGTGCCGACGTTTATCCTTCCAGTGAATACGCTGATTTTCCGTTCGCAGGGGTTGCAGATTGCGACGGTCCAGGACGGCAAAGCGACGCTAGTTCCGATTGTGCTCGGACGCGATTTTGGCAGCGAAGTTGAAGTAGTTTCCGGCCTCAGCGGTCAAGAGAGTGTGATGATGAATCCGCCGGATTCCCTGGTGGAAGGCGAGCAAGTTCAGATCGCACAGAATCAAGAACAGGCGGGTCAACCGCAGCCGGCACAGCCGCAATCGAATCAGCAACAACCGGGCGGGCCGAAAAAGTAAGCACGGCTGCGAATCAAACACGTGTTGCAGGGGAATCTGATTTTCGGATCTGCGGTCGTTACTTTAAAACGTGGTCTTTGCCGGAGAGAAGTCATGAGACGTTTTTTCTGGGGAATCGTGGCAATCCTATTCGCTGCCCTGGTGTCGATGGTGGCGTATCGCACCGTCTCTGCCGCGCGCGAAATGCGGGCGTTGGTGCAAACGTCGGGCCAAAGTGGGGCGTTCACCGACTTCCGAATGGAAAAACCTGGAAGTGTTCACCACATTTCCGCGTCTGATTTGCCCCAGCCATACGCAACGCCCGCTGTCGATAATGACGCGCATATGGTATCGCGACCATCGAACGCTTGGCCGCAAGATCCGGACGGATTCAAAGTGGAGCTTTACGCTGGCGATTTGAAGAATCCCAGATTGATTCGCACGGCACCTAATGGCGACCTGTTTCTGGCGGAGAGCGGGCCCGGCCGCATTCTCGTGTTCCGAGGGATTACCGCCGATGGAAAACCAGAAACGACGGAAACTTTTGCGACTGGCCTCACACGTCCGTTTGGTATTGCATTTTATCCGCCAGGACCGGATCCGAAATTCGTTTACGTCGGTAATACGAATTCGGTGGTGCGTTTTGCATATCAAAACGGCGACCTAAAAGCTCGCAGCGGCCCTGAAACCGTAATCGAACACGTGCCCAGCGGACTCGAACGTGTCGGTGGAGGCGGGCATTGGACGCGCGATATTGCCTTTTCGGCGGACGGAAAGAAAATGTACGTCGCTGTCGGCTCGCGCACCAATATCGCGAATACCGATGAAGACAAATCGGAGTACCACCGGGCGAATATTCTCGAGGCCAACCCGGATGGCTCGGACTTGCGTGTGTACGCATCGGGAATTCGTAATCCGGTCGGCATAGCATTTGATCCCGCGACCGGCGTGTTGTGGACCTCTGTGAATGAGCGAGACGACATAGGTGACAATCTGCCGCCGGATTACATCACGCACGTCCAAGAAGGCGGCTTCTACGGCTGGCCGTGGTATTACATCGGCGGAAACGAGGATCCTCGATTAAAAGGCAAGCATCCGGAGTTGAAGAATAAAGTGATCGTGCCGGACGTTCTGCTGGAACCGCAC
>JBAVQA010000232.1:0-27927 GCA_049693595.1 Candidatus Acidiferrales bacterium | reverse complement strand
GGCGCCGAACTTCTTTCTCCTAACACGAAGATCGCGCCAAGTGGCAAAGCCTGCGCTTCGAATCGGAGATTATTTCCAGCCAGCGAAAGCAGCCGTTTTTCCCAGCTGGGCGAAAAACTTGGCAACTGCTTGTCCGGCCCGTAAACCATCGTTACTGAATCAGGCCATAAGCAAAGATACGGATACGCCGGATAAACGTAAAAAGAGCCGTCCCGCTCCACCAGAGCCACCACATCGTCAGAAATTACCGCACAACCCTTGCGCGCCATAAGCGCGGCAGTTGTCGATTTCCCCGCTCCCTCCGACCCCACAAAAGCAATCGCATGATCCGCGAACGCCACGGCGCTTGAATGAAGGCAGGTCACTCCTCGCAAGCGCAACAAGAGCCCCAGCACCGGCCCCAGCAAATACGTTGCCGCATCTTCGACCGTCAGATTATTCGGCCACTGCGCCCACAACTCCGTTCCCTCGCGATTCATCCAAAATTGTGTCCCATCGTAATACGCAAGCCGCAGCAGACCACTTCCCGCGATTTTCCAGATGCGAAGCGCTGGTTGTCCCGCCTCATCGGTGTAAGCGCTCGTGTAGGTCAAAGTTTCCTGCTCGCTCCGAACCTCGCCCGCAGTGTAAGGGGAGGCGTCCATATGAATGATGACGGATGGATTCGAGGCAGACGTCTTCTCCGGGATCAGTTCGGGGATAGGAAGATTTGATCGAAGCAGTAAACCGAAGACCGAATAAGTGGAGTTCACTTCGTCCAAACTGAAATATCAACCATTTGCAGGCTACCGATATGCCGACCTTGCCGCTCGCCTAATTTCGCCTTTGCCCGAGATCACTTGTTACTTGGTCCGGCGAACACGGCTTTCACATATGCGTTTTAATATGCGGAAACTTGCCACCGTCTTTCGTCGAACGCAAACCCGCTGTCTGCGTCAGCTCCCGGACGGTTCCATAGATAGTTAGGACAGGAGTGGAATAAGGTTTCTTCATCTCCTGTACAGACTGTTTAGGCATTGCCAACCCCCGCCAGCTTGTTATACCGGACTCTGCGCGATGACTGCAACCAAAAGTTGAGGCATGCCGGGCGAATATCTAGCGCAATCTGCTCTGGAAAGTCTTCCCGTCGCGGCGGCTTCAGAGAAGACTGCTTCACATAACCACCCATGTCCGCAGTCCATCCTACCTGATCCAGCAATTCCACCGCTTTCGCTTGATGCAAGCAGCGAACTAACGGATCAAAAGCAGGCGCTGTTTTCGGTCGAAGTCTGCAGCTCTCGGGCAAGCGTCCCGCCATTGCGTCGCGCAACAGCCTCTTCTCGAAGCAGAAAGGAAAAGGAGGAAGCGCCAGCAAATAATCCACCACCCGCAAATCCAAGAATGGATAGCGCGTCTCTACCAGGCAGTGTGTCACTCCGGGGCTTTCTTGTTCAAACATACTCGCCCAATGAGGAATCGATAGAGAAGCGTGCGCCTTCGGGCGGATCGGATGCGGCCGAGATGCCGGCAGCTCGCTCCACTCTCTCCATCGCGCTTTCAGATCGAGGCGCCGGTCGAAATCGGGATCCAGCCAACCCGGAAATAACGGCGCTTTGGGGTCTTTCCCAAAAACTCTCTTGATGCGCCGGCGAATTCCCGGCCAAACGGAAGGCCGCATCCGGAGGTAACTCGGAATTTTCCGCAGCAGTCCGCGAAAATCTCGCGATCGTAGCATGTGCTTTGCGTAGGGCAGCATCTGAAAGTGCATCAAGTTGTCGCTGCCTTCACCGCAGAGTGCTACTCGGCAATCCCGCGCAATCATCTCGTACTGATCGAATAGGCCCGCAAATAGTGGGTCGTCAACCGGCTCGGGGCTGCTCAATTCCGGATCGTTCCAGCGCTCAAAGAGCTTGAATGCATCGATCTTCAGAAACTGAATCGGAATCTTGAGAAAGTCCGCCACCTCTTGGGCCAGAGCTCCGTCGCGATCGGAACTCAACGGTTCGTAAATGTTCGTGTAGGCACGCAAGTCCGCAGCTCCCGGTGAATTTCCGGAAATCTCGCGCGCGGTGGCGGCCAGAGCCGCCGAATCCAATCCTCCGCTCAGCAGAATTCCTGCACGCTCTGTTCGCAAGCGGTCGGCAACAGCGCCTTGGAGAAGAACTTGAAAGTGTTCCACATACTCGTCAGTGCTGCGATAGTGGATGGCGCCGTCAGTAGGAGCAGACCAGTAACGCGAAATCCTAACACCCTCTGCGCACACAGAAAGACAATGCGCCGGCGGCAATCTGCGAATGTCGCGAAAAGTTGTTGTCGTCGGCTCGCAGTTGCTCCCAAACAACAGGAAATCGCCAATGGCCGCGTCGTTCAACTCGTCTGAAATCTCCGGGTGCAGGCGAAGGCAATTGAGTGTGTTACTGAAAACGAAACCCTCGCCCATCTCGGCGTAGTAGAACGGTTTCAAGCCGAAGTGATCGCGCGCACAAAAGAGTTTTTTCTCGCGCGCATCCCAGATTGCAAACGCGAAATCCCCGCGCAGGTGCCGCACGCACTCCTCACCCCAAAGAGCATAGGCTTGCAGAATCAATTCGGAGTCTGTTACAGCCTGGCGATAATTTGGTTCTGCCTGCTGGAATTCGCGGTGCAGTTCATCGCGACAATCGATTCGCGCGTCGGCCGTGATCCAAAATTGCCCGCCCAGGCTGGCCGGTTGCTGCTCGTGTACCGATTCTTTGGACGTTCGCAGCATCGTGTGGCCAAGCCCGACGCAGCCGTTCGAATACGTGTCTCGCCCATCTGGACCCACGTAGCTGAGAAAATCTGTGAGGGCCCGAAGGAGTGCGCAATCGACGGGCGCACCGCTTCGGTCGAACATGCCTACGATTCCGCTCAATGTGTTTCCGTCCCCATCGACGTCGTCTGCCCTTCGAACGGTGAGAAGTGGAGATGTTCTTCTCCCAAACCGTTCAGGATCGCCCCGTGGAATTCCACCCAGGCATGCGCTTCGAAACGGTTCAGATCCTTTCGCGCGCCGATCTTCAGTTCCGCCGCGATACCGCGCATTCGAAGCAGCCACCAGAGTACCAGCGACTGTTCCAGGCAATTTGTGCCGAAAAAAAGATTTCGCGCTGCCGCTTCTTCCATCCACGCAATCTGCCGCGCTGTCTCTTCGAGTGAAACATTCGACGAGCCTGCATCGTTCACTACCCTGGGCGCAAGCCATCCCAGCAGGCTTTTCCAGCGGCGAAATCCGGCAAGACGCAATCCCAACCACGTGACCGTCAAGCCTGTAGCCGCTTCAAATGCGATGCCTCGCTCGAATCCGCTCAATCGCCAAAAACCTCGCCAAGTCTCCATCGTCAACCTCAACCCGCCGTTCCCCAAGAAGTCGCGTTAAAAGTGTCCGGACGTCGTTCAAAGTTTGAAACTACGAAGCGCGATAGCGCCTGACTCAAGGACTCGCCGCGCCTCTCACTTCAATCAACCCTTCGCTGCGCATTTTCTCCAACAGATTCAAAAGGTCTCGCTCGCAAAGTTCAGCGTCCACCTCGTATTCCTTCAACAAAGTATCTCGAAGCTCTTCAACCCTTCGCGGTTGCTTCAACAGGCTCCAAACTCGCGTTCCTACCGGATTTATGCCGTAATAGACGCTGTTTTTTAGACTCAATATTGCAGATTCTTCCCCCAACGGACATGACACTTGTTCGCTCGCAGCCACTACGATGGAATGCACGGAGAGGGATGCGTCCATTGGGGCGCTAAATTCCTTTAAGGCTGGGTAGTTGATTTCGCCGGCAAACCCGGCTGTGCGTGAACTCTCGAAACGCACTACGCCAAGTAAGTTTGTACACGCTGGCCTCATTCTACCCGGACTCTTCGGCAAACGGCAACGACGGAACTGGATTCGGCGCGGCAAACTCGGTTATAACCACCAGGATGCCGGCACACGCTATCTCCGTCGCCACGCTCGAAAAATATTTTCCGCCCGCTTTGACGGGCTGGCGTGCGCTTATCCAGCCGCTCGCGCGCCCAACGGAAATGGCTCTTGCAGGGGTTTCTTTCAATGTGGAGCAGGGAGAATCCGTGGCACTGATCGGTTCAAATGGCGCGGGAAAATCCACTTTACTTCGCATCCTGGCCACCTTGATCGTTCCCACTCACGGGCACGCCACGCTTGGGGGTTTTGACGTCGAAGGTGAAGCGGCGGAAGTACGCCGCCAGTTTGGCTACCATACCGGAGGAGATGAAGGATTTTACAGTCGCCTGAGTGCCCGCCAGAATCTTCTTTTTTTCGCTGCGATGTACAATTTGAGCCCAGCCGAAGCGCGAAAGCGAATTGCAAGCATGGCCGAATCCATGGGAATCCAAGACAACTTGGATCGCCAAGTCCGAACGTTTTCCACCGGGATGATGCATCGTCTTGGCCTAGCCCGGGCCTTGCTTCACAGCCCTGCCATCCTGTTACTCGACGAACCCACCCGCAGCCTGGATCCCCTTGCCGCCGCGGATCTTCGTCGCCTATTGCGGGACGACCTCGTGCGCGCTCACGGCACCACTCTTCTCTTCGCCTCGCACACCTTAAGCGAGGTCGAAGAAATTGCCGACCGCGTTGTCCTTCTGGACGCCGGCCGCGTGATCGCATGCGATTCGCCCCGCGCTCTTTGCGCTTCTACCAACACGTCCACTTTTGCGGCTGCGGTCGCAAGCCTCGTGCGCCATTCCGGGCCGGCGGAGGCCGCACAGTGAATCTCGCTTCCAATCTTCGGAAAGTAGCGGCATTCTTCTGGCGCGATTTCGCGATTGCGCGCGGCTACCGCGGAGCGCTCTTGCTCGAAACCATCGAGGCTCTCTTCGGTGTCGCAACATTTTATTACTTGTCTCGCTTCGTGCAGAGCCCCGAACTATCCAGTGAACTTCCTGTGGGCGCGAATTATTTTGCCTTCGCCCTGGTCGGATTTGCTTTTTTTGATTACCTCAGTGTCTCGCTCAGCGCCTTCGACGCCAGCCTAGAAGAAGCCCGCCAGAATCGCACGTTAGAGGCCTTGCTCGTAACGCAAACACCGCTCCCCATAATTCTCGCCGGCTCGGCAGTCTATCCTTTTGTGGCGCTTGCCATTCGCACCTGCGTCTATCTCGCCTGGGGAGTCTTGCTGTTTGGCTTCGCGCCGCGTTCCGCTAACTGGCCCGGAGCCGTGGCGATTCTCCTCGCGTCGATTCTGGCTTTCGCCGGGCTGGGAATTCTCTCGGCCGGCTATTCCATCCTCTTCAAACGTGGTAATCCCGCAAAATGGATCGTCCTGGGACTTTCCGGATTACTCGGCGGAATGATGTATCCCGTGTCGGTATTGCCCGCGCCCTTGCAGATGTTGGCGCGATTGATTCCTGTCACGTATTCGCTGGAAGGTATGCGTGGTGCATTGTTAGCGGGTGCAGGATGGAGAGAACTTCTTCCTTCTATCGAGGCCTTGCTCCTGTTCGCCGTGATTCTAATTCCGCTCTCATTCCTTGTTTTTGCCTGGGCCCTGCGTCGCACAAAAATAACCGGCACGCTCACTCATATCTAGCAAAGGCGAACTGGTCCGCTTAGGAAGGACTTAGTCGAACAGCCGGTATCGCAGTATCGCGTACAACGTCACAAACCCATCGCGCCACGTAATCTTTTTCCCCTCTTCATACGACCGGCCCGAATAGGAAATAGGCACTTCGTAAATTCTCCATTTCCCTTTAGCGACTTTCACCGTCACTTCCGGCTCGAACCCGAAACGGTTCGACCTCAGCCGCATGCCTTCGATCACCTCGCGCCGGAAAACCTTATAGCAGGTTTCCATATCAGTAAGATTCAGGTTCGTGATGATGTCCGACAGTAAAGTAAGAAATTTGTTGCCGACCATGTGCCAGAAGAAGTGCACGCGCTGAGGCCCGCCCAGGAATCGCGATCCGTACACCACATCCGCGCGTCCGTCCAGGATCGGTTCCAAAAGCTTGGGATAATCTTTTGGGTCATATTCCAGGTCAGCATCCTGCACTAGGAAAACTTCGCCGGTCGCTTCCCCGAATCCACGGCGAAGCGCCGCCCCTTTGCCTTGGTTTGTCTCTTGGAAAAAAAATCGCACTCTGTCGAGTTGAAAGCGCGCGCGCGTCTCTCCGATTTCCGCTTCCTGATCGCCTTTCGATTTCCGCTCGCTCAAATCCCGCAGAAGCTGTCGTGTTCCATCTGTGGATCCATCGTCCACCACGATCACCTCATCCGCCAGCATGGAATCCTGAACGCGCAGAAGCAGTTCTTCGATGAAGGCTCGTTCGTTAAATACAGGAATAATTACTGAGAGACGAAGTTTTTCCGGCGTAGCCGTTCTGGCCTGTTGCCGAGCATCGGATTTTCTCCGGTAGGGCAAGGGCGCGGTCGCCATAGCCTAAAACCATACCACGGCCTCGAAGCGGAAGAAATTTATTCCCAGACGCACTGTAGAGCCGCGCCCCCTTGTGGAGGCGGCTGCCGTGCAGTACAGTTTTTGTTCGCGCCGCGGGTGCGGCACAAATGAAAGTACCCTTTCTCGTCCTCAAGTCTGAATATGCCGAGTTGCGGGATGAAATTCTTGCCGCCCTCGACCGCGTCTGCCGGGAATCTGCTTTCGTTCAAGGCCCCGAAGTCGAGGCCTTTGAAAAAGAATTCGCCGAATTCTGTGGAACCAGACACTGCATTGCGCTGAGTAGCGGAACCGCCGCCCTTCATCTGGGTCTGCTCGCGCTCGGCGTCCAACCAGGTGATGAAGTCATCACAACTCCAAACACGTTTCTCGCCACCGCCGAGGCCATCACCTATTGTGGCGCCCAGCCTGTTCTAGTTGACATCGATCCCGCCACCGCGAATATCGATCCCAACCAGATCGAACGCGCCCTAACCCGGCGCACGCGGGCCATCCTTCCGGTTCATTTATACGGCCGCCCTGCCGACATGCACGCCATTCGCTCAATCGCCGCTCGCCACGATCTTCGCGTCCTGGAAGATGCGGCCCAGGCCCATGGCGCGCGCTATCGCGGCGAACGGGTCGGCGGCCTAGCCCACGCCGCCGCATTCAGTTTTTACCCCACGAAAAATTTAGGAGCGTATGGAGAAGGCGGCGCGCTAACCACAAACGACGATCTGGTTGCGCAATTCGCGCGCGCGGCGCGTTCCCATGGACAGACTGCGCGTTACGCCCACGAGTTCGTCGGATACAACTATCGCATGCAGGGCTTTCAGGGCGCTGTCTTGCGCATCAAGCTGCGCCGCCTGAATGCATGGACGGAAAAACGCCAGTCTATCGCCCGCGAATATCGCCGCATTTTGCAAAATGCCAGAGTCCAATTGCCCGTCGATGATCCGCGCGACGAGTGCGTGTATCACCAGTTTGTCATCTACGTAAATAATCGCTGTTCCGTGATCGCCAAGCTCGCCGAAAGGGAAATCGAAACCGCTATTCATTACCCCAAGCCCGTGCACCTTCAACCGGCTTACTCGTCTCTGGGAGACCCCATCGGGACTTTTCCGCTTACGGAGCGCGCCTGCGATCGCGTCTTAAGTCTGCCGCTATTTCCCAGCATGAGCGACGAGCAAGTCAAACACGTTGCTGATTCAGTTCTCGAAATCGTAGGCGGAAAATAGAAGTTTGATCTGGTTGGAAATAATATCTTGTAGAAAAGAAGAGTTAAACTTTGCCTCGGAGCGCCGCCTTCAGCGCACTCCTAACAACCTCGATTCACGAACCCGGCGATTCCACATCGCGGTTGGCCGTCAGCCCCGGCTTGAAACCTGTCACTCCCGCAGCATTTGCCGATCGTTCACGCAATATTTCCGCGAGGCCGTCGAACACTTTCGAGCACGATTCGCGAAGCGCCAAATCCGCCGAGCGCAGCATCGATTCGATCACGTTTTGTCCGTGTTCGCTCAGCCGCCGCACCGAGGACACGATCCAGGAATCGCAAGCGGTCTCCAGCCGTTCCTGATATTTAGCGACCGCGTCGTTGCTCAACTGATCCAGACTTTGAGCCCACTCGTCGTGATGCGCGTCGCGCTCCGCACGGTAACTTTCCAAGTCCGAAGCGAACTCACGCGAAAAAGCCCCGCGCGCTTGTTCCAAGCTTGTCCCAAGCTGTGATTCCATCTGCGCTTGGAGCCGTTGAACCGAGTCTCCAGCGCTAGCTTCAAACCGCTGGAGAACTTGCTGCGCGGAACGTTCGAGTTCCCGTGTTCTCTCTCCCACTGTGTTCCGGCTCGAATCCGCGAACTGCTCCGCCTGTTGCGCGGAAACATCCCGCAAGACCTCGCCAAACGAGCTGGCCGCAGCCTCGGCGGCTTTGTCGAGTGCGCCGCGCGCGTGCCCAGCGGCTTCCCCGGCTATTCCTTCCGCCTGCCGGCGAATTTGCGCCAGGTGACTTGCAGATTCTTCCGCCAGGTGGGCCTCATATTTCTTCGTTGCTTCGCCTGTCTTTTCCTCGAATCCCGTTGCCGCTGACGTGATTGTTTGCTCCACCAGCACCTGCAATCGCGCCCTTGCTTCTTGTTGAAACCATTCGGAACTCCGGCCGATGGATTCGCCGGCGGAATGAGCTGCTCGCACACCGCTGGCATCCAGCTCTTCGCTCCACTTTGCCAACGCTTCCTTGCGCGCAAATTCAAAATCATTTCGCACATCGGCGACCGTCGCGGCCAGTTGAGCGGTGACGTCCCGCTGATTGTTTTCAGACGCCTGGCGCAACCGTTCGCGGTGCAGCCTCAAACCCTCTTCCGCCTGCACTTCGCGCGAAGCCAGTTCTCGAAGTAATTCGGGCACGCGTTCCAAATGCGGAGCGAGTTTCACTTCTGCCTGTGCTAACGTCCGATTCAAATATTGTTGTTGCAGCGTATCGAGCGCCGGCCCGATCCGTTGAGCCATTCCCGCCGCGAGGTTGTCTGCCCGCCGGTTCAATTCGGCGGTCTGTGATTCCAGGATCTTTTCCAACCGGCGATGAAGCTCGTTCAACGTGTCGTGGCTCGCCGCTTCCAGTTGCGCCGAATATTCTTTTGTTCCGCTCGCTACGGATTCAATCTCGGACAATGACGCGCGCGCCCGCGCCACCTCCTGATCGAGTGACGCCTTGATTGCACCCAGAGTTTCGCGCGCCTCGGAAGAAATTTGCGTCAGCGGTTGCCGTGCCTCTGCCACCCGCTCGCGGATCTTCGATTCCTCATCCCGCAGCACATCCTGCGAACGTTGCGTCATCTGCTCGATCAGCCGCTGCACGTTGCTGTCCATTGACGACTGCAGCAGTTCATTCCACTGTTCGCGTGCGTTGCTCATTTCATGCGTAAGGGTCTGGCGCCACGCTGCTGTAACATCTTCGCCGGACGATGAGTTTCCCTGCGAACTCTCCCCCTTGGCACGGCTCGCCTCAAGGGAGGCCTCCGCGGCCTCGAGTTGCAGACGAGCCTGCGCCAAACGGCCCGTTGCCTCTCGAGCAGCTTCCGTTTCTCCCCGCAATGTCTCCACTCGACGGTTAAGTTCGTCCATTAGCTCGTGCGCGTTGCCGAAATTTTCCTCAAACTCCGCTTTGAATCTCCGTAGAAACTCATCCTGCTGCTTCGCGAAGTGGTTGGAAAGCTCTTCACGCGTGCCGATCTGAGCCCGTTCGAATTGGGCTTTCCATTTTCCGAAAAATTCCTCGATCGCCGTAGTCCGCTTCCGATCGCTCTCGTCCGCAGCGCGGAGGAATTCCGCCTGCACCTGTTTCGCCGCGTGCGCGATGGCTTCCTGCGCCTGTGCTTCGAGCTCTTTCCGCAGCTCGCGGAAAAGCGGGCTGCTTGCCGCGCCGAGTTCGCTTAGGGAGAGTGATTCGTTCCTGTCATTCATTAGGGTTCCCGGGAAAGCGGTGGCGTTAGTTGATACAGCTTCGGCTTCTGTTTTTTCTGTGTTTAAGGCGCTGTTTTCCGCGGCGGCATCCTCGTCGCGTTGCGAAGCCCCTTCCGAGGATCGCTCCGCCGTTGCCCATCCTGCCGGCAGCGCTTCAATCCCCCAAATATTTGCAGGACCTTCCAGCTCCACCGCAATCTGAAAAAAGTCCCTGATCGAATGCGGACGCTGAACCCATGCAACGCGCGCGCGTACATTCGGCCGCTGCGGCGCCTGCGGCAGCTCTAGCGTTATCCAAGTATTCCTGGGCAGGTGGTGCTTGGAAGAATAGCGGCAGCCGTGGAGGTTGAAAGCCAGCGTGCCGGTCCGCTCCTCGAAAGGCTGGCCCAGCAGATCGATTCCGCGCACGATCAAAGGCACGGACTCGAAAAGCCGGTCGCTTCGCCTGCGTTCCATTCTGGTTTGATTCGAGTTCGCTTCGCCCACGAGATCCCCAAGGCCCTGCGAGAGGATAGCACTCCCGCGACTACGGGTCGAGATATAGAGATACCTGCCGAAATCACGTCGAGAAAAAAATCCCGGCAGCGCATCAATAGACTGTTGTCCGCCCGCTATCCAAGTTCCGCTAACTCTTCTTTTTCTTCTTTGAGACGGTCGTGTCCGCGCCGCCGCTCAGCGCATTCAGTCCATCGAGAGCCTCTTTCGCCTGTGCCGCCAGCGGCGTATTGGGAGCAATATCGATGCACTTTTGGTACGCCTCTTTCGTGCCCGGCGGAATGATATACAGCATCTTTTCGCCTTCCTGTTTCGGTTCGATGCCTGCTGAAAGGGCGCTGCCCAGCAGATACCATGCCTGGCCGTCCTGAGGATTAGCTTGCGTTGCCTTCTGCAGCGGCACCACTGCATCCTTCTGTCGGCCCTTATTGCTGAGTACTATACCCACATTCTTGTAGCAGGTTCCTCCGACAGCGGGCTCCAACGCGAGAGCCTTCTCGCAATCTGCGTTTGCATCCGCAAGCTTGCTCTCTGCCACTTTCGGATCCGTCTGACCCGTCGCCGAATTTGCGAGATTCGTGCTGAGCCCGGTGTAATAGGCAGCCTGAGGTTTCAGGTCGACCGCCTTCTGGAATGCATCGGCAGCCTCATCGTAATGCCCAACGCATTCGTCAGCTGCGCCGATGTCCTGCCACACTGTTGCGTGGTTGCCGACCTCTTTGGGCCCCACTCCTTGTTCCGCTTGCTGGAACTCCGTAATCGCCTTTTGGCAATCAGACGTGCGCTTTTCCTGCAGGGGTGCTTTTTGGTCGGCCGTCGCAGCGGTTTTGATCTGCTTTTGCAGATCATTCGCATCTGACATGGCCGCCACTCCCGCATCAAAATGCCCTTTCATAGCCTTGAATTTATCTTCTTCTTCCGTCCTCTTCTTTATTTCTTCCGGATGCGAGGCCGCTGTCTCAGCCAGGAGCTGCTTGAAATCCACTTTGAAATTGTTGTCTTTCGCGCGGTCCACCAATGTTTGCACCGGCCCGTACGACAAATTGTCTTTTTTGTTTGTTAGCGTAATCGTGTAAACGCCGTCTGGCAGCCCGATCTGGGTAAATTTCCCATTCTTGTCTGTTTTCAGATTGTACGTTTGCCCGGTCGCGGGATTCTTGAGCTCAACCGTGACATCTGTGTAGGGTTTACCATCCCTATCAATAATTTCGCCGTCCAACCTTCCGGTCTGTTGCGCTAGCGTTATCTCGGTAAACAAAAGAACTAGCGCCAAGGCCGCCCAGACGCGAATCAGTTTTCTCATAGGAGATTCTCCTCGCTCAGTAATTGCGCCGCCTATTATTGCGCAACTCGCGCTCGATACGCGATAGGATCGCTTATTCCCGCCTCCGCAAACGCCCGAAGCCGCAGCCTGCAACTATCGCACGTTCCGCACGCTTCGTCTTCAAATTGATAGCAGGACCACGTCAGGTTCAGCGGAGCGCCAAGCTCCTCGCCGCGCCGTACGATTTCTGATTTGCGCATGGCGATCACCGGCGTCATGATTTCAATCCGCGTCTCGGGTCTGGTTCCCTGGCGTATCAGTTCCGAGAAAGCGCGATAATACTCCGGACGGCAATCCGGATAGCCCGAACTATCTTCCGCCACTGCGCCCACGAAAATTGCGGTTGCGCCAATCACCTCCGCCCAACTCACCGCGGCGGAAAGAAAATGCGCGTTGCGGAACGGAACGTATGTAGCCGGAACTCCGCTCGCATGCGTCAGAGATTCTCCTGCTTCGGGCACTTCGATGTCTGGATCGGTGAGCGCGGAACCCCCCATTTGTGCCAACGAATCCAGCCGGATCAGAAGTCGTTCGTCCGCGCCGTAAAAATCCGCAATCTCCTCAAACGCCCGCCGCTCGCGCCCTTCTGTTCGCTGCCCATAGCTCGCATGCAATAGCGCAAGCTTGTGCGTCTCATTTGCGATCGCCGCCGTAACGCAGGAATCCATTCCTCCGCTGAGTAATACCACCGCTTTGGCTTTTTTGCTCACAATAGATACGCCCGCTGCCTCAGACACCTTTCATCGCCGGGTCCCAGATGAATTTGTGTAACTGTAAACCCAAGCGCACGCGAAATCCATCCTCCAGAATCCACTCCGCCAGTTCGCGCGAAGTTAGTCCTGCCCACTTGCCCCCCGGATCTGCGAACACCGGCGAAAAAAGCACCTCATGGACGCGCTCCGCCACCCGGTGCCTCTTCACAAAATCCCGCGCGAAATCATAATCCCGCCGAGTGGAGATCACGAACTTGATTTCGTCGTTCACGCCCACTGCTTCCAGGTTCGCCATGTTAAATGTCTCCGGCTCGCCTGAATCAGGGCACTTTACATCCACAATTTTAATTACGCCAGGCGGTAACACGCCCACAGATTGCTCGCCGCTGGTTTCGATCATTACGGTGTAGTCTGCGCCTATTAATTTTTCTGCCAGTGTGGGAGTTTCCGCCTGCAGCAGCGGCTCGCCACCGGTAATTTCGACCAGCGTCACGCGCCTCTCTCCATCTCCAGCCAGCGCCCGCACTTTCTCAAGGACTTCTTCGATCGAATGCTTCGTCCCGCCATGAAACGCGTACGCCGTGTCGCACCACGTGCAGCGAAGATTGCAGCCCGTCAAACGCACGAAAATGCAAGGCAAGCCCGCGCGGGTACCCTCGCCCTGAATCGATTTGAATATTTCAGTGATTACCATGGCAAAGCCGTGGATTCCTGCGTCTACTCTATCACTCCGCCGCACCTCGGATTTGGCGGCTCGTTGTTGCGGCGTCTGAAGTAAACGACGGCTCCGATCGCTATCGCAAGTTCCACGCAGCCGCCCACGAATGCCGTCCGCCATCCCCATCCAATCGTGAGCCAGAAAATGGAGACCAGGAAAGCAGGGATCGCGATGATCAGGAGCGCTCGGTTCATGTCTTTAGCTTTCCACTCGGCTTCTAGGGCCGGTACGTCGCCGCCGTCACGTCCGTTTCCCACACCGTAATGCTGGAAACTCCCGCGCCGTTTGGAACCTGGTGAAGCTCTTTCGCAGTCTGGTCGTAAATGTACTTCGCGATATTTTCAGCCGACGGATTCAAAACGTCAAACGGCGAAAGCTCGTTCAAATATTTATGATCCAGCGACCGAATCACGCCCTGAATCACCTGCTTCAAGTGCACGAAGTCGTACAGCAGCCCCACGGAATCAACTTCTTTGCCCGCCAGCGTCACCCGCACCTTGTAGTTGTGCCCGTGAAGGTTCTCGCATTTTCCTTTGTAGCCGCGCAAATTGTGCGCCGCGGCGAATGTTTCATCCACACTCACTTCGTACATGCCTCGTCCTTCCAGCCGTGTCCCCGTTCGCGCGTCTCCCCGTTCGTCTTACTCCGCATCCATGAAGCGCGCCACTTCGGCCAGGTCCTGCGTGGTTTTGTATTCAGGCAGAGACTCGAGAAAAATTCTACCATACTGCATCCGCGAGATTCGGTTATCCATGATTGCCAGAATTCCCCGGTCCGTCTTCGACCGAATCAACCGTCCGAAGCCTTGTTTCAGCGCCAGCACCGCCTCCGGAACTTGATATTCAGCGAACGCATTCCGCCCGTCCTCCTGCAACGCCCGCACCCGCGCCGCCACGATCGGATCGCTCGGCACCGCAAAAGGCAACTTATCCACGATCACGCACGAAAGTTGCGCTCCCGGCACGTCCACGCCTTGCCAGAAACTCGCGGTCGCGAACAGCACCGCATTCGCCGTCGTTCGAAACCGGTCCAGCAATACCGACTTCGGCGCCGTACCCTGCAAAAGCAGCGGAAATCCCACGCTGCCCGACACGCGCTGGTAAACGTCCCTCATCTGCGCGTAACTGGTGAAAAGACAAAACGCCCGCCCTTGCGAAATCTCCAGCAGCTTCACAATTTCCTGCGCGCACCGCGCTGAAAACGTCTCGTGCCGCACGTCCGGCATTCCCGCCGGAATGTACAGCAGCGCCTGTTCGCGAAAATTGAATTCCTGCGGCAGCACTACTTCCTTCGCGGGCAACACTCCCAGCCTCTGCTTCAAGTAGTCGAATCGGCTGCCCACGGCGAGCGTCGCCGACGTCAGCACCACGCTATCGAATTGTTCGAAAAGTTTTTCGCGCAGAATTTCGCTCACGTCGATCGGCGTCGCCGTCAGGATCACGCCTTTTCCCCGGCGCTCGTACCAATAAACGTAGCTCTTTTCCTCGCTCTCCATCAAAAACTCAAGCTCCCGCCGCAATTCAGCCGCGCGCCGCGCCAGCGTGATCACTTCCTCGGGCTTGGGAGTCATCGCCGATAGTTCCGTTTCGATCCGCTTCACCGCGGCAGCCAATCCGTCAAACGCCTCGTGATGCTGTTCCAGAAATGTTTTTCTTTCCGCCGCGCCAAACGCGAACCGCCCCTCGCGCTCTGGAAAATTCCCGAAAAAGCTACGCCCGCGTTCGCGCACGCGCGTCAAATGCTTGCGAACCGGTCCCGCTTCGATCCGCAGCACTCGCAGCATATTTTCGGTGTCGCGCGAAAGCTCCTCGAATTGATAGCTCGAAACGCGCCTGCCAAAGTAATCGCTCGCCACATCTTCGATCTCGTGCGCTTCATCGAACACCACCGCCGAATATTCCGGCAGGATCGACCCGAAATCGTCTTGCCGTATCGCCAAATCCGCAAAAAACAAATGATGGTTCACGATAATCAAGTCCGCTTCCTGCGCCCGCTGGTGCATCGCCGTTATAAAACACCGGTTGAAGTCGCTGCATTTCTGCCCCGTGCACAGATCGCTGCGCGCGTCGATCCGGTGCCACAACTCCGCATCGTCCGGCAGGAACGTCAACTCGCTGCGATCTCCCGTTTCCGTCAGCTTGCTCCAGTCGCGAATCTGCGAGAACCAGTCGATCTCGTCAATGCCTTTCAGCACCGCCTGCCCCTCCATCTGATTCACTTTCGTGCGGCAAAGAAAATTGTTGCGCCCCTTCATCAATGCCGTTTTCAGATTCGGTGCAAAATGTTTCTGCAGGAACGGCACATCCTTGTTGAAGAGCTGCTCTTGCAGCGATTTCGTCGCCGTCGAAATCACCACCCGCCGCCCGCTGCGAATCGCCGGAATCAGATACGCCAGAGTTTTTCCCGTCCCAGTTCCAGCCTCGATGATGGCATGCTGCCGCTTCTGAAACGCTTCATCCACCATCTTGGCCATCTCCAGCTGCGAGGATCGGTATTCATACCCCGGATGGCTTTTCTCCAGCAATCCTCCCGGGCCGAAAATATCCTCAATCGTCACTTCCCCGGATTTTTCGGCCGCAGCTTTTTTCGAGATGGATGCTTTAGGCATTCGCAGTACCGCAGGATCGAACCTCTAAAGTAACACACGGAAATGCTTTCGTCTGAAGCCCTCGCTGCTTTTGCAGTTAGCAAAAAGTCTGCCGGTTTCCAGGGGGTCGGAGCTTTAGCTCCGACATAAGCGCCTTGCACACCTTGCGCTTTAGCGCCTGAGGAAAGTCTTTGTTTTTTTTTTCGGCAGTCGTTTAGAAGTCTACGTTCCGCGCCTATCAATGATAATCTAATCTCTCTCGCCATCTTCCGGTGCGGAACTCAATGACCGAAAAATTGCCATCCATCGTAATTGTCGGACGCCCCAACGTGGGCAAGTCCACGCTCTTCAACCGCCTCACCGGCACGCGCCGCTCCATCGTCACTAACGAGCCGGGCATCACGCGCGACCGCATTTACGGCACCGCAAACTGGGAAGGCCGCTCCTTCCAAGTCGTCGACACCGGCGGAATCGTCCCGGAAGACAAAGCCGGCATCCCCGGAGAAATCCTGCGCCAGGCTCGCGTAGCCATCGAGAACGCAACCCGCGTCGTTCAGGTTGTGGACGGCCGCACCGGCCCCACTCCTCTCGACGAAGAGCTCGCGCTCCTCCTTCGCCGCGCCGGCAAGCCTCCAGTACTCGCGGTAAATAAAGTTGACATGCCCAAGCAGGCCGAAATGGCCGCGCAATTTTACGAATTGGGCGATGAAATTTTCCCCATCTCTTCCGAGCACGGCTTCGGTCTGGACACCCTTCTCGATTTCCTCACCGAAAATTTCCCGCGCGGGGAAGTGGTGGTAGAGAAGCCCTACGTCAGCATTGCCATCATCGGCCGTCCCAACGTCGGAAAATCCACGCTCCTGAATCAGCTTGTAGGCTCCGAGCGCTCCATCGTTTCGCCCGAGCCCGGCACCACGCGCGATGCAGTCGATACCGTCCTTGATCGCAAAGGGAAGTTGTACCGCTTCCTCGATACGGCCGGAATCCGCCGCAAAGGAAAGACCAAGCTCATCGCCGAAAAATTAAGCGTAATCATGGCGCGCCAGCACCTGGAACGCGCCGACGTTGCTCTGCTCGTCGCCGACGCCTCCGTCGGCATCACCTCGCACGACGCCACCATCGCAAGTTACGCCGAGCAGTCCGGCCGCTCCGTAATCATCGTCCTGAATAAATGGGACCTCGCCCTCGAAGCCGCCCAGGAAAAATCCTCCGCCGAAAAGAAGCGCGGAGGAAAAGGCGCAGGCGCGAACGCGAACAAGCTCGTTCAGGATTACGAGCCTCTGGTTCGCGCAAGATTAAAATTTCTCTCCTACGCCCCGGTAGTTTTCCTCTCCGCAAAAACCGGCGAGCACATCGACCGTCTCTACACCGTGATTGATCGCGTAGTCGAAGCCCGCAATCGCCGAATTTCCACCGGCGAGCTGAATCGCTGGCTCAAGGAAGTGGACCTCGACCGCGGCACCTCACCTGCCAGCCGAGAAGTGAAAATTTTCTACATCACCCAAGCCACCACCGCCCCGCCCACCTTCGTCCTTTTCACCAACCAGCTAAAGCCCCTCCACTTCAGCTACCAGCGCTTCCTCGAAAACCAGTTGCGCGCCAAATTCGACTTCACCGGCACCCCCATCCGCTTCAACCAGCGCCTGAAACAGCGCGGCTCCCGCCACCGTGAACGAAAAGATCCCCGCGACTAATTTCTGCACTCATTGACCCTCCTGTTCTCCGAACTAGCCGGATCACTCTTCTCTAATCGCAATCCGTTCGGTGGCGAATCGCCTTTGTGGCGGCCGCCTTCAGGCGGGCATATTTTTCTTTGATTCATCCTTCGCTCGCATTTTCCAGGAGTTGACGTCTAGGGGTTGACACCGCCCAAAATCAGCCTACGATAAGTAAATCCATGGCCACGCCCGCTCAAGCTCCGTCTTCTTCCCCCATTCCGGACAAAAGTCTCTTCCGCATCGGAGAAGTCAGCCGCTTAACGGCCACAAAAACTTTCGTCCTGCGCTACTGGGAAACCGAATTCCCCACGCTCCAGCCGGTAAAAAGTCCCAGCGGCCACCGTCTTTATCGTCGCGAGGACATCGAAACGGTCTTCGAAATCAAGCGCCTCCTCTACGACGAAGGTTTCACCATCGTCGGCGCCCGCAAGCATCTAGCCGACCAAGCCGCCGGTAACGGTGTAAGTGTCGGCGACGCCACCGCGACCGGCGCGCACCACGAAAGCGCCCCTGTGAGAACCACGCGCCCCGACCCTCCCTCGCGCGCCCAGCGCAAATTCCTCCTCGATTTGCACGAAGAGCTCCTTGCTGTCTTGACCCTTCTCGAACGCGAGTGATACGCTGATTGTTGGCCGAACGCGGTCGGGACGTAGCGCAGTCTGGTAGCGCGCACGCTTGGGGTGCGTGAGGTCGCTGGTTCAAATCCAGTCGTCCCGACCATCTTCCTTCTCTTGAAAGGGCTTCGGAACGTGCTTCGCCCGCGCGGGAATTTCCATGCCGGATAACTTGAACAGGCCGCATATCCTCATTACGAATGACGACGGCATACACGCCGCCGGCCTCCGCGCGCTCGTCGAAGCCATGCAGTCCATCGCCCAAATCACGGTCGTCGCGCCTTCCCACGAACGCAGCGCGTCCGCTCAATCTCTCACCCTGCGCCAGCCGATCTACTGCGATCAAATCGCAGAGAACGAATACTCCGTCGAAGGCACGCCCGCCGACGCCGTGATCCTGGCTTTTCACACCCTGCTCAAAGAAAAGCCAGACCTGGTCATCTCCGGCATCAATCGCGGCGGCAATATGGGCGAAAACGTTTACTACTCCGGAACCGTCGGCGCAGCCATGGAAGGCGCTATCAATCGCGTCCCCGCTATCGCCGTTTCCGTGTCCTACAAGAGCAAGGATCTTGACTACGCTCCCGCCGCAAATTTCACCCGCATCCTCGCCCCGCTGATCCTGAAAGAAGGCCTGCCCCCAGGCATCCTGTTAAACGTCAACGTGCCCCAATCCTGGACTGGCGAAGTCCGTTTCACTCGCCAGTCTTCAAAAATCACGCGCAACGTGCTCCAGCCCGGCGCCGACCCTCGCGGCCGCCGCTATTATTGGTTACACGAACAAAAGCAAATCGAAGGCATCGATCCCGACACCGACATGGCCGCCATCCGCGACGGCGCCATTTCCATAACTCCCCTCCAGCTCGATCACACCCACGCCCCGTCTCTGAATCACCTGTCGCATTGGACCAAATTCCTCGAGTCCACCGCAAAGCGCTGACAGCCGAAGGAATTGCTGGCGTACACAGCGGCGAATGCTTATCGCGCCCTGCTGCCAAACATTGTCATCCCGACAGAAGCCGCTTTTTGGCCGACGAGGGATCTGCTTTTTCCGTGCTTTTAATGTAGCTCAGGTCTTCAGACCTGAGGCTTTTGACGTTGCTCAGAATCTTTCAGTCTGGCTCGGCATCCAACAAGGCGCTCCGAAATTTATGGAGGATTTATGGACCTACAACTTAAAGGCAAGAAAGCACTCGTGACCGGTTCCACCGCAGGAATAGGTTTCGCAACCGCGCGCGGCCTCGCCGCGGAAGGCGCATCGGTAATCGTCAACGGTCGTACCGAAAAGCGCGTCGATTCCGCCGTCAGCGAAATTCGCAAAGCTCATCCCGGCGCGGACGTCTCCGGCGTAGCAGCCGACGTCTCGAACGCAGCCGGCTGCGCGAAACTCATCCAAGCAGTCCCCGCCGTGGACGTCCTAATCAACAATATGGGCATCTTCGAGCCCAAGCCCTTCGAAAAAATCCCCGACGAAGATTGGTTCCGCTTCTTCGAAGCCAACGTCATGAGCGGTGTCCGCCTCTCCCGCCACTATCTCGCCGGTATGCGCAAAAAAAACTGGGGCCGAATCGTGTTCATCTCCAGCGAATCCGGAGTTCAGATTCCCGCCGAAATGATTCACTACGGCATGACCAAGACGGCCCAAGTCGCCGTAGCCCGCGGCATCGCGGAAACCGTCGCCGGCACAGGTATCACCGTGAACAGCGTGTTGGTGGGACCCACGCGCTCCGAGGGTGTCGAAACTTTCATTTCCCAAATGGGAGCGCAAAGCGGCGCCGACACCGCATCCTTCGAAAAAGAATTCTTCAAGAGCATTCGCCCGTCATCTCTTCTGAAGCGCTTCACAAGCACCGAGGAAGTCGCCAACACCATCGTCTATCTGTCCAGCCCGCTCGCTTCCGCCACAAACGGTGCCGCCGTCCGCACCGACGGCGGAGTAGTGAAGGCCATCCTGTAGAGCCGTGTAACCCGGCTTAGACTCATCGACGCGACAAGCTTTCAATTCAGCCGTGCAGTGTGACGGCTAATTAGCCTCCCGCGTGTGGTAGCCTTGCACGCGAGACAGGAGCAGAAAGCTTGAATCGAGCCGCAAACTTTTTCGAGCGCCACCTGACCGAAAATGGCAAGCTGATTCGCGAAAAGAATTGGGACGACAAAATTCCAAGGGATCACCAATAGCGTTCGCCACGCGCGCGATTAAATTCCGGAGCGAATCTTGAAAAATAGCGCCATCCTCCTCATAGGCTGTCCCGATCAGAAGGGCCTCAACGCCTCCGTCCATGAATTTATCTACCGCGCCGGCGGCAACACCCTGCACGCCGACGAGCATCAGGACCTCGAGCGCAATCTTTTTCTCATGCGCGTCGAATGGGATTTAGCCGGCTTCTCGATTGATCTCCGCGATTTCGCAAAACATTTTCAGCCTATCGCCGACCGCTTCGGAATGACTTGGCGCGTCGCTCTGTCAAGCCATCGTCCCAAAGTTGCGATCTTCGTATCGCGTTACGATCACTGTCTCGCCGACCTGCTCTACCGCCAACACAGCGGCGAACTCGCCTGCGAAATTCCGCTGGTAATCAGCAACCATGACGATGTGCGGCGCTGGACCGATTTCTACAAAATCCCGCTCCACGTGGTCCCGGTGACTAAAGACAACAAGTCAGCCGCCGAACGCCAGGAACTCGATCTCCTTCGCCCTCTCGGAATCGATTTAATCGTCCTCGCGCGCTACATGCAGGTGCTCTCTTCCGATTTCATTCGCCAATTTCCGCCTCACCACATCATTAATATTCATCATTCGTTTCTGCCCGCCTTCGTCGGCGGCAAGCCGCATCATCAGGCTTTCGAACGCGGCGTGAAGCTGGTCGGCGCCACCAGCCATTACGTCACCGAAGTTCTCGACGATGGCCCTATCATCGAACAGGATGTCGTCCGGATTTCCCATCGCAATACGCTCGAGGAATTAATTCAGAAAGGCCGCGACCTGGAGAGAGTCGTTCTCTCCCGCGCCGTCCGCTGGCACATCGAAAACCGAATTTTGCTGTACGGGAATAAAACTGTAATTTTTGATTGAGAAACCGGAGGCCCCTCGCGTGCCCATCAAACTTAGCGGGCTATGGCCGAGCGCGTATCTTTCAAATCAGCAGCCAGCAAACGGTGAAACAAATGCTCCCCCGCTTCACGCCACACAGAAAGTCGTCCAGCCTGATACTCTCGCGAGCTGAGCCCGCGCTGCACGCCCGCGCAAATCACGATGTCTTCCTGCTGCACCACTTCACTCACGCCCATGCTCTCGCGAACGTAAGCCATATTCGATTCGCTCGTGTCCCCAAAATAAAAATCGAAGATCACTTCGCAGCGATTCACGCCCAGCGGCAGCACCAGGTTCGTGTCCAAATATCCTTCGTACCAATTCAGCATAAAATTCGGATATTGCCAGAAATAATAAGCGCGATTGCCCTTCCGCGTGTTCGCCGCGCTCGCTTCAGAGCTGCTGTCCACCGTAACCGGGCTCGACTGCACGCAGCACCGATCCACATTCTCAATCGTGTAGTTCGTGTAATCCAGAACGCTGTTCAAACCTTTGTGCATGTGCGGCACGTGGTAGCCGCCATCCAAAAAGTTGTCCACGTAAACTTTCCAGTTGCAGTCCAACGTATAGCTGCGCCGTTCCACAAATTTCAAGTCCCCCAATCCCAGCGGCTTCGCAAGCCCGACGAGCGCTCCGAGAAAATCCATCAGCGACCCGGCTTGCGCATCCAGATTCACAAAAATAAATTTCTCCCAAGTCTCCACTCGAATCGGAACCAGCCCGTTTTGCGCTCGGTCGAAATTGCACACGCCGTCAAATTCCGTCATTCCGCGCAGCTCGCCTTCCAAATTGTATGTCCATCCATGATACGGGCAGCGCAGGTGCGGTGTTTGTCCGCATGGCTCGTTCATCACCGTCATCGCATGGTGCCGGCACACGTTGAAAAACGCCCGCAATTTATTGTCGCTCCCGCGCACCACCACCACAGGCTCTCCCGCCACGCTCGCGGTAACGTATTGTCCCGGCTTCGCCACCTGCTCCGTGCGCCCCACCGCCTGCCAAGTCCGCGAAAAAACATTCCGCAGCTCCAGTTCCGCGATGCGTGCATCGGTGTACCACGCCGCCGGAATCGTGTACGCCTCCGATAGCGGCGCGGAATCGTTGTACGCAGCCAGAATTTCCTTCACCGTCTTTTCCACGCATTTTCTCCCAATCCGCTTGCTAGCCGGCCTGCTCTCGAAACGCGATTATAGTACCCGAAGTTACCCTTTCTACATGCGCCCGCGAGTGCCCCCGTCGAGAACCTCCCAGCCGAAGTAAACTTCCATGATGTTTGCTTCCTCTTTCTCCGGGTTGTCATCCCGAAGCGCGCAAAGCGCGCACGCTTTGAGGGATCTGCTGTTCAGCTCCACGGCAATCCGCACGAGTGGAAGCAAGATCGACGTGAACTGAGCATAGCTCCATTCGTGAGCATCCGCTTGACCACACTGCTACAAACCGAGCCCCTATCCGAGCCATGCGGTGCCTCTCCCGCCGCTCCGCAAGCCACTCCCAAGCTATCCGCGCCGTGGATTTATACTCCCTGGCTCGACCTGCTCGTAGGCTGCGGCGCATGGTCCGCACCGCTTCTCGGCGTAGCGATGTTGATGAGCCCTACGCACACCCACGGCTGGGTCGTCGCGTTTTACGCTCTCGCCATCGTTTTCAACTACCCGCATTTCATGGCCACGATTTATCGCGCCTATCACACCCGCGAAAATTTCGAGAAGTACAAATTTTTCACCCTGCACATCACCCTGCTTCTCGCGCTCACCGCCATTCTGATGCACGCATCTCCGCGCCTCTTTCCCTGGGTCTTCACTCTCTACATCTGCTGGAGCCCCTGGCATTACAGCGGCCAGAATTACGGTTTGCTGATGATGTTCGTCCGCCGAAGCGGAGCGGAAGTCAGTCCCACCGAACGCCGCTGGCTCCGCGCTGCCTTCGTCGCGTCCTATTTAATGCTCCTCGCCAGTTTCGAAACCGGAGGCTCAAACGATCCGCTAATCCTTTCTCTCGGCTTGCCCTCGAAATTCACTTTTCCCGCGCGCCTTGCTCTGGGAGCCGCATTCGCCGTTTTCGCCTGTCTCGGTTTCGAGCGCATGGTCCGCAAGCATGGAATCCACGCCATGACCGCGCCCATCACTCTCGCAATCACCCAATTTCTCTGGTTCGTTCTGCCCACCCTTCTCGAATTACATTCCGCTTATCAGGTGCCTCAAACCCGATACAGCAGCGGCATCCTCGCCGTTCTGCACGCAACGCAATATATATGGATCACCAGCTATTACCAGCGCCGTGAAGCTCGCGCAGCAGGCCAATCGAATTGGCGCATGTGGGCCTATTTCACAACCCTCGTCGCCGGCGGCATCGCTCTTTTCATTCCCGGCCCCTGGCTCGTCAGCTATCTCTTTCATTACGATTTCACCACCAGCTTCTTGATTTTCATGGCCGTCGTAAACATTCACCATTTCATTCTCGACGGCGCCCTGTGGAAGCTCCGCGATTCACGCGTGGCTTCGTTGCTCGTTGACCGCGGCGCAAAATCCGTGATCGCCGGTCAAGCTCAGCCGGTGTCGCCAAAAACATCGCCCGGAAAACCCGTCGCCGCAAACTGGGTCGGCAGCCGCATCTTCGCCGCGCGTGCCTTCGCCATCGGTGTAGCCGTTTTGCTTTTTCTTTGGGGCGGCATGGACCAGCTTCATTTCGCCCTGAGCAACGACGACGAAAACCTTTCCTCCCTCCGCCGCGCTTCGGATATGAATCCGTACGACAGCGCGCTCAAAGTCCGCATCGCCGCTGCCCAATCAAAAGCCGGCCAACGTGACGAAGCCGTCGCTTCGCTCCAGCAGGCTGTCGCGCTCAGTCCGCAAAACGCTGCCCTCCAGCACGCCTACGCCCGCGCCTTAATCGAAGACGGCCGCTACTCCGATGCCTACGCGCACTACCAAAAAATGCTGGAAATATTTCCGCGTGACGTGGACGCCCTCGTGAATTATGGGTTGCTGGCCGCCCGCCTCGGCCATCCCGACGAAGCCATCGATTCCTGGCAAAAAGCGGTGGACGTAAATCCCAACCAAACGAACGCGCAACTTTATCTCGCCCAAGCCTTCGATCGAAAAGCCGAGCCTGCCGCGGCCGCGCGACACTGGGAAATTTTCCTGCGTCTCGCCGCGTCGCAGCCTGATTCCGCGCCAATCAGCGCGCAGCAGTTGATCTCCGCATCGATCCAACTAGCTGACGACCAATCCGCGATCAATCAGTCCGACGCAGCTCTCGCCCGCTACCAATCCGCCATCACGCTCGCGGAGCATGCGAACGACGCCAAACTCGAAAGCCTTGCCCTAGCTCATCTCGCTGACCTGCAGGATAAAACTAAAGCCACCGCAGCCGCCGCTCAATCCTATCAACGCGCCCTTTCACTCGACGCGAATGCCGCCGACCCGCGCAGCGAAGGTTTCGACTGGTTCAACTACGGCCAATTCCTCCGCCGCCATCAGGCGCCCAACGATCTGGTTTACGCCTGTTTGCTCCGCGCAGAAAATTTGCTTCAAACTTCAGATCCCGCTGAATTGCAAACCGTGCAAACCGCCCGTCGCGAAGTCGCCGGCCAATTGGGTAAGAAAGCCCCCGCCACACAAAAAAATCTCCCCTCATTGCTCGCCCGTGCTACAAATCTTCCCGCCGGCTCTCTATGAGTCTTCTAGCACATGCACTACGCTGCGCGAATTTGCACGCCAAGTCATCCAATCCTCAGTCGCAAGCGTATTATGTCTAGGTACGCATCATGAAGACGCTCATATCCATCTGTTTGATCGCTCTGCTTCTTCCATCTCCGGCCGTTCCTCAAACCGCCGCCGCTAACCATGGAAAACTCGATTGGCAGCCCTGGTCGGACAAAGTCTTTGCCGATGCGAAACAGAATCGCAAATTCGTTTTGCTGGATCTGGAAGCGGTCTGGTGCCATTGGTGCCACGTGATGGACGCGAATACCTACAGCGATCCCGCCGTGATAAAAATTCTGCAGTCCCATTACATCGTTGTAAAAGCCGACCAGGATTCGCGCCCCGATCTTTCCAATCGTTACGAAGATTTCGGCTGGCCCGCCACGGTGGTTTTCGACTCCGAAGGCCGTGAAATCGTCAAGCGCCAGGGCTACCTTGCGCCCGACGAAATGACGTCACTATTGCAAGCCATCATCGACGACCCGTCCCCCGGCCCCTCCGTTCAGCCCGAGGCCAAACTGGAAGTCCCCGCCAATCCTCTCCTCGACGCAACGCTGCGCCAGCAGCTCCAGAAAAATTACTTAGCAGGCTACGATTCGAAAAATGGCAGTTGGGGAACCGACCAAAAATATCTCGATTGGGATTCCGTGGAATACTCCATAGTTCTCGCGCGGCGCAACAACGACGCACAAGCCGCGCACATGGCGCAACAAACCCTCTCCGAACAACTCCATCTCCTCGATCCCGCCTGGGGCGGTGTCTATCAGTATTCAACCGACGGAGACTGGAACTCGCCCCACTTCGAAAAAATCATGCAAATGCAGGCGGAAAATCTGCGAATTTATTCCCTGGCATATTCCGCCTGGGGAAATCCCGAATATCTTCACGCCGCTCAGGAGATCCGCCGCTATCTCAAAACTTTTCTCACCTCGCCGCAAGGCGCCTTCTACACCAGCCAGGACGCTGACCTGATCGACGGCAAACACAGCGCCGAATATTTCGCCCTCGACGATGCCGCCCGCCGCAAGCTCGGCATTCCTCGAATCGACAAACACATTTACGCGCGCGAAAACGCTCGGGCCATCAACGCTCTCGTCACTCTCTACGCTGCCACGGGAGACGCAAAAGTTCTCGACGACGCGGAACAAGCCACTCGCTGGATCGTCGCCAACCGCGCACTCCCTGGCGGAGGCTTTCGCCACAACACGCAAGACGTAGCCGGTCCATACCTGGGTGACAACATCGCGATGTCCCGCGCTTTCATCTCTCTGTATGCCGCCACCGGCGACCGCGCATGGCTTTCAAACGCTGAATCCACGATGAATTTCATCGACCGCAATTTCAAAGGCGATCAGCCCGCCGGCTTCGTCACCTCGAAGGCGCCCACCGATCGCGCTTACACTCCGCATCCCGAGCGTGATGAAAACGTAGCCGTCGCGCGCGCCGCGAATCTCCTGTTTCATTACACCGGCGACCAAGCGTACGAGCAGATGTCCCGACGCGCCATGCATTACCTCGCCGCCAAACCCGTGGTCTATCGCCCGCCGGCCTCCAGCGTTCTCCTCGCCGATCTGGAATTGTCCAGCGAGCCTCTCCACCTCACCATCGTCGGTTCAAAAAATGACCCCGTCGCTCGCAATCTTTTTCAAGAAGCTCTCCGCTACCCCTCCAGCTACAAACGACTGGAATGGTGGGATTCGCGCGAAGGCAAGCTGCCAAATCCCGATGTTCAGTATCCGCAGCTAAAAGCCTCCGCCGCTTTCATCTGCACCAATCGCACCTGCTCTCCCCCGGTCTATAACCCCGCCGACTTGCGCGCCAAGGTGGACCGTCTACTAAAGATTCAGGCGCAACCATCCGTCGCCGTAAAGTAGCAACCAGCAATATTCTCCACGTTCCTTCCGCTTCGAAATTCTCCTCCACGACACGGCTGCTCTCATCCGCTGACGCGGTTCGTTTATGTAGCGGCCGCCTTTAGGCGGGCGCAGTTTCCGTTCAAGTCCCAAGACATGATCGCCAGTAATCGCAAGGCTGCTCGATGGTAAACCAGCTATCGAATACGCCGCAGCTGTCCTAAAGGCCAACTGTCGTCGCCCGCTGACCCAGCTATGCTAAGTAGTCCACTCAAGCCCTGCGAGGTCTCGCGCAAATGAAGTCTAATCCCAAAATAGCCGGAGCCTTCGCAGCTCTAGTTTGCTTATTGTGGCCCGCAATCGCAGCCTGCGCACCAAATCAGATCGCAGACGACGCCACTCTATGGGACGCGATCTGCCCCATCGTTTACCCCGTCGACCAGTCCGCTTCCGACCACGGCGTCCACTACCTTTTCTTCGGCAACGGTTTCTTCATCAACGGCGACGGCTACGCGCTCACCGCCGCGCACGTCCTCAGCCAGCTTCACGGCGGCCAGCCCTACATTCTGCTCCGCCAATCGGTCGGGTCTCCCCGCATCATTCCAGCCACCGTGACGGCCATCGACCGCGAGCACGATGTAGCCATTTTGCGAATCACGCCGAATCCCTTCACAGCCAATTACGAAGTCGCGTTCCTGCCCTTGTCCTACGATAGACCGTCGCCCGGTCAGACGGTGCTCACCGCAGCTCTCCTTCCTTCCAAGCCTCGCGATGCCTACACGCTCAACGCCACCATCGAAACGCGTTCGTGGGGTGAAGTCCTCGATTCAGAATTCTCTCAACTGGACAAGGGACGCGGCGACACCGAATTATTTCTCTTCAACCATGAAATAATCCTGGGTCAAAGCGGCGCTCCCGTACTCTCGACCGATTCTCAAAAAGTAGTCGGTCTCGTGGAAGGTCAATGGCTTGGCCACGACACACTCGCCGTCGCTACCGCCGAGCAACACTCCCCCGGCGCGGTTCTCCCCATTCATTACGCAATCGCATTGCTACAGCAGAAGCACATCGCCTGGCACACATCCGTCGCTGATTCAAACCATCAGGAGAACGCCGTAGAACCAACCCAGGGATCTTCACCCCCCGTTCCGCTTTCGCTCGTCCCCGCCGCCTACCCCTCGCAATCTCTTTTCGGCGGCGAAGTTGTCCTCGATGCGCTCGTCGATACCAGTGGACGCCTTGCAGACATCAAAGTCGTGCGC
>JBAVQA010000231.1:0-2331 GCA_049693595.1 Candidatus Acidiferrales bacterium | reverse complement strand
AAAGCATCAGTAGCATCCTGAATGTCTTTCGCCGCGAGCTGCTCGAAAATGCCCTTCGCATCCAGGTCTTTTCTTTTTTCCAGATCGTCGAGAGCTTTTGTATAGTCCGTGCTTCCGGCGATGGCCTTCTCGAAAATCGACGGGTTAGAAGTCACCCCCCGCAGCCCGTCTTCTTCGATGAGTCGCTTGAGTTCTCCGGTCGAGATCAGGCTGCGACGAATGTAATCAAGCCAAACGGACTGCCCGAATCCAACTAACGCTTTCAAAGGATTCCCGGACGGCTTGCCTTCGTGCGAAGCCGGAGTTGGCTTAATGACGGTGCTCATCGTAATTCTCCCTTCACAACTCGTATTCCACGCTTCGGCGCATTATACTGACGGACATTGCGGCAAATATTGCCGCACCCGAGTCTTGACGTTTGCTAATTTACGACGATTTGGCAATTTTGGGCAACGTCCAATGATAGCCTTGCCGGCACAAGTTGTCGCCCTTCTTCAGCCGGCATTCTACTGCTAGGATTATGAACACCACTTAAACAAGGTACATTGCGTCGGAGCCCCTGAAGCAATTTGGATTCAAGCACACCTGAAATTTGGCCCTTTCGGTTTTTGCGAGTTGCAGCACCCGCAATTTGTCCGTGGGAATTTGGGCGATTAGTTTTTCAGCGGAACAACAGGCGATTCGCGAAGCGCAGAGGGAAATATACCACCCGGCTCAGACGTGAGACACGTGCGAGCAGGCGCCCCAACAATTTCTGAGTGAGAGACTCCAGGTCAATGTGGCGCCGGCCGCGATGAATACGCGTTGCTCGTCCCAGATATTCCTGTTCGGAAACAGGGGCATCCATTTCGTCGGAAGCGTCGCCCTTAGTGATTAGCAAACTTGCGATTTTCTCCGAAGACGATCCTTCGACGCGGCGAATGGTTCGGTGACCGACAAGCAGCCCGTTGCGATGGAAAACGATCACGTCACCTGCGGAGATCCGTGCGAACTCAGAGCGGCGGATGAAGACAAAATCTCCTGAGCGCATCCACGGCGTCATGCTGCCGCCTGATACGCGCAAACACGCTGATCCCTGCAAGCGCATTTTCTCCGCAACTGGGAGTACGGCGTCCGGAGCCGGCGAAACAAACGGCTCGTTGCCTTCGATTCGAACTTGGGAAACAGCGGATGTAGCGCTCATCACGGAGTCAATTGCACGGTTTGAGTCGCGACCACTTGGCCGTCCAGTGAAACGCGAGCCGTCCACTCGCCCATTATGTGCCGTTGCTGAATCCACGTTCCAGCCACTGGCAGAGTTTGGATGGCTACGAGAGGCTCGGTCGAGTCTTGCGGAACCCTGAAGGCCATTTGTGTTTGTTGGTATAAGTTGCCGCCGGGAATCAAAATCTCGAGCGTTTGAACGTGATTTCCCGCCGGCACATTCTGCCAGGAAACTTTCACCTCCAAGTCGAGCGTTGCTGCGACGCTAAAGCTCGTTTCGCCGCTGCAGCCGGAGGCTTCCTTATCGCAAAATGAAAATGTCGCGCTGGGCGGTGCAGCGGCAGGAGGTCCTCCATCCGCGGAGGTCATCTGGCACCCGGAAAATCCAATCGCGGCCAAAAGAACAAGCACTGCGAGTAACAGCGTGCTTCCGAACCGTTTGTGGTTTACTCGTATCAAAGGCGACATGAATCCCTCGTTAGAATGGAATAGTAAACGCGTACGCGCGCTGATCGGTCGTCGTAACGTAAATGCGGGAAAGCGCTTCGTCGATCGACGGGTCGCCCACGGTCCCGATTGTTGGTCCATCATTCGTGACCTCATCTTTAACGTCAGTGCCCGTGGCTAGAGCGAGTTCGTGAATCTTGCCGTCGCTTGATCCCACAAAAATGTACGACATACCTGTGATCGAAATCGGCGCAGATGGAGCTGTTATGGCCGTCGTCCAGACCGAGACAAATGCCGGAATCGCCCTCGACGTATCAATAGATAACAAATGAACGCCAGTGGCGCCTGAGTACACCACCAGGTATGGAGGCGCGGTTCCCAAAACGACGGGATAGCTCACTACCGGTCCGTCAGTCGACACAAAGGTAGCCAAAGTAGCGCCGGTCGTGGGATTAATCGCATAGATAGTACTGTTCCCGGCGGTGCACTTTCCCCCGACGATCGCGTCACCATTATTGGCCGCGAACAAAACATCGCTCGCCGCGGTGAGGGTTGGCGACGCGTCAATATCTCCAAGATCCGCAGTCGCCAGCACGGCCCCAGTGCTCGGATTGATTTTCCATAGACTTGGCTGCGCAGTTGCGCATGCGCTTCGGCTGGTTACCCATATCGCGCTATGAA
>JBAVQA010000230.1:0-7330 GCA_049693595.1 Candidatus Acidiferrales bacterium | reverse complement strand
CGCCCGCTACGCCCTCGACTACTCGAATCAGCACGCCAAATTGCGCCGTCAGGGAAGCTTTCGCATCGCGCGCGAATTGCGGGCCCGCGGCGTTCCTGACCGTTACATCGAAGCGGCTCTGCAGACTGTCTTTGCGGAAACGGACGAATCCACTTTGGTCCGCATGCGCGTAAAACGCCGCCTCGCGCATCTTCGCGGTGCGCTCGATCAGCGCAAAATTGCCTCGCTCTATCGCAGCCTGCTCAGCGCCGGTTTCTCCTCGGACGTTATCCGCTCCGAGCTGCGCGGCATCACCCACGGCGATCTTCCCGACTTCCCGGACCCTTCCGTCGCTGACGAAAATCAGCCCTAGGAATTCTCTGGGGCGATCATTTGACCCGCTCTAATCCCTGTTGCTGCCGAAAAAAAGTAAACTGCCCTGAAGTCTTTTCTCCGAGAGCCCGTCTGACAAAATCAGAATCACCTAGAACATTTGTGCCCTACGGCTGTTCGGAATCGAGACCACTAACCGAAATGTCTGCGGCGGCGAACAAGGAGTATGAAGTAGTATTTCTGAACCTAGAAGCAGCGAGGAGGCAAAAATGTTGGCTTCAGGAAAAATGGTCGGGTTCGTTCCCACGAAGGACCATGACAAGGCAAGAGCTTTCTACGAAGGCAAGCTTGGATTTGATTTTGTGAGCCTCGACCAATTTGCATTGGTCGTGAGCGTCGGCGGCCACAAGATTCGCATCGCAAAAATCCCCAATTTTACGCCCCTTCAAGGCACCATCCTCGGCTGGGAAGTGAAAGACATACGAGCGGTTGCAAACTGGCTGAAAGATCGTGGCGTCACCCTCGAAAAATATCCGTTCGCTCAAGATAAGGAACTCGGCATTTGGGCCGCGCCCGGCGGCGACCAAATCGCGTGGTTCAAAGATCCGGACGGCAATATTCTGAGCATCGCGCAGCACGCTGAACCTGCGCCAAAATAATTTGCCAAGATCCAGTGTTCCAGAGGAGAATCCGCCTCGTTGCAGCATAGTTCGCGCTTCGCTTGGGAGGCTCTATGACCAAATCGCTCTTGCTCGGCGCCATTCTCGGTGGCTTGACCGCATTTGTCTGGAGCAGCATTTCCTGGGAAGTTCTCGGCTGGCACGAAAAGCCGATGCTCGCCTTTCAAAACGAGGACGAAGTCGCAGCCGTCATCTCGTCCCACGCTCCTCAATCGGGCATCTACCTTCTTCCCGGCGCTCCTGCGGCAGGCTTGACCGCGGAACAAAAGAAGGCTGCGCAAGCAACTCAAATTGCAAAAATGCAGAAGGGGCCAATCGTGTTCGCGGCGGTTCGCACCGGCGGATTCGGCTCGTACACGCGCGGCCTGATTATTCAGCTTCTTTCTCTGATGGGTGCCGCCGCGTTGCTCACCTGGCTGCTGTTGCAGACCAACGGCTTAAGCTACGCAAGGCGCGTCGTGTTCCTCGCCGTCGTCGGACTCGCCTCCAGCGTGATCGTCGATCTGCCCAATTGGAACTGGTGGGGCTTCTCCGGCGCGTACACGATAGTAAATCTCGTCGACTTCACGCTGATGTGGCTCTTCGCCGGATTCGTCATCGCCAAAGTCGCAAAATCCCGGTAGTCTCCTACTCTCAGGCTGTCAAAAGTCTTGGCCGTTTCTTAGGAGGGCAAATGTTTTCTGGCGCGCACGTAATTGTCAACAGCAAAAACGCCGAAGCGGACCGCGCATTTTTCCGCGACGTCCTCGGTTTCAAATCCGTGGATGCGGGTCATGGCTGGCTGATCTTCGCTCTGCCGCCGGCGGAAGCCGCCATCCACCCGTCCGACGCGGGCGGCGCCCACGAACTTTATTTCATGTGCGACGACCTGAAAGCCGAAATGGCTTCCCTCGCAAAGAAGGGCGTCGCGTGCTCTAAAGTTGAGGAACAACGATGGGGTTCCATCACGAAAATGCGGCTTCCCGGTGGCGGCGAGGTCGGCCTGTATCAGCCGAAGCATCCCACAGCCTTAGGCTTGAAATGAAGCACGCGTTCCGATCAGAGCGCTTCCCCAACCTCGCGGCGCTTGAGGCTAACTTGCGCCCAACGATAAAATGCAAGCTGCGTTCAAAATGTAGCTCGGGTCTTTAGACCCGAGGCTTTTCTCTTGCCGTGATGCAAGAAGGATGAATTCAAGTGCAGGCGCTCCGATTCCACGAATTTGGCAGCTTCGACAAGCTAAAGGTTGAAGCGATTCCCGATCCGCGGCCGAAACCGGGCGAAGTCGTCGTCCGCATTCGCGCCGCCTCGTTGAGCCCGAGTGACGCCAAAAACGTTCTCGGCCGTATGGAAGGCACAACATTGCCGCGCACGCCGGGCCGTGACTTTGCTGGAGTTGTCGTCAATGGGCCCACGAATCTGATCGGAGCGGAAGTGTGGGGCACTGGCGGTGATATTGGCTTCACACGCGACGGCGCGCAGGCCGAATTGCTGGTGGTGCTGGTTGGCGGAGTGCGCCCCAAACCTAAAAATCTTTCGTTTGAAGAAGCCGCGGTCGTGGGAGTAAATTTCGTGACTGCCTGGGTCGGACTGGTCGAAACCGCCCGCTTCCAATCGGGAGAGACTGTCCTCGCCACGGGCGCAGCAGGTGGGGTCGGCAGCGCGGTCACTCAGATCGCAAAATGGAAGGGCGGACGAACTATCGGCGTGGATCGTGCGCCGATCTCTCCGGAAACTCAAAAACAATTTGAAATCGATGGCTTCCTCGTCTCAGACCCGAATGACGGCTACAAAAGTATGGTCGACGGCTCGGGTCGATTCAGCGAAGGCAAAGGCGCGAACGTCGTATTCGATTGCGTAGGTGGTGCCCTGTTCGAGCCTTGTCTCAAAACTCTCGGCCAACTGGGACGTCAGGTGAACATCACATCCGTCGGCGATCGCCGAGTTTGCTTCGACCTGCTTGATTTCTATCACCGCCGCCTCACTCTCTTTGGTGTAGACAGCCGCGCCTATGATACCGAGGCTTGCGCTGCGATTCTCGAGCGACTGACACCCGGATTCGAATCAGGCGCGCTGAAACCCATTCCCATAGCAAAACGTTTCAGCCTAAACGAAGCCGCGCAAGCTTACACGCAGGTAGACGAGGGCGCTCTCCACGGAAAAGCAGTTTTTACCTTTCCAGCCGCGAGCGCATAAACGCGACGCACCTCCGGGAGATAATAGCTGCAAATGAAGGCTAGGAGAAAATCCATGAAGACGCTGATGGTGCTTGCAATAGCAGTTTTTATCTTGTTCCCGGCTTGCCTGCCCGCGAATCCTGCAAAGCCGGCGCTCGAGGTGATTGTGCTCGGTTCCGGGGGGCCACGCCCGTTCGGTAGAGGCGGCTCCAGTTTCATTGTCGTCCTCGACGGTCAACCACGAATCTTGGTGGACGCCGGACCGGGCGCGTTCTTGCGAATCGGCGAACTGGGCCTGGACTTGGATAAAGTGGATACAGTTTTGTTGACGCATCTGCACATCGATCACGCCAGCGACTTGGCGGCTTTCTTCAATGCCCGAGCGCTCTCCGCTGACGGACCAATCACCTACCACATTTTCGGTCCCGATGGAGCAGGACTCTTCCCCAAGACTTCGCGCTTTGTCGATTTGCTGGTGGGAACTGGCGGCGCGTTTGCCTACCAAAAAACTTTCGGCGCGGACGAGACTTTTTCCGTTCGCGATCTGCCGATTAATTTGGATCCTGCCCTCAACAAAATCGTCGATCGCGACGGATTGGTGGTGGAAGAAATTGCCACGCATCACGGCGACTGCCCCTCGGTCGCTTACCGCATCTCCTACAAGGGAGCGGTGCTGGTCTTCTCGGGAGACATGGATGCATCAGCTCTGCCGAATCTGGTGCGCTTGGCAAAGGATGCAGATTTGCTGATTTTTAACTGCGCCGTTCTCGATCCGCCAGCCTCGCCTTCACAGTTATACGATCTGCATACGCCGCCGAAAAAGATCGGCGAAGCCGCGCGAGAAAGTGGCGTAAAAAGTTTGTTGCTCAGCCATACTGCGCCAGACGTCGAAAGTCAGGAAGATGCCGTGCGCAAATCGATTCGCGCGAACTTTGCAGGCCCTGTCGCCTTCGCCACCGATAAGTTGCGCGTGCCCGTCGGGAAGTGAGCGATAATACATTTTTTCTGTTTGAGAACTAAGGAGGCTTCAATGAATCGGCGAAACTTCATTGCTCAAGGCGGAAGCCTGCTCGCACTTGCGGGCGCAGGTCGCGCCGCACATGCACAGCCCACCGCCGGCACCGTGCAGGTGCCCCACACATCCATCCGCCGCATCCAAGCAGATGGTGTAACCGTCTTCTACCGCGAAGCCGGACCAGCGGATGCTCCTGTGCTGCTCCTGTTGCATGGCTTCCCGACTTCATCGTTTCAGTATCGCGAGCTGATTCCACGTCTTGCTGACCGGTATCGAGTCATCGCACCGGATCTTCCAGGATTCGGGTTTACTGACGTTCCCGAGAAGCGCGACTACAAATATACTTTCGACGCGTTGGCGCGCACCGTGCAGTCTTTCACCGACGCTCTCCAACTCAAGCGTTATGCGCTTTACGTCTTCGATTATGGCGCTCCCACGGGCTTTCGCCTGGCGATGGCGCGCCCGGAGCGCGTGAAAGCGATCATCTCGCAGAACGGCAATGCTTACGAAGAAGGCCTAGGGGACGCATGGGCTCCCATTCGGCGCTACTGGAGCGAGCCTTCTGCCGAGAATCGCGAAACGGTGCGCAAAGCCCTCAGCCCGGAGGGACTCAAATGGCAATACACCGCAGGCGTCCCAAACCCGGAAGTCATCGCGCCGGAGGGCTACACACTTGATGCTGCGATGATTGCGCGTCCAGGCAACATGGACATTCAGTTGGATCTGTTTCTCGACTATGCAAACAACGTGAAGCTCTACCCGGCTTTCCAGGAATATTTCCGCAAAGCGAAGCCGCCGCTGCTCGCAATCTGGGGCAAAAACGATCCGTTCTTCATCCCTCCAGGCGCAGAGGCCTTCCGGCGAGATATCCCGAACGCCACCGTCCAATTCTTGGACACGGGGCATTTCGCGCTCGAGACACACGTCGTGGAGGTTGCGGCTGCATCGAGACAATTCCTGGCTACCGCGACAGGCTAGGACTTACCGAGAGACACGCCGGAAGACTCTGTTACGGAACAATCACCGCAGCGCCATCGATGCCATCGGCTTTCACCGCCGCGAGCGCATCATTGGCTCGATCCAATTTAAAGACCGTCACTTTGGCCGTCAATTTGATCTCGCCCGCCAATTGCAGAAAATCCCTCGCGTCTTGCCGAGTCATGTTAGCTACGCTGCGAATTTGGCGTTCGCCCCAAAGCAGGCTGTCGTAATCAAATTGAGGAATTCGGTCCAGGTGTATGGCGTTGATCGCCACCACTCCGCCCTTCCGAAGACTCCTGAGCGCGCTAATGACGACATCTCCGCTCGGAGCAAACGTCACCGCGCGATCCAATTCTACCGGCGGTTTGTCCGCCTCGCCTCCGACCCAAGTCGCTCCCAGTTCCTTCGCCAGCGCGCGATGGGACGCTCCCCTGGTCGAAACATAAACGGCGCAGCCCCAAGCCTGCAAGACAGCAATCGTCAAACTCGCAGACGATCCGAAACCAAACAATCCCACTCGCTCTCCGCGTTCAACCCCCGCCACACGCAGACTTCGAAATCCGATGATCCCCGCGCACAGTAGCGGCGCCGCATGTAAATCATCCAAATTCGCCGGAAGCGGAAACACAAAGTCCCGCCGCGCCACCGCAAATTCCGCGTATCCCCCGTTCACCGTATATCCGGTGAATGTCGGAACGTCGCAAAGATTTTCCATTCCGTGCTTGCAGTACCAGCAACTGCCGTCCGTCCCGCCGACCCACGAAACGCCGACGCGCGCTCCAACCGGCAGTTCCGCCGACCCGCCCTCCACTACATCTCCCACAATCTGGTGGCCCGGAATCACCTTCGGCAAAATCGCCGGCAGCTCTCCCTCGACAATGTGCAAGTCCGTCCTGCAAACTCCGCACGCCCGCACACGCAGCAACACTTGCCCCGGCCCCGGCACGGGCTTCGCCACGTCTCCGATAGTAAGAGGCGTCTTCGTCTTCGGCGCACTGAGGAACGCAGCCTTCATCAATCCTCACACCGTTAGTTTCTACGACCTACGCACCCGATCAGAACCGAAGCCAACTCAAAGATACAAAATCGTACATCCAAAATAGAATATCACCGACCGCGGCGTTGCGGCCCGCGACTTGAAACGCGGCCGCCGCCCCTGCGGGTTTCAGGGGGTCGGAGCTTCAGCTCCGACAAAAGCAGTCGCGCGCAGCGCCTTCCTTTCGCGGCGCAGTTCCCGCGAGCCTTGGCTTTGCGGTTTAGATCCCAACCAGAACATCGCGCGTCGCCGCTTCGCGTTGCGGCTCTGGAATTCGTCTGCGATAATGTTTCGCTGCAACCGAGGGCGTCTTTGACTCGTACTGACTGGACTGGCAACGAAGTCCGCATAACATTTCTGAAATTTTTCGAGGAGCGCGGCCACCGCGTCGTGCGCAGCTCTTCGCTCGTCCCCACCAACGACCCCACGCTGCTTTTCACCAACGCCGGGATGAATCAGTTCAAGGACGTTTTTCTCGGCCTCGAGCAGCGCGACTACAAGACCGCCACTTCCTGCCAGAAATGCGTTCGAGCCGGCGGAAAACACAACGACCTCGAAAATGTCGGCTTCACCAATCGTCATCACACTTTTTTCGAGATGCTCGGCAATTTTTCCTTCGGCGATTATTTCAAAGAGAAAGCCATCGCCTACGCCTGGGAGCTGATCACTTCTCCGAATTGGTACGGCGTTCCGGTCGAAAAACTGTACTTCACCGTCTTCGGCGGCGCGGAAGTCTCAGGACAAAGACTTCCTCCGGACGATGAAGCCGCCGGCTTCTGGATCAAGATCGGCGCGCTAAAAGATCGCGTGATCGAAGTCCCCGGCCTGAAAGAAAACTTTTGGGCCATGGGAGATACCGGCCCCTGCGGCCCGTGCAGCGAGATTTTCTATGACATGGGGCCAACCGCGTCGGACGCGGGCCATGCGGATTGCAAGTTTCCGTGTGAATGCGGACGCTATGTCGAAGTCTGGAACCTCGTCTTCATGCAGTTCAACCGCGACGCATCCGGCAAGCTCAATCCTCTGCCGAAGCCGTCCGTTGACACCGGCATGGGCCTCGAACGCATGACCGCCGTCCTCGAAGGCAAAATCAGCAACTTCGACACGGATCTTTTCACCCCCTTGATCAAGAGAGCGGTCGAATTAACCG
>JBAVQA010000229.1:0-48536 GCA_049693595.1 Candidatus Acidiferrales bacterium | reverse complement strand
GTAATGTTGGATTCGTTTCCGGTTACCAGATTATCCAGACACAAAACATCCCAGTCTTTTTCGAGCATCAGCTCGCAAAGATGCGACCCCAGAAATCCCGCTCCCCCGGTAATCACTGCCCGCAAATATGATTTCTCCTTCGCAAAAACGCAGTAAACCAGACGCCATTATCTCCGAAGCAGCGTTCAGGAGGAACAGTCGCGCTCGAATTACGATACCTTATTTCCACTGGGTCCAGCGCACAGGCTGTGTGATACAAGGGCACGTAACAGCGACTAGTCAGCGCCGGCCGGGGAAGGCGCAGGGAATCCCGTGGTGTGATCCGCGACGATTCGCCACCCTTCCGCAAACTTGCGGAAATTGAGTGTAAAGATCCCGGTGGGCCGGTCTTTTTCGCGATCGAGTTGAAATTCCCCAATAACAAATGCCGAATCCCGACAGGTTACGTGCACCTCGAAGTTTGAAAACGTCAGCCGACCCATCGCTTTTCCGTCCGGATAGTTCCGGCGATAGCGGTCAAAGACTGCTTGCCAGCCTCGGGTGATCCCGCTGGCGCCCACAAACTCCGTTTCGGAGGATTTCCAGTAGCCGGTCATGAAAGCGTCGATATCCCCGCGATTCCACGCGGCGGTTTGCATGTCTAGGACTGCGCGGATCTGCCCCTCGGCAGCGTTTTGCTTTGCCGCACTAAGGCGCGTGCCAAAGGTTACCGAGATTAGAACAGCGATGCTGACGCATAGAACAAAAGCTCGTTGGCTTCTACGTGGCATGCTTCGCCTCCGGGTATTGCCCCCGCATAACTCGATAACCGCACCGGCAGTTTGTACTTCATCTTTCCCGTTATCACAAGCGCGAGCGCTTTAGCTGAACGTAGACAACTCGTTTCGTGCTCATGGTACGTCGGTTCTATTGTGCTTGGCGGGCGGAAATTAGAAACTGTCGTTGGTCGAAAATGCTAATCGCAGCCTTCATTCTCGTGATCTCAGCCGCAGCGTTGATACAGTTCGCGGTGTTTAGCTGGCGCGCGGCGCTGCTCCGCACTATCTCTGAACCCATGATAAACGAGGCGGAGGGGAACCTCCAGCCATGCCTTAACCTATTAAGTTTCAGTAGCTTCCAGGAAGTATTGGCAGCTTATCGCGACCTGTGTCCGGATCTGGGGACTGGTTCAACTTCCAACCTGCGCGGAGTGAGCCTCTATTATGGTCTCATGCGCTTTCTAAGCGGTTTAGGGAGTTCACTTAAGCCAGCAACGGGCGCAGGCTGGACGCAACGCGAAATGGTGCTATGCACGCAGTACGCGACAGTTCGACTATCCCAGCGTCTAGAACGCAACGTTACCTTGGTGAACGAAGCTCGCTCTTACCAGTAGTCGCATTCGGGAACGACTCCCCGGTATTCAAACCAAAGCTTCTGTAAACCGATCCCAGCCGGGACGCCACATTGTCTGCCGGTTTCTCGTAGTCATCCGTCACTGCGGCAAGAATGACATTCGGAAGCGCTCCGCAACGCCTCGCTCTAGACTAGATCCGCACGCTGCTTACGCCAGAGTCGTCCTGGCCCTTGGTCCGGTTGCTTGATACGCCAAGCTCGCCAGTCATTTTTCAACTAGTTACCCGGTTTTGTGGCCAAATTAAATCTCACGAACCCTTGGGGCGTAGGAATTGTCCCGATTGAAGGAGGCGCCAACGATGAAGCGCGCCGGAATTTCACTTTTGCTTGCGGGTGTGCTACTAGCCCTAGTCCAATTCACAGGCTGCGCTGATAAGCCGGCTACCTTCAACAGGGTTACGATTCTGGCGCCGAGTGGCGCGCAGATCATCGGTCAGGGACAAACCGTTTCGATTCAGGTTAGTGTGTTGAACGATACCGCCACAGGTGGCGTGACCTTCGCCCCTGTTGTCTTTGGCACTCTGACTCAAACGAGCACGACCACCGCAACGTACTCGGCGCCGAATCCGGTTACAGCAGAGACCGTCGTCAAGATCGTTATCACGTCGGTGGATTTTCCGAATCAGTCGACGACGCTTATCATCACCGTCGAACCTCCGCCAACTATTACAACTACTTCCCTTCCAACGGCACCCTTGAATGGCGCTTATAACGCGCCCGTGACTGCGACCGGAGGCGTACCGCCTCTTTCGTGGTCGATAACGGCTGGAGCGCTTCCGGCCGGACTTAAGCTTTCCAACAGCACCACAGGTACAGTGCAAATCACGGGCAAGGCGACGGCAGCGGGCAGTGCCACATTTACGATCACGGTAACGGATGCAGCGGCGGGCGATCCGCCGGCCTCGCAGCAACTCACAATCGTGGTCAGCTCACTGGCGATCTCTACGACTTCGCCTCTGCCACCCGGAACTGTTGGCACGGCTTACGACACTCCCGGCCTGCAATTCACAGCAACGGGCGGCACTGGCACGGATACTTGGACAGTCGCGAGCGGATCGACTCTGCCAGCGGGGCTGTCTCTGAGCAGCACCGGCGTTCTCTCCGGCACCCCAACGGTGGGCGGAACTTTTACATTCGGCATCACGGCGACAGACAGCGCCAACCCGCCGGCAGTGGTGACATCAACCTTTACGCTGGTAACCAGCCAGGAACAACAGCTCAACCTTCTAAATGGCTCGTACGCGTTTGAGTTCAGCGGGTACGGCACGAATGGATTTGTGGCGTTCGCGGGAACGTTCACGGCCAACGGCTTGGGAGGTATCACGACCGGCGAAATAGATTTCAACTCGCAGCTAGGAGCACCTCTTAATTTCCCGAATCTCCTCGGCAGTTACACACTTGGAACTGACGGTCGCGGAACTCTCACATTCACGAACACGACTTTGCCGACAGTGCCGATATTTGCGTTCTCAATTGATGCAAATGGGAACGGCAGGTTTATCGAGTCTGATTCATCCGGCACCCGCGGATCAGGACGAATCCAACTTCAGACGGTCACTTCCTGCGTGGTAAATAGCACGGGCACCAGCACCTTTGCTGGTGACTTCGCGTTTGGCGGTTCAGGTTTCGCCAGCGCAGCCGCAACCAACGGCGCAGGTCCCCTGGCGTTTGCGGGAAGATTTACGGCAGTACCGCCGGTGACTGTCTCAATACCAGGTTCGTTAGCACAAGGCGAAATGGACACGAATACGCCAGGTCTTGTGACCATCCGCGACAACTCAGTGTCGGGTTCGTATAACTCTGGGCCGGACAGCACTCACTGCACTCTCGCGCTGACGTCTGCAAGCCTGGACAACCCGAACTTCAGCGTCTACCCGATTTCGTCCAGCGACGCGTTTATTATCGAGACGGACACGGTGAGCGGCGCTACTCCCTACATAAGCGCGGGCGAAATGATCCAACAGATTGGACAGCCGTTCGTGACGTCGGGCGTCTTAAGCGGGACGATGGTTGGAGGATTGAGCGGACAGATCATTTCCGGGGGCACTTTTAGTCCCGAAGTTCAAGTCGTTCAAACCTCATCGACAAGCGGCTCTCCAAGCTTCCAAATACTGCAAGAAGATAACCAGGCTGGAACAATCTTCGGCACGAACGGGACGGCAACAACGGATCCTTATACTTCTGACAGCTTAGGCCGGGTCCAGGGATCCATCGAGTTCAATTCTTTCTTTGAACCTGTTTTTTATCTGATCAATACGAATCAGGCGTTTTGCGTGAACATCGTACAGAACGCTCCGATTTTTGGCTACTTGGCGCCGCAGTCCGCGGGTCCCTTTAGCGCGCTAACTATAAAATCCACTTCGTTGATAGATGGCACGTCGGCGCCCGCCGTTAGCGCTGACCGCGATCTTTCAGGCTTCCTTAGCTTCGACGGAATTTCGGTTGTCGGAGGAACTCAAGATCAAAGCACAACCTCGAGCAACAGCTCGGCCACGGTGACAGGCACATACGTGCTCAATGCCACAGGTACCACGGACGGCAGTGGAACCATGACTTTGTCTACTCCGACCGGCTTCACCGGCTATTTCTTTATCGTGTCTCCTACGAATGTTGTAGTGATTACAACCACGCCGCTGGACACGAATCCGGTACTGATTATTATCGGGCACTAAGATTCATCGTTCAGCGCCAGCATTCGTGTCCATTTAAGCTTGCAAGTGCAACGAAAGTGATTAGAATCGTATTTCGCACGACTTAGGCGATGTGTCAGTGCTGTTTGGAACTGTTAGGCGATCTTACTTTCGAACTTGGGATCCCAGAAAATTCGAGTAGGTCACAAATTTCTGTAATTCGGCTCGCATGCCGACTGCCGGGAGGCCTCTATGCTACGCCGCAACGTATTTCTTGTTTTCGTTGGTCTTCTTCTGATTATTCCAGTCGTTAATTGCGGGGGCGGGTCTCCCAAACCAGTGATTTCCGGTACATTGCCAAACGGGAATGTTGACGTCGCCTATAGCGGCACGCTGACGATTACTAGTGGCGTCGCGCCCTTTACGGCGAACGTAACAGGATTACCCTCGACTCTTACTTCCGCTGTCTCCGGGAATACCATCACGATCTCCGGAACGCCTTTAGCCACAGCAACCATTACCGGCATGGCAACGGTAACAGACACAAAGGGGAAAACTTCCCTAGCCTTTCCTTTCACGTTCACCATCGGACCAACGACGCTGACCATTACACCTGCAACCCTGCCCCAACTGATGATGGGAACTGCGACGAGCCAAGTACTTACGGTAAACCCGGCGACGATTGCACCCTTTACATGGGCGGTCACCGCAGGCGCTTTGCCCACAGGCTTGACATTCAGCGGCGGAACCGCTAGCGGCGCTACGACCACGACGAACACCGTGACCATCAGCGGAACGCCGACCACCGCGGGAAACTTTCCGGTTCAGATTACGGTTACCGACTCCGCGACACCGCCTAATACAACCTTCGTAAACTACACCATCGTTGTTGTGAACTCGAACGCGAACGCCTGCCCGGCGGGAAGCAACAATGCGGGTTTGCCGGCGGGGACTACTTACGCGTTTCTGCTGAGGGGATTCGACGGCTCGCCTGCGCCAATTGTCATTGCAGGCAGCTTCACAACTGATGGAAACGGCGGTATCACGGCCGGCGACGTAGATTTCAACGGATTCACCAACGGCCCGCAGGAAGCAGGAACCAATCTGGACATAGCAGCTAGCACTTACTCGTTCGGGCTCGCTGGCCCCACAGATACGCGCGGATGCGTGAGTTTGGTCATCGACACCGGCGGCGCTGCAAATCGCGGCGCGGCGTCCAAATTCCAGCCACATCCGGCGGCGAGACCTTCCAGCCTGACATCACGGCGCGCCGGTCAGCCGAGACCCCAGCAAGCGGCTGCGGCGATTCCGACAAGAGTTATATTCCAATTCGCGCTTGGCGGGCAGACTGCGGGAATATTCACGACAGGTAACATCATTGAGTTTGACAACGTCGCCGGTGGCGGTACATCGGCTAGCGGAGTCATGCACGTGCAGGATACGACCGCCTTCAACGTTACCTCGCTGGCGGCGAACTTTGCATTTGGCTTAGCTGGATGGGACCCCTCGGTGAATCGTGCCGCGCTGGCCGGATCATTCACGAACACGAACGGCACCATCTCTCCCATCTTTGCCGACTTCAATGACAATGGCACATCCTCAGGTGAACTCACTGGCGGATCGGGAGCGATTTTCCCCCCCGTCGACGCTACAACCGGGAGGGCAACGGCTAACTTTGATGTTCCAATCGCAGGCAGTCCGGACCTTACGTTTCATGCCGTTATCTACGTCATAAACGCCAATGATTTTTACGTGCTCTCAACCGATCAGGTCAGCACGAATACGCCAAACACGCCGCTTGTTAGCGGACGGGCGCTTGCCACGTCAAATACCTTTACGCCAGGTGCGTTGAACGGATTTTCGCTCCTTGCCAGCGAGGGGTTCGACGCAACTAATCTCGCGAATGATGTCACCATCGGAACGGCGCAATTTTCAAGCACCGGGAACACTGCGACGGCTTCATTTACTGAAAGTGATGCTGGGACCGTGACGAATCCCACGTTCACCGGAACTTACGCGGTGGACACGACGAATCCGTCCTCGGGGCGTGTTTCTTTCAGCGTCACCTCGGGTACCGACACAACTCCACCGGTCGTTTACCTGACGAACGGAGGAGACGGGATTGAACAGATTCAGGGCTTTACCGTGGGACAGGATACAAACGTAGGCTCGGGTATATTGGTTACCCAGAGTGCTACGGCTCCGGATTTCACAAGCGTCAGCGGAACATATGCCTTCGGGAGCTGGGAAGATGTTGACGGCCAAAACGGAGCATTCTCCGGCTCGGCTATTTTCACCGCTCCTACGACCTATTCCGCCACTGAAGACGAAACCTTTGTAACACTCACTGCACCGTTCCTCTCATTTGGCACGGCTGTTAACGGCACATTCACACTCGTTCCGGCCGGGACCGGCAGCATTACGGTGGGAGCGAATACCAGCGTCTTCGTAACTAACGGTGTGCAAGTCTTTTCAATTGCGCCGGGCACGAATACGAGTGGTCCGGACGCATTCCTGGCTACGTACACTAACGTTGTTGGCCCTTAATCAAGGTTTACTTTCGAACTGGAAAGAGGCCGGTGTAGTTTGGCCGGCCTTTTTTATTTCAGGGAAGAGTAATTGGCGGGAGCTCAGTAGGCCCAGCGCATCAGGATTGCGCCGGTAGTGTAACCAGCGCCGACGGTGATCAACAGCACCAGATCACCCTTGCGCAAGCGTTTTTGCTCCAGCGCGTCCATCAGCGCCAACGGAATTGTGGCGGCGGTAGTATTTCCAAAGTGATCTATGTTCACCAGAATTTTTGAATCGTCCACGCCCAAGCGCTCCTGCATCGCCCGGATGATGCGCAGGTTGGCCTGATGGGGGACCACCAGCGCGAGATCGCTGCTTGTGAAGCCATTACGCTCGAGCACTTGCAGCGCTAACTCGCTCATTCGCCGCACCGCGTATTTGAACACTTGCGCGCCTTCTTGGTGGACGTAGTGCATCCGCTTCTCAATCGTCTCTAGCGAAGCAGGATTCAGCGAGCCGCCGGCCGGCATGTAGAGATTGCAACCGCCGGAGCCGTCTATGTCGTGTACAAAGTCCAGAATGCCTTCAGCGTCGGAGGCAGCAGGCTCGACAAGAACAGCGCCGGCTCCATCTCCAAAAAGAACACAAGTGGCGCGGTCTTTGTAATCGAGGATGGAGGTCATCACATCGCTTCCGATAACGAGCGCCCGTTTGTGGGTTCCGCTGGCGACGAATTGAGCGCCAACCGTGAGTGCGTAGGCAAATCCCGAACAAGCAGCAGAAAGATCGAAGCCCCAAGCGTTTTTTGCGCCCAGGCGATCCTGAATCAAGCAAGCGGTGGCGGGGAATAGCATGTCCGGAGTGACCGTCGCCACGACGATGAGGTCGATTTGTTCGGGCTGCACGCCCTTTGCGGCGAGTAATTTCTTCGCGGCCTCGGTGCCAAGATGTGAAGCTGCAACACCGGGGTCCGCATAATGCCGTTCGCGGATGCCAGTGCGCGTGCGAATCCATTCGTCATTCGTGTCCACTCGTTTTTCGAGGTCGAAGTTGGTTACTACACGCGGGGGAACGTACCCGGCAACTCCCGTAATCTTCGCGGCGAGGCGTCTGCCCATTCAGCTTCTCCAGGATGAAATTGATAGCTCGCGATTGTATGCAATCACTCGCACGCGTGACAAGCAAAACACGCTCGCCTCGTCTATTTGCAAGGGCACCACTAAGATACAATTTCGAAGCGGTAGGTGATCTCTGCAGTCTTTCGCATCATGGCTGCCACCGAGCAATATTTGGACTGGCTCAACTCAATCGCATCCCCTACCGCTTTATCTTCCAGGTCGCCGGCCAGCCGATAAACCATTTCGATTTTTGTCCACACGGCCGGCGGTTCGCTCGCACGCTCTCCGGTAATAACAACTTCCAGCGACGTCAGCCGCTGGCGCTTCTTGGCCAGAATCATAACCACGTCCACCGAAGTGCACGCCCCCAGCGCGCCTAGAAGCATTTCCATGGGGCCTGGGGCGGAGTTGTGTTTTCGATCCGCGTCAAATGATACTGAATGTCCGGAAGGCAACTTCGCAATGAACTCTTCGCCTGCGACCCACTTGACCGTGGCAGTCTGCATGATTATCTCCTCACCCAAGATCGTTTGAAAATGCAGCTAGAACTGTATCGAGGCTGAGGTGAGGCGTCCAGAACTGTTGTATGGTTTGCGGAACTTTACAACACTACCGCGACTTGACTCGTGTCAGACAATCGGGAATTTCTTTCAGATATTGTGGGAACGCCACAGAACTAGAGGATACTGCCATCAGACACGTCCGGGACACCGACAATTGCTTCAATCCGAACCCGCGGCGAACGGCGCATGGTCTCGACGAATACGCGAACGAGTTCGGGATCAAACTGATTCGCTGCGCAGCGCTCCAGTTCAGTGAAAGCGTCCTCGGAACTGCGCGCCTTCTTGTAGGTGCGCTCGGATGTGATGGTATCGTAGGCGTCGGCAATCGCAATTAGGCGCGCCCCATAAGGGATATTTTCGCCATCTAGCCGGTCAGGATAGCCTGTGCCATCGAAAAATTCATGATGATGGCGGACCATCAGCCGAATTCTATTCATCGCCTGTAAAGGCTCCAGTATCTTGGCGCCTAGTTCGGCGTGGGTCTTCATCGTTTCCCACTCGGATGGGTCCAGCGGCCCGGACTTGTTCAGAATTGTCTCCTGAATCCCCACTTTGCCAATGTCGTGAAGCAGCGCCGCCAGCCGGATTTCTTCCACTTCCGGCTCGTTCATCCCCAGCGCCTTAGCGATTACAACCGCGTACGCGGAGACTTTTTGGGAATGACCTTGGGTGTAGTGATTTTTCGCATCAATCGCGAGCGCGAGTGAGGTAACGGTTTCGACGACAGCGACCGGCAACGTGTCCGGTGGCACGCCGCCCGCTTGTTCGCTTAGCGAGCGCGTGAATTGTTCGAGACGCCGGTAAATCTCTTCGAAGGCCTCTGGCCCAGTAGAGAACAAACGCTTCAGCGTCACGCCTAGATAAGCCTCTAACACATCTTTCTTCCATTTTTTGGTGTCGTTCGGTCCGCCTTCCTCCGCGCTCGATACTGAGTTTCCACCCTGGTGCTTTGAAAGGTACATCGAAGAGTCCGCCACCTGGATAAGCTCCTGCGGCGTTGACCCATGGACCGGGAAGCCGGCGATGCCAAAACTGGCGGTAATATTTTTGTCCCGCAGAAGCGGATCGGAAGCCACCCAGCCCCGAAGTTTGCTTGCGAGTTGCCGAGCTTGCTCCACAGTGGTTTCAGGCATTAGGATAACGAACTCATCTCCGCCGTAGCGCGCCACCACATCGGACCGCCGGCAGTTCTGCTCCAGTATGTGACCCACGCGCTGAAGCACAACGTCGCCTTCCAAGTGTCCGTAGAAATCATTCACGAACTTGAAGCGGTCGAGGTCCATCAAGACCAATGCAAATGGCCGGTTCGCGCGTGTCGAACGTTTCCATTCCGACGACAAAGTCTCCATCAGGTAGCGGTGCGTCTTGACGCCGGTCAGGCCATCGGTGATCGCTTGCTCTTGCGCTTTCTGGAATGTCAGAGCGTTGTGCAGAGCGCCGGCGAAAAGATCCGCGAGAGTACGAAGCAACAGCCCTTCTTCTTCTTCGAACTCGCAGGGTTCAGAGGATTCGATATACAGAACACCCAACAACTGTTCGGCGTAGGCTACTGGGAGCGCGATGGCCGAAACGGAGCTTGCCAGGACCAGGCGGGGCGACGATGCATTCACTTCACGCACGATAGCCATCTGCCCGGTGCGAGCGACCTGCCCTACCAGGCCTTCGCCCAACGGAATGTGGCGCCCCACAGCGTCCCTGCGGGCGCCGGCTTCCGCCTGAATCACCAACTCCTTCGCGGAATAGTCGAGCGTGGCGATGCCGATGTGGTCATACTTCAAGCCGTTCTCAATTTCCTCAGCGATCTTCGCGAGCATCTCCTCTGGATCCAAGGTCGTAATGGCGCGGCTGGACACGTTGTTGATCAACATCAGGTGCCGCGACTTTTTCTGTTCTTCTGAAAAGAGACGGGCATTTTCAAGCGCCACTGCCGCTTCGCTTGCAAGCACGCGCATCAACTCCACGTGGCCTTCGTCAAATACCCGTTCTTGTTTGCTGTGCACCGCCATCACGCCGATTGCACGATTGTAAAGAATCAGAGGCACCGCGCAAATGGAACCGACCTGACGAGTTGGTTCGAAGCCCAGCCGCTTAGATTCATCTTTAAAGTGGTCCCGGATGAGGAGAGGCTGGCAGGTGTTCACAACGTACTCGGTTAAATGGTTCCCGGCGGTGCGGGTTCGTTTGGGCAACCGGTCGCCTTCCAGTACGTCGATTTCAAATCGCACTTGCTGAGTCTTGTGATCGTAGAATGCGATGAAAAGGCTGCTCACATCGAGCAGGCGTTTCATCTCGGAATAAATACGATCGAACAAAGCATCCGGCTCGAGCGTCGAGCTCAGCGCCCGTCCTATTTCATTCAGAATGTGGAGCTCTTCGCTGCGCCGCGATGTCTGCTGAACCAGATAACTATTCTCCACCGCCATCCCAATCTGGTGACCCAGGGCCAGAAGAAGGCGTAACTCGGCCGGAGTGAAATTCCGATTGTCCGGAGTTCCGAGCAGCAGCACCCCGAAGACGCGCTCTTTTGCCTGCAGACTGATTCCCACTACGGTGCGCAGGTTTTGACCCAGCAGCAGTTTTCGAACGTGACGGAAGGCTTCTTCTTTTTCCAGAGCTGCCCACTTCGAGTCCGTCTCCAAGTCGCGCAGCACGACAAGTCCGCCAAGACGCGCCACCAGGTTGACGATGTAGTCGTCCAGGTTGTTTTCTTGTATCGCCGCACAGAATGTATCACCCAAACCGGTGACGACCACTGAAGTTGGGCCGTTCTCTTCGCCATAATGCAGGCAAAGCGCGCCCGCCGGTATGCGCACAACATTCAAAACGCGGTCGAGCGCCTGCGCCAGCATCTTCTGAATCTCGCCTCCGGCAAAGCTTGAGGTTGCCAGGTTCAGATTCGACAGCGCCAGCATGTTCCGCTCAACTCGCCTGCGTTCTTCTTCGTAAACCGCCATTACCATCAGGACGCCGGCGAAGAGCTCGGGCAGCAACACGAGCGGCATTAGATCCTGGCCGGCCAGTGGTCCCAATCGCTCCTGAAAAACCGTGGTCAGACGCAGCAATCCCCATGCAACGAAGGTAATCGCCAGAAACTGGTCAGCGCGAGATTCCTGCTTGCGTCCCTCCTCCCAAAAGGTCCGCGCAATAAAGAAAAACAGTAGTCCAACACCTAAAGCCAAGGGCACATTCACCCATTCGCGCCAGTAGCCCAAGGCCCAGATTGCCGCGGCCGCAGCAAGGCCCGCAATACCGCCCCAGGAGACCTTGAGACGCGTGTACGATCTCGCGGCACAGTAGAATGACAATGCCGCAGCAGCAAGCAACCATTCACCCACAGCTTCAACCCACACAGGAAGCGCTAACGCAAAGCCGACTGCCGGAATCAAAAAGTGAAGAGACATCAGCAGCCATCCCGCAGCCCACACGAGCATGTATTCCTGGCGTTTTTGCTGGTATATGTAGGAAAAGAACAACGCCAGCAGGAAGGCGCCTGCCAAGAGCACGGTCGCGGTCATATTGATATGGCTCAGCAAGTCATAGCTCCGGCTGATATTTCTGATGCTTCTGTTCAGAATAGCAGAAAATTACGGGGCGCCCGGAGGCGTATCCGGTCAAGTTTCGTGGCGGTCAACGTCCTTGACTCCATCCAAAACGGGGCAAGGCTGCCCCGACCATCCGGCGCCAATAGGACTCAGAGTCCATTCAAACTATGGGGTTTGACGTCACACGCGTCAAGAGTACCCCGGTACCTCTCACAGCTTAGGCAGCCTTTATCTTAGAGGGCGGCTCGATTTTGCTCATCCGTTCCGCTAAAATTAACGTTTTGCCTGACCAGGAAGGAACCGTTCGAGGATGACCTCCACTGAAAAACCGCGCGTGCGTTTTGCTCCATCGCCGACGGGCTTTCTCCACGTTGGCGGGGCACGCACCGCTTTGTTCAACTGGCTGTTCGCGAAACATGAAGGCGGTACGTTCCTTCTGCGTATCGAAGACACGGATGTCGAGCGTAACAAGCCGGAATTGGTTGATGGAATTCTGGTGGCTCTGCGATGGCTCGGAATTGAGTGGGACGAAGGCCCGTTCTTTCAGTCACAGCGCATAGAAATGTATCGCGCGGCTGCCGGGCGCGTCCTGGCAAATGGCGCGGGATACGCCTGCTATTGCAAACCAGCGGCCTATACCGGCGGCGACGCTGCCGAAGAACGGGAAGGAGAAGGTGACGACGAAGGCAAGGCAACTAAGGCGGTCGCTTGTCCTTGCCGCGATTTGACGCCGGAACAGCGCGTCGGCAAAGAAAAGGAAGGCATACCGGCGGCGATTCGCTTTCGCACTCCGCGTACCGGCACCACACATTTTGAAGACGCCGTCTTCGGTCCGCGAGACGTGCAGAACGCCGAAATTGAGGACTTCGTACTGCTGCGTTCTTCGGGTTTGCCCACCTACCAGCTAAGCGTGGTGGTGGACGACATCGACATGCGCATCACGCACGTGATTCGCGGCGCCGATCACTTGTCCAATACTCCCAAACAAGTGTTGATTTATGAGGCGCTTGGAGCCAAGCCGCCGATATTTGCTCACGTTCCGCTGATTCTCGGGCCCGATCGCACACGCCTGTCAAAACGCCATGGTGCCACGAGCGTCGGCTCCTACGCGGAAGAAGGTTTTCTTCCGGAGGCCTTTCGCAATTTCTTGGCGCTTCTCGGGTGGTCCTCCGGCGACGATTCTGAATTTATGCTGACAAAGGAACTGATTGAACGGTTTACGCTTTCCGGCGTGAGCCGCACCAACGCCATCTTCGATCGCGCCAAACTCGAGTGGTTCAATACACAATATTTGCAGAAACCACCCGTTGAAGAACTCCTGCCGTACGTGGAAACGGAACTCAAGCGTGCGGGCTTGTGGAAGGAAGCTTGGGCCGGAACGGATCGCGCATGGTTTGCGCACACTGTAGATTTGATTCGCTCGCGAACGCGCCTGCTCGGGGACTTCACCGGATGGGCTCGGGCATTTTTCAGCGACGATTTCGAGTACGATCCGGAAGCTCGTGCGAAATTTTGGAAAGATGAAAAACTTCCGGCGCTGATGCTGAAGCTAACAGACGCGCTGGAAGGATTGCCGGAGTGGAATCACGATGCTTGCGATGCGGCGTTGCGCGGCGTGGCGGCTTCCGAAGGCGTTAAAGCAGGCTTGCTCATAAATGCGACGCGGGTCGCAATCGTCGGCCGCGCAGTCGCGCCGCCCCTTTTCGAGACAATGGTTGTGCTCGGCAAGGATCGAGTGATTGGGCGTCTCCGCCGCGCCCTGCCCGCCATTTCTTCGGTGTGAATCGGCCGCGCCTGCAACAAATACGCGTCACCAGCCCCGCTGAATCTTAGCTTCCATTGCACGAACCGCCCGATAATTGCGCTCTTGGATCGGGTACAACTTTTCCTTGGTAGTCGGATACTCCGTCTCGGTGAAGGACTTGTCGAGGCGATCGAAATGCGTGCGCAATAAGCGGCCGAAGTCTCGCGGCTCTTGATAAAGCGGCTGAGTCTGCGGCCCCTCCACCGAGCCAATCGCCCGGAGTACTGTAGATATCTCGTTCAAATAAGTTGGGTCGTGTTGAGGCGCAACATCCACCCTGAATTCTCCGCGTCCTCGAAAAAACTGAAAGCGCACGTTACCAGTGACGACCGTCACAACTGCGTAGTCGAACCCCGGGGGAAACGGCAGGCTCGGGTCGTTCGGCACGACCGTTGCGCCATATTCGGTAAAGAGGAAGGCAAGCTTCTCTCGAATGTCGTTGGCAAACCGATGCTGGTTCCGCTTAGCCACTCGCTTGTCGAGCCACCAACCAAAAAAGGTCTTATAGCCCTCAACTACGATGAGTCCGAACACAAACATAAACGGCCTGAGGAGGAAAAGAATGAATCTTTGTAATGGAGATTTGCGCTGATAATGCATCGTCAGCGGGCGGGCAGCAGCCTGGAAAAAACTTCGGAATGAACTTCTCGAGAAGTTGTGCCTTCCTTGGCAAGTTCAAATTTCGCGCTTAGGGGGAATTTCACCGGGGGTAGGCATGTGGAGTCGTTGCACGCCTGGTAACGCAATACCATTGGAATTTCCGTCGGTCCGAGCGTGGCCGCCGCTTTCGCGGAAAATCTAAGCAGAAACGTAACACTTCCGGAGTACACATCCAGAGGTTGATTCGGAGAGAAGCTGAATTTCTCAAGCTGGCCCTTGGGGTAGATCGTATCGATCAATTCAAACTCGGGAGGGAGTTTCGGCGTCAGCGACGTGGCAATGAGATATTCTTCAGACGGTTTGTGCGAATTTATGTGAAAACCGGAGGCAATGTCCACCACTACGGCGACTTTGAATTCTCTTGCGCGCGGAACGGGATCCAGCGAAACGAAAACGCGCGGCTTTACGACCGCCGAAGCATTGGAAAGATTAGGAGGCTCCTGAGGCAAAGGAAAGCGTGACGCCGCATTCCCAAACATTACGAATGCGGTGCCGCCGCAAAAAAGCGACAAGAGGCAAAAACCAAATGTTCGTAGAAAGCGCATTATCGCCTAAATCTGAACTGTTGACCCCGTTTTCTCGGTAAGAATCCGGCCCATTACCTGGCTCAACGTCTCACCCGTCTTATCCAGCACAAATGCTTGCGCGGGATCCGACCATCCAAGTTTATAACTTGTGGTGAGCGCGGAAATCCAGATTTGCCGCACCGGCGCGTTCGGGCTGATCACAAAGCGCGTCTCGTCCTCATCCTCAAACTCAATTTCCAATTTTCCGCTTCCGCCCTCAACCTCGAACTCATTTTCATCGCTCAGTTCAAGCAGACGTTTGCGCAGGCTCTCAAAAGCCGCGTCGCATTTCTTTTGGAATTCTTGTTCGTCCATCGCTTAGAGCAGTCCTTTAATTTCCTTTTCCAGATCTCCCTGATCCGCAAGACCGATATACCGTTTCTGAACTTTGCCGTCGCGGGAAATCACAATGGTGGTGGGAAATCCGATCAGTCCTCCGAACTTCTCGGCTAGCTCATCGTTGCCCAGCACGATCGGATAGTTCATTGTCGCCTGGTGGCCGTCCACGTCGAACTGCGTCTTCTGGACGTAAGGCTCGACCACGCTCTTCCCCTCTTCATCCATCGCCACGCCAAGTATGGTCAAGCCTTTGTCCGCATATTTCTGTTGGAAACCGATCATCCAGGGAATTTCCACCCGGCAAGGTTCGCACCATGTGGCCCAAAAATTCACGACTACCACTTTTCCTTTCAAACTGGCGAGCGGCACATCCTGCCCTTGCAAATTCTTGAAAGTCACGACCGGTTCATCCGGTCGTGGCCCGTCCGCCGTCGCGGACTTGCCGTTGGCTGCAACCGGAACTTTGAACCACTCGTGCGAATTGCAGCCTGAAAAATTCGTGGTGACAATCATCATGAGTAACAATAGCAGCAGCAAAGCATACCGCGCCCTTCGCATTCGCTCAGCTCCGATCACCATGCAAATCTGTTCAAAAATGTTAGTTTACCCGAAAGCCAGGTCAGCCGGTTCATGAACACAAGTCCGCCAACGGCAAGCAATAACACGCCGCTGAAAACTTCCACCGCGTGCAAATAGCGTCGAAACCGCTGATAGAACTTCAAAAAGCCGCCAATGGCCAGGGCGGTGACAAGAAACGGAATTGCAAGGCCGGCAGAGTAGCATGCCAGTAGGAAAACACCTTGCCAGATAGTTTCGCGTGTCGCTGCAATCGCCAGCACGCCCGCTAGAATCGGGCCGATACAAGGCGTCCACCCGAACGCAAATGCAAAACCCATCAGAAACCCGCTGGCGATTCCCGGCTTGCCACCCAGATTCCGGAAATGGACGTCGCGATTCAACCAGCGCGTCATAGCCGGCCCCAATAGAAAAATGATAGAGACAGAATAGAATTGGACCGCGTTCAGCGTGGTTCCGGCGATTCCAGGCCGCAAACTTAGTGCCACACCCGCGGCAACGAAAAGGATTCCAATCACAAATCCCGCACGCAGCGAAATTTTTGCCAGCCAGCCAACCAGGTGCAGCCCGAATAACACGATCAGAGATCCAGCTACCGGTGCGAGCAAGCTGCGATTGCGTACCAGAAATGATCCTACCGCGCTGGCGGAAGCGCCAAATGTGATGAACACGATGGAAAATCCAATCACGAATGCGAGAGCTGAAGTCAGCAATCCGCCGCGCGGAGTCTGCCCTTCCTTGAGTTGCTCAACGCCGATCCCCGAAAGCATCGAAATGTATCCGGGCACCAGCGGCAGCACACACGGAGAAAGGAACGAGACCAGTCCTGCAATAAACGCGGCGACTATGGAAAAGCCCATTGGATTTTCTCAGACCTCTTAGAACTGGATTGGATTCCCCGGCAGCCCCGTCGGGTTCGGACCAATCTCCTATTCTCACACATTCATTAGACGCAAGCCTACGCTTTTTGACGCTGGGCCGCGCACGGAAAAGCTCCAGAGCTGGAACCACATTGTCATTACGCTAAAAGGCCGCTTGGCGGATGTAGAAAAGATTCCTCAGCTTTTCACCGGGGGCCCTGGATGCCGCTTGTGCCACCCCGTCGCCTGCTCGTAAGCGAGCGCAATCGCAAGCAACCGCGCTTCCCCCCAGCGCGGTCCTATTAGCTGCAATCCCATCGGAAGGCCAGCCTGCGTGAACCCGCAGGGAACGGAGATGGCGGGATGGCCGGTCATGTTTGCGGGCCGATTCAGACGCACAAGCGCCGAACGAACCGTTTCTTTCTTTCCTGCGATTTTTACTTCGATCTCGCCGATGGGTGGTGCAGCAATTGGAACCGAGGGCGCCAGGATCGCGTCCACCCGTTCAAACGCCGATTCAAAGTCGTTTTCCATTTGTTTCTTTACTTCAAATGCTCGAAGGTAATCCGCAGCGCGCACTTCCGCGCCCATCTTGAGCCTGCTGCTCACATCCGCTCCGTATTCATCCGCACGAGCAGGGTAGAATCCCTGCGACTGATGGTAGTGAGTGGCTTCGGCCAGCGCGATATTCGCACTGGCTTCCAGGGAATCGCCAAGGTGAGGAAGCGACACTTCCTCGATCCGCGCGCCTGTCGACCTAAACACGCCCGCCGCAGCTTCGATCGCGCGCTGGACCTCCGGATCAACTCGCTCGAAGAAGTATTCTTTTGGCCAACCCAGGCGGAATCGGCGCGAAGCTTCTCGCTTCAGTTTTCGAAAACCCACGGGAGGCACTCCCTTGGGATATTTGCCCGCAATCGCTTGCAGCATAATGCACGCATCGGCTGCGTTTCGCGCGAGGGGCCCCGCATGGTCCAGGCTCTCGGCCAGTGGAATCACACCCACGACGCTCACCAATCCATAGGTCGGTTTCAGCCCTACTATGCCGCACAGCGCCGCCGGAATGCGAATGGAGCCGCCCGTATCCGTCCCCACAGACGCGAAACACATTCCTGCTGCAGTGGCCGCAGCTGAGCCGCCGCTTGATCCACCCGGAATACGATCAAGCGCCCGGGGATTGTGCACCGCGCCGTAATGAGGATTATCGCTTGTGATCCCGTAAGCAAATTCGTGCATGTTCGTCTTGCCCAGAAGAATCGCGCCCGCCGCAGCCAGCCGCGCCGCAACCTCGCTGTTTTCCTTTGGAACCCAGTTCGCGAGAATCTTCGAGCCAGCCGTCGTGCGGATTCCGCGCGTCTGGAAATTGTCTTTCAGCGAAACGGGAATGCCAAAAAGAAGGCTGTTCAGATTCGCGGCACTCCCTCGCCTGGTACGGATAAATTCGCGCTCAGCCGAGCGGGCTTGTTTTCGAGCACTATCCGCAAGCACGGTCAGAAAAGCATTCATGGACGGGTTCAACCTCTCGATGCGAGAGAGAGACGCGTTCACAAGATCTAACGGAGAGATTTCCTTACGCCGAAGCAGGCGCGCAGCCTGCTCGACAGAAAGGAACGCCAGTTCGGATTCGGATTTCAGCGTCACGCGGTTCGCTTCAAAAAATCTTCTCCGCTCGACGCAGCGTTCCGGCGGAGCCTATGTTGGCGATGCGGAAAACCACAAGATACTGGTTCTCATTGCGAATCGTGCCAAATGAAAACCGGCGATACTCGAAGCCGAATCCGCAACAGGAGCCGTTATAACTCGCTTCCAGGACCTGGTTTTGAAATGCTTGTTGCGTAAAATCGTAGCTCAAGCCCGCCGTGGCGTTGAAGCCAACGCGTGTCAAATCGCCGTACCCCACCAGCGCGCGCACCTGGTTCGAACGGGATTCAAAAACGAAGTTCGGGGGATTCTCATCGAACGGCGTTGGAAGATTCGTCGTAGAAAAATGCGCGAGCGTCAGAAAAGACTGCTTGTAAGGTTTGAGTTTCAACAGCGTGCCAATCGCAGTCAGTTGGTTGTGTTTGGGATCGAAATTCACAATGAACTCGGTATCGAAATGTTTGCCCGGTTCGATTTTTAGATCGCTCACGATCGGCGAAAAGCGCCGCGGCGAGTCAACAAACGCAAATGGTGTAATTTCGTCGAGGGTTTGAAATACGTTGCGCTGGCCATTAATCAGCGCTCCGCCGAATGTGGTGTCGAAGAAATATTTTTGGACCAGGCGCCAGCTCACCAGCTCTTCGGCGTCGCCCTCTTTCTTGCGACGATACAGCCGCTGCGTGATTCCGTATTCAATTTCATTGGTGTCGGTCAACGTTTCGTCTTCATCGAAACGTATGAAGCGGCTGAAATCATTTACGCCGCTCACGTAGTTGTACACAATGTCCGGCTCGATCACGTGTTTCCATTTCGTGCCGGGCCTGTCCCAGATGCGATCGAACGACGGTGGGCGGATGTCGAGTGAGAATTCCTCCGTAGTTCGAAAAAAGCCTCGATCAACAAAAGAACCGTTTTGCAATTGTCCGCCATAATAGGTCGACCTCAGAGTGAAAGTGGGCGTCACATCCAGCCAAGGCCCGAAGTGAAGGGGCATCGTAACGCTCGGCGCCAACTCGCTTCTACCAATGAAGTTCGGCGTATCCAGCGGAGTTGTTGTCACGGTATCGCTGCGATGCACCGCATCGGAAAAACCGTCGAATGAAAAGTAAATAGGAAGTCGTTGAAAAGGCGCCTGGTCCACCGAGCTGAAGCGTACCTCCGGCGCAGTCCGCAGAGAAACATACGTATCCGGCGAAGCGCTCAAATAGTTTTGGTAGCTCAGCGCCGCGAAATTCAGACTGAACCCGCGAAAGTTATTCGTAAGGAAAGCGGAGTTGCGTACCTCCGAATTCACCGCTTGCGTAAATGTCTCGCTCCAGGCTAGCCGGAAGGTTAACGAACTCAGGTCGTCCAAATCGGCTACCGCGCGCCAGCCGTCCGGCAATAGGGCGGTGAAAAGTAAACGGGCTTCATGGCCTCCCTGGTTGATGGGAGGTACGGGCGGCTCTCCGGGCACTTGCGGTTGTTCCAGACCGCGATCTTCTACGCCGGTATAGATCACGTCGAGTCTTGCATTTTCCCAGGGACGCATTCGCAGATCCGCGCGCTGGCCCCAGCCTCTTCTGCTGTAATAAGTCCCGCCGATACTCGCGTCCATCCAATCGGTGGGCGCCCAGTAATACGATTCGCCCAAAATGTATCCTTTGCTCGAACTGTCACCAATGTTCGGAATCATGAATCCGGACTCGCGCTCTTTCCCCGCCGGAAAGGTCGCGTAGGGAAGATACAAAACGGGAACGGAAAAAACTCGAAAGTCTCCGTTCTCCAGATGCACCGACTTCTGCAAATAAACGGTCGCCTCCGGAGCATAAAATTTCCAGGTTGGTTTATCCGGGTCGCAAACCGTCATCCAGGCTTTCTTAATGCGATAAGTATGTTCGTCCAGCCGTTCCGCCTCTTCGGCCTCAAAGTAGAGTGGATTCGGACTGATCAGCAAGGTCGGCGCCGGGTGCCGGTCAATCGAAAACGTGGCCCGCACATGGAAAAAAGTCCCGTGGCCGGTGCGCAGTTCATAGTGGGCTTCATCTGCTTCCACATGCTGGTTCATGTAATCAAGCTGGACGTGCCCGCGCGCGATCGCAACCTGGGTGTCGTTGTTGTATTCCACATGATCGGCGCGCAATCGCGTGTTCTGGTAACGCAAATCCACGTCTCCGTCCGCGTAAGAGATCCCTGCCACCTGGCTCTGCTGTTTTGCCTCCAGAGTTGCCGTCTGATCGCCGTTCACGCTTGCCACTGGTGAAGTGTTCGCAACGGATGACTCTTTTTTCGAGGGGTTTTGTGCCGGTGACTTCGCAGCATCTTGCGCTTCAGTAAATCGCGGACTCACAACAAGAATGCCGAGCAATACGAGAAAAAGGCGCAGCCTGCGGAGAGTTCGCGTGATTTTAGCGTCAGGCATCAACGGAAGTGCCGAGTTAATCCTTACAAGGCGCAAAAAAGAAAGCTGAGACTAACACGCGTCTCCCGCAGCCGCAATCGCGCCAACGGCCTGGACCGCGCTAATCTCTAGTGAGAAGAACCTAGGCTCGCCCGGGTTGCCTAATAGGCGACACCAGCTTGGCGCCATGCCTGCTGCTTTATATATAGGCATGCTAAGATCCTCGGCGTTCCTCCACTGGAGCTTCCGCAGCGCAAAACGGACCAGTGATTAGAATCTGCACGGAGTGTGGCGCCCTTTTGCTCGAGGACGCTGATAATTGTTCTTTTTGTGACGCACCTCTCGCCGAGACCGGCGGAAACCTGAAACCAGTAGCCGTCGAGATCTCTTCGACTGGCCTCGGCGCTTCCGCGCAGCCGGCTTCAGCCGGCGCGCGATCGATCGAGCCGGAATGGCGTCGGGAGGTCTCGCGGCGCCTCGAAGATTACCGCGCGCGCCGTGGGCACCTTCGTCCAAACGATTCGCAGTCAGGCCTTCCCTTTTCTCGCCAATCCAAAATCGACGAGGAGGAGGCAGCTCGTGAAAGCCAGCGCGGAGCCGAGCGTCAGCGTCAGGCAGAACGCCCGCGTCCTCGGCAAAACCCGCGCCAGACCGAGCGTGTCGAAATTTGCATTCAGCCCGAGCTGGATTTCTCGTATGCTCCGGATGACCGCGCGCACCCGCAGACCGCACTCGTTCCCGTGGCGAATCTCGCTGAGCGGCGAAAAGCCGGCTTGCTTGACGCGCTGTTCCTTGGGCTGACCTATATAGGGTTTCTTGGGCTGTTCCGCTCGTTGGGGGGCCAGCTACTGGCCGAAAAGGAGGACGCCATCGTCTATCTCGCGGCGTTCTTTCTGTTCTATGCGCTCTATTTCTTTCTTTTCACCACGTTCGCGGAGGCCACACCTGGCATGCAGCTCTTCTGCCTCACAACCGTACGTCTCGATGGCACAGTGCCCGATACGCGGCAACTCCTGTGGCGGAGTTTCGGTTACGTGCTGGCGGGCGCGACTCTGATGCTCGGCTTCGTGTGGGCTTTGTGGGACGAAGATCGATTCACATGGCAGGACCGGATTTCACAGACTTACATTACCGCCGCGATGCCGTTGATCGAGCAAGACGCGCTCGAGCTTCCCGCAGGCCGTCATTCCTTCGCGGGTAAGTAAGCAGCCATCAAAGTCAGGTCGCGTGGGCGGCGCTCACGGTCCGGCTGCCTGTGACCGTGTGCTGGGTGTATCAATCAGGAGTCTCTCGCGGCAGATCGGGCCTAAATAGCTCTTCACACCTAGCCACAAAAAAATCGTTGCCGGCGTAGCCAATCTCAACTGTCCTCAGCACGCTCCCGCTACTTGCAGTGTGTTCCGAAGGGTGAGCCCGAAATTGATAGCCATCACAAAAAAACGGGCCGCTCCGTGAGGAGCGGCCCAGGCGAAAAGCGGATCGGAGTTAAGGTTGCGCTAGAAGTAGAAATGTCCGGAGAGTTGCAAGATGCGCGCAGCCACCTGTGTCGCAAACGTCTGTCCGAATTGGCCGCTGGCATCTACGTTGTTCCCCACTCCCCCTGTAGCTGTGCCGGCCTGGCCCGGGGCAGCGAACGAAGCGTGGTTGAAGATGTTGAATGCATCGATCCTCAGTTGGAGCCTCAAGCGCTCCGTGATCGTCGTATTCTTAAAAAACGAGAAGTTATAGTTGTTGATCCCAGGACCATGGAAGAAGTCTCGTCTTGCGTCTCCGATAGTCCCGAGCGCTTCCGGAGCAAAGGAATTTGGCGTGAACGCAAAGTGGCCCGTTACCGGCGTGCCATTGATAACGATGGTCCGGTCTGTGCGAGGGTCTAAATACTTCTCAGGAGCGACTATGTTTGGCCGATCCCAGCAGCCGAATAGGGTGAAAGCGCTCGAACATTGCAGAGAGTTCAGGTCAGACTCTGTCAATTGGACCGGGAAGCCGGTCTGGTATGTGTTAATCCCGGAGAAGCCCCATCCTCCCAAGAGTCTCTTTTCAAACTCGTTAGACTGGAACTTACCAGGGATGGGGATATTGTAGACGTAGCTTACGACAAGCCGATGGCGGGCGTCGTATTGAGAGTCACCGTAGGACAGGCGGTGATTTTGAGGAATAACGGAGCCGCCCGCATTTTCAAAGCTGGAAGCGTTATCCAACGCATGGCTGTAGGAGTAAGCCGCACGTAAGTTAATCCCGTGCCAACCGTTGGATTCCAAGGTCGCTTGGAACGCATTGTAGTTAGAAGCGGCGAAGGTACCCTCCTCGTAAACGTTAGCGAAGACGGACGACGGCACCGGAAGAGTGCTGAGTCCATTGGGGCCGGGTCCGTCAAAGGGCAAGAATACCGGGTTGTTTGTGCAAGACGGGCCCTGCGCAATGCAAAGCGCTGGGTTAAAAGGATTCAGCGCTGTCACAGCCTCTAGTCTGCGGCCCTCGGAGCCGACATAGCTGACGGTGGCAACAACGTTGCGGTTCACTTGATGCTGGACCGTGAGATTGTAGTTCATGTTGTAGGGCACGTTGAACCTCGGGTCGATAAAGTTCGAACCGGACAACGGCTCGAAGGGGCCAAAATTAACAGGCGCACCGGCCGCAAAGGGAGTGAACGGGAACTGGTTCGTGACCGACACCGCGGAGTTGTTGATGGCAGCGAACGGATTCGCATATGCCGGCGAGGCCCCTATATTGCCGACCCCTGAACTAAATATCGAAAACGGAGCAGATTGCAGGTTCTGGAGCGTCAACTCTTCTTCTGAGACGTTGTAGTAAAAACCCCATCCTGCCCGGACGGACCAGTTATTGCGGGGACTCCAAGCAAACCCAAGCCGGGGCGCAAAGTTATTGTAGTGGGTCTGGTACCCGGATGGCGTGACCCCCGGATCGCCAGGGAAGTCAAGTCCAAGTGGAGCGGTCGGAAAGACCGAGGACTGCTGGCCGATGCGGAAAGCGTTGATCCCCTGCTTGTTGAAGGCGAGTTGCGTCAACGGCGTGTCAATTTGATAACCGAGACCGTAGGTCAAGGTCAAGTTAGGCCTTATCTTCCACTGGTCCTGCACGTAGGAATAAAACTCCCAAGTTCGCGCATGAATGAATCCGCCACTGGATTGAGCGTAACTATCGGGAACTCCCAACTCGAAGTCAGCGCCCGGCAAGCCAGTGCTAAACGTTCCCACTCCGTTGAACGTGTAGTTGCCGTTATTGAAAAAGAAGAAGGGATTGAAGACGCTTTGCCGCCGGAAGTCAATCCCGAATTTGTAAGAATGGTTGCCGCGGTTTATGGAAACATTGTCGGCCAACTGGTAAGTGTCATCCAGCCGCGGTTGCGGGCCGTCCAAGGAGAAGCCGAGACTAAAAAATCCGTTAAGACCGACGAAAGGAACGCCAGCTCCAGCAGGATCCTGTGGGTTGATCCCGGTAAAGCCCAGGCTGGAGGGTTGGACTACGGTCTGCGGAAGAACCGCACCGAAATTGAACCGATTATACGTGAAGCGCCCTTCGTTCACGATGTTGGAGCTGAAAATGTGGTTGTAGCTGACTGTGTACTGCTGGGTGGCGCTTGTGTCAACTTCTCCGAAACCCGGCAAGCTCGCTCCGATGAAGGGCAAAGTGGTCGTGTCGGGAAACGTCTCGTGAAAGCCGTAAAAGTAAAGCGTGTCCTTGGAGCTGAGATTGTAGTCAATCCTGCCGAGATACTGGTTTTGGCTGCTGCTCTCGTTATTCGAGAACTGAAATTGGTTGTTCGCAGAGTTGGGCAGCGGAACGAACTTGGTTATCAGACCCTGGCTTATTGTACTGAAATCCTGCGTGGGAATTGCTCCGGTGGAGAAAAGTGTACTGTACGCGGTCCCCGCGGGGCACTGTGCGCCGCCAACCGGGCACGGGCCAGCGGCATCGCTGTTGAGCGGAAACGGAGACACTTTTGTTGAGCCAGCAAAAGCTCCCGGACCCCAATCGCCACCCGCTTGATCCGCGCTAAAGACCGTCGTTGACTCGGCTGTGCCGTTGAACGATCTGGTTCCCTGATAGGAGAAGAAACCGAAAAGTTTATTCTTCACGATGGGTCCGCCGAATGTGCCGCCGAACTGATTCTGGTGGAACGGAGGCGTGGTTACCGAGAAGAAATTCCGTGCATTCAGGAAGGTGTCGCGATAGTACTCGAAAGCGCTCCCGTGGAACTCGTTGGTGCCGCTCTTCGTCACCGCGTCAAGAATCGCTCCCGAACTGCGTCCGAATTCCGGATTCAACGTGTTTGTCACGACGTGCACTTCCGCAATGGCGTCGGGACTTGGAATATCGAGAGGCGAGTTCAGAGGCAAGTCGTTGGAGTCGCCTCCGTTGATCAGATAATTATTCGACTGCGTGCGATTTCCGTTGGACGAAACCGCGTCCCCGAAGCGGTCGGAACTCGCGACAGTGCCGGGAAGAGTCTGCTGAAGTTGAATCCAGTCGCGATCCAGAACCGGGAGATCATTTACCGCCTGTCCCGATATCTCATTGCCGAGTTGAATTGTCGTCGTGTCAGTTTGAATGGGAGCAGCTATCACTTCGACCGTTTGCGTGACGCCCCCAACTTCTAACACTGCATTCACGACGTACACGCCGTCGGGTTGCAGGGGAATCCCGCCCTCTGAGAATGATTGGAAGCTAGCCTTCTTGACCGTCACTCTGTAGGTACCGATGGGCAAGCTCGGAGCCTCGAATGAGCCTGTTCCGTTGGTAGTAACCGTACGCGTGTAGTTCGTGGCGACCTGCACGATCTCCACGGTCGCGTCGGGTATTGCCGCGCCGGTCTTATCCGTAACCGTGCCTCGAATGACTCCAGTCGCATCTGCCAGCGCCAAGGGCGCCAGAACGGCGAATAGAAACAAAGTCAAGAATGACTTCCTCATCAGATTCATATGCCGATCCTCCAGTAGGTGGCTTTCGACCAAAGGTTAAACGCTATCAAGGATTCTCCGGACCGCCGCATCTCGCAAAAGAAACTAAACCAGCAGGGTTTTGAGTAGGCGACTTGAGTGCGCCAAACGCGCAGTTTCATCCGTCTCCGAAGAGAACTCCAGTTCAAACACGCCACCCGCGAGAGATTGACCTCGCGGCAAACCGCGGCATACCTGTCTTGGATTGAAGTCAGAAACGACCTGCAGAATGAAACACGTCGCACGTTATATCCCCCACCCCGAGGAAACCTTGGTGCAAACTTGGAGCTCTAAGCTCTCACAGACAATCCCCGTCCAGAAGACATGCACGCTGTATACCAACATTGGGACGAATCAACAAGCACAAAATTTTGCTGAGAGATAAGATGTTAGCTCTAGTAGATTGAAGGCTTGGTGCCGAGAACTATTGAAATTGGGAAGTCAAAAATATTAATTTCAGTAGCTCAAGGTCACTTTGCCTGTCAATCACAGATCCGCCACCGAATCATGCGCAGATTTCTTTGGCAGACCGTAAACCGACCCGGCGAGAGGTCTGCGATGGCATCATTTTGAAAATTCTGACTCGAGCGATACAAACGAGGCAAAACTGGGATTCGAATGCTATAATCTGTGTTCGCGATCGTCGCCACTAATGCAAACCTGTGAAGCGAGGGCGCGTCTAATCCGGCATCGCTGCAAACTGGGCGGAGAAGAGGAAAAAGCATGAGACCGCTTTCGAAGAAGATTGTCATTATTCTGTCCCTAGTCGTCATCGCCTTTGTGGCCACCGGTTATCTTCGCGCTCGGTCGAACGACGAAAAGGCGTATCGCGCGCTGACCGTGTACAGCGAAGTGCTGGATAAGGTTCAGAACGATTACGTGGACGACCCGAACATGGCCCAAGTCACCAACGGCGCCCTTCACGGGTTGCTCGACTCGCTGGACTCGGAGTCGGCTTACCTTAGCCCGCTCGAGTACAAGGACTACAAAGAGAAGAGCGCCACAAACGCTACGGGCGAAACGGGACTCGTACTTATCAGACGCGGCTACATTGGCGTGCTGGGAACGTTAGCGGACACGCCGGCCGCGAAAGCCGGTTTGCGCATCGGCGATATCATCGAGAAAATCGCGGGCTTCAGCACCGGACAGATGGCAATTGGACAAGCTGAACTTCTTCTTCGCGGCGCGCCCGGCACGGTGGTGAAAATCTCCGTAATTCGCCGCGGGAAGACGGAACCACAAGACCTTGAGCTGACGCTTGAAACGCTACCGGCGCCCAAGCTTCGGGAAGACAAGCTCCAGGGCGATATTGCCTATCTCCGCGTTCCAACGTTTGACGCGGGTATGACCAAACAGATTCGCGAAAAGCTGGCGCAGTTTCAGCATCAGGGCATCAAAAAACTGATTTTAGACTTGCGTGATTGCCCTTCGGGGGAAGTACAAGAAGGAATCGCCACCGCCCAGCTTTTTGTGCCGTCCGGCACGATTACCACACTCAAGGGTCAAACGGTGAATCCTATTGTTTCCACCGCAGAGCCTTCCAAAGTTGCCTGGACGGATCCAGTGTCGGTGTTGATTGGAATTGGAACTGCGGGTCCGGCTGAAATCGTGGCTGGGGCTATTTCCGGTAATCATCGCGGAGAGACGGTAGGCGACCGCACGTACGGCACGGCATCGATGCAGAAGCTGATCGAAATGGATGACGGCTCCGCGATGATTTTGACCGTTGCGAATTACTACACTCCGGACAACAAGGAAATCCCGGCTAATGGAGTTGCCGCCACCGCCGAGGTCCATCCCTCACTCGATGAGGTTATTGCGGCAAACGATCAGAACCAGCCCGTTCCTTCCGAGAAACCTGTTTCTGCGGACGATCCGGTGATCAAGAAAGCCATCGAGGTTCTGCAAGGCACTGCAACCTCCGCGCGAAAGGCTGCGTAGCTACTCGTGAAGGCAGGTCGGGGACCTGCGTTCCAGCGGGTCCCGGATGTGCGGCGGATTCTGGTTCTTCTCGCTTCCATAATCGTTCTCCTTCTCGCGGGCTGCGGAAAGAAAAAAATATCGAAGGCCGATATCCGCGCGATTACGGGCGAAATCGTCGCCGCCGCGCAAAAGATTTCCGGACACAAGTCAGAGGTTACGATTCGCCCCGAGCTTCAGCCATCGAAGAGTGGAACGCCAGGGAAATTAGCGGCGGATAACGTTTACGTTTCGCTTTCCGACGCTTCGCAGGCCGGAGCAATTGCGCAAGAGCTGGACGAAATCGCGCGCCGCCACAAACTGTCCGTCAGAGAAAGCACTTCGGACGGCGTCGTGCGGTTTGACTACTCCTCCGACAGTATTCGCACGCATACGATTCACGTCATCACACCGCTTACGGCTGGCTCCCATTTTGCGGCAAAGCCAGGCCGCCGAGATGCGCGGCTCGCGATTATTATTGATGATCTCGGTTACGACCGCGCGGCCGCCGATTCGCTGCTCGCGCTAGGTTTTCCACTCACCGTTTCTGTCCTCCCGCATTTGCCGTTGTCCACGGAAGTCGCCGAAGAGGCTTACCGGCGGGGAGATCAGGTAATGCTGCACCTTCCGATGCAGTCCGAGAGCGACACGGCGAAAACGGAGGAAGTCGAGCTGCGGGTCGGAATGAACGAACAGCAGGTGGATTCGGCATTGGCGGGAATGCTGGAAACGGTGCCGCATGCGGTTGGCGTAAACAATCACCAAGGCTCGCGCGCCACGGCGGATCCTGCGTTGATGGCGGCTCTGATGCCGGAACTGCGCCGGCGTGGACTGTTTTTTGTCGATAGCCGCACGTTGGCTTCGACAGTGGCTTACGACACGGCGGAGCGCCTGGGAGTGCGCGCCGCTTCCCGAAAGGTGTTCCTCGACGACTCAGCGAACCGCGAAGCAATTTTCGGACAACTTGAGCTTGCCGCGCGCGACGCGGACCGCGACGGGTTCGCGATCGCGATTGGGCATCCCCGGCCGGACACGATCGATGCACTCGCTGAGGACGTTCCACGACTTGAGGCTCGCGGCATCCGTTTGGTTTTTGTCTCGGATGTAGTTAAGTAACTCCATCGCGACGAGGCTTCGTTCAGGGGACGACCACGCTCAGTGCCCGCGCCGGCCTTGCGTCTAGACACCGAACCTTCAGCCGCTTTTAGTAGTCGCCGCCGATTTTATCGAAAAGGGGAGTGCAGGGGAGAAGCCTCGCTTTGACGCCGTCGTGGACAGCGTATTGCACCCGGCGGCCATTCGTATGCATTCCCCACAAGCTTCCCGCGCCGTGCTCGCCATTCTTATTCAAGGCGTAAAACTGAATATGAAATTGTTTCAGGCGGTCGGGAAACGACTTGTAATTACGCGCCACACGGTGCAGGGCTTCCAGGCACGCATCGGTGGGAGACATACCCTTGCGCATCATTTCGACGATTGTGTGGCCACCTGAAATCTTAATGTTCTCTTCTCCCCGCCCGGTGGAACCGGCTGCGCCAATGTCGTTATCCACGAAAAGCCCCGCGCCAATAATAGGAGAATCGCCGACACGTCCCGCTATCTTCCAGGAAAGTCCCGAGGTTGTCGTCGTTCCCGAAATGTCTCCTTTCGCATCTACAGCAAGACAATTTATCGTTCCCGTCGGCGGATGCATGACGACGCTTTCGATGTGGTCACGCCAGGCCATTTTTTCGGGAGTGTCAAGCAACTGCGCGAGTTTTTCCTTCCATTCCGGACTGTCAAGGCCGGGGCGCCAATTTTCGGAGGAAGATGCTTTCCACGCGAGCCAGGCAATACGCGAACGGTCGGTGAGCAGATCCATGGTTTTGAAGCCTTCATCGACGGCAAACTTCTCAGCACCGGCGCCCACGATGAAGACGTGATTCGTTTTCTCCATCACAGTTTTAGCCACCAGCGACGGATTTTTGATCTTTTGGATCGAACCAACCGAGCCGCAGCGCCGCGATGGGCCATGCATTACGGATGCGTCAAGCTCAACAACACCATCTTCGTTGGGCAAACCGCCGTAGCCGACTGAATCGTCATTTGGATCGTCTTCCACCTTGGTGACGACGGCGAGAACGGCATCAAGGGTGTCGCCGCCGGATTTCAGGATGGCCATGCCATCATCGAGATGCTGCAGTCCGTTGGCTGCGGAAACGATCAGCGGGCGGGTACTCTGCGCGGAAGCTTGCGCACTTGCTTGCGCCAAAGATTTGACCGTTGAGGGAACAGCAGCTCCGAAAATCCGGCGCGTGCTCGCAGCGAGGCCGCCTGCCAAGGTGGAAAGAAAGAATTTCCTGCGGGTCCATTTTTCCATTGCTCCCTCTCAAGAATGCGACAGCTTAGGTGCGGTTCAGTAGCCTACGGCTTGAAGCCTACGCTGCGCCAGAGCTCCGCGCAGTTGTACATCACGCCGTTCGTGATTACGAATTCGACTTTGCGAATGTTGTGGATGGACTCCAGCGGATTGCCATCCACTATGATTACGTCCGCGCGCTTTCCAGCCTCCACCGTTCCGAGTTGTTTGTCGAGACCCATCACGCGAGCGGGCACGATCGTCGCCGCTTGAATCGCCTCCATGGGCGTGAATCCAGCCTGAACGTACAACTCGATCTCGCGGTAAAGGCTGTAGCCGGGGACATTCTGATCCGTGCCGGCGACGATGGGAACTCCCGCGTGATGGAGAGCGCCTACAATCGCGACTTCCTTCTGAAACATTTTCTCGATAAGCGGCGAAGCAAGCGAAGGCGGTGATGTTCCGGAAAGGATTGCCGCAAGCTCCGGCGCCACTTTCGCGATTCCAGGCTCGATGCTGATAGGAGGTTTTGAGGTGTTTGCGGTAAAGAACTCAAAAATGGACAGCGTGGGATCTACGACCGTGCCGTGCTGAACCAGGAAGGCAATCGCTTTCTGAGCTTCGGGCGAATTCAGATCGATATCACCGCGCGCTTTGAGGCGATCCAGAGTTTTCGCGTTTGCAGGAAGCGCCGAAACCATGATGTCCGCAATGTACTCGATGTGATTAATCTGGTCCTGCCCCGCATCGATGGTCTGATACGCGTCGAGACCTTCCGGAACGTGACCGGTGACGGTCATGCCAAGGCGATGCGCTTCCTCGGCGACCGCCTTCAGTTCTTCGAGCTTCACCGAACTGTAAATCTTCATCTGCTGGAAGCCCGCATCGTGATATTTGTCGGTCCACACGCGCGCTTGTTCGGGCGTGTCCACGCGAGCGACGCCAAGAGCCAGCGGCCCTGAGCCGTCCACGATCCCGGCCATTAACAAGCGCGGGCCAAGCCCGCGGCCCTGCGTAATGGCATCGCGCACAGCAGTGATGAACTCAAATTCGTTACCGCAATCGCGAACGGTGGTGGCGCCCGCGGCGAGGTAGATCGGCCCCCATTCGACCTGCTCGAAATGCGCGTGCATATCCCAAAGCCCGGGGAGGATCGTTTTGCCGCGTGCGTCAACTTTGGTAGCACCTTTCGGAATCTTCACTTGTTTGCGCGGCCCGGCGGCGACGATCTGTCCCTTTTCGATCACCACGATCGAATCGGGCATTGGGTCTTTTCCCGTACCGTCGATCAGTGTCCCGCCGACAAGCGCCAGAGTTTCGGCGCGGCTTCCTGAGATTCCCTTGGAGATATCCGCGAGCGCGGCCATGCCATCAGATCCGGCCTTTGAGACGAAGGTGCCGAGCGCGCTTTCGTATCCGTCACGAATGGCTTCGAAGTGATCGAACTCGGCATCAGTAGTGATAGAGGCGACCAGATTTTTGTTGAGATCAAACCACAGTGTCTCGCGTCCCCAGATCAAACCTTCGACAGTGAAACGGTCCAACGTTGCGCTTTTCCCGTCAATGACGATTACGTCCTGACCACGAGGCTTAATTTTTACGTCACCGGTGGGAAGCGTGGCCAATTCCGCCGGCGAGCCATGCGAAGCCCAGAAACGCACCATCAGCATCTGCATGGTTGTGGGAGCGTAGCCTGCAATAGTGAAGAACTGCGAAGGGCGCGCGGCTTCGGTCCACTTGCCACGATCCCTGAGACGGACTTGGGAAGGATGGACTTCTACGGCTTCATCGATGGTGGTCACTCGAGAATTCTGGCCTTTGATTTCAAACGCTTCGGGAGTCAAGTCTTTCGACGCGCGAAACGTGGCCTTTAGCGGCACGGGCGTGCCGCGGTCTGTAAACTTGAAGTCCATTTTCACCGCGAGCGAATCTCCGTCGCGCGTGATCTGGTAGGTTTCCTCGCCGATGGGATTTTCAAATTTGTGCAGGATGAATTTACCCTGCTCGACGATATCTGTGGCTGGCTGCGGAGTTTGCGCCTGCGGCGCCTGGGTCTCCGCGCCTTGCGGGAACGCTCTTGCCGGAAACAACGCCAGCAGAACCAACGCGCAAATTACGGTGGTGAGTTTGCGAATTATTCCTTGTGCGCGAATGAAATCCATCTGAACCCCGGAAAAGTCAGAGCGGAGAATAGCCGCAGGGTGGGCGGTCCGCAAGGTAAGAAAAGCCAAAAGGTCCTTCCAAGATATCGACACCGGCCCTTGATTTTGACACAGAGACCGCGCAACATGACGGCGTTTGAAAAGGGGAACCATGAGCGAAGGCTTATTGTTGCGGCGTGCTCTGGAACGCAGTGAGAAAATGCGAAGGTTTGTTCTACTCCTGATCGTCATTTTGGCATCTTTCACAATTGCAATATCGACTGGGGGCGCGCAGAAATCAGCGGACACGCCGGCCACATCCAACAAAAGGTCGCTCGATGACGCAATGAAAGCGATGTTTGACGTGCGCACGTTCGCGCAGGCCGAGATTTCTCCCGATGGAAACAAGGTGGCTTGGGTGGAATCACTTCCCGGCCCGGGCGGAGCACCCTCGGCGAATTCGGCGATTTACGTGGCCGAAGTCAGCGCGCCCGACGCAACAACGCGCGTTACAGCCGGCGACGGCAAGACAGCGTACGAGGAACATGACGTAGCGTGGTCGCCGGACGGGAAACAGATCGCATTTTTGTCCAACGCTGCAACGCCGGGACAGCTTCAGCTCTTCGTCATGAATTCCTCAGGCGGCAGCGCAAAACAATTGACTCATATGAAAGGTTTCCTCGCCAGCCCCGGATGGTCGCCCGACGGGAAAACGGTCGCGCTGCTTTTCACCGAAAACGCGACACGCGCGGCCGGGCCACTGGTGGCGGAGACTCCCGATGAGGGCGTTGTCTCCGAGGAATTCCTGGAGCAGCGCTTGACGCTTGTTGATCCCGGCAATGCAACGGTGAGACAAATTTCACCCGCGGATATGTACGTATACGAGTTTGACTGGGCACCCGACAGCAAACGCCTAGTGATTACTGCCGCGCACGGCAATGGCGACGATAATTGGTACGTCGCCGGACTTTTCAAAATTGATGCGGCCTCAGGCGCGATGACGGACATCGTCGCAAAACCTGGTATGCAAATTGGTGTTCCCAAGTGGTCGCCTGACGGAAAAACAATCGCGTTCATCGGCGGTCTGATGAGCGACGAGCCGATTGTCGGCGGCGACGTTTATCTTGTCCCAGAGTCAGGCGGGAACCCGCAGAACGCGACTCCCAACATGCACCAAACCGCTAGTTGGCTGACGTGGACGCCAGACTCCAAGAAAATACTGATGGCCGAGTATGCCGACGGCGTGAGCGCAATTCATGAAATGAGCCTCGATCGAAGCAGCTCGCATGACACATTTTTCGATGGTTCGATCCTCTCCGGTGACTTTGGAATGCTGTTTTCCATCTCCCGTGATGCCGAAACTATTGGCTTGATTCGACAGTCGTTCGACAAACCGCCGGAAGTTTGGGTGGGAAAATTAGGAGAGACCAAGCAGATTACCCGTCGAAATGATGGGCTGCGTCCAGCGTGGGGCAAATCTGTGAGCCTGCATTGGACCACGGACATCGGCAAGGTGCAGGGCTGGCTTACGTATCCAAGGGACTTTGATCCCGCGAAAAAGTACCCGCTGGTCGTGCGCGTGCACGGCGGTCCCTCTTGGGCCGTCACTCCGGCGTGGCCAACGCGCTGGGAATACGCTATGGCGTTGCCTTCGCAGGGCTACTTCGTATTCCAGCCGAACCCGCGCGGAAGCTATGGCCAGGGCGAAAAGTTTACGGCTGCGAACGTGAAAGACTTCGGGTACGGCGATTTCCGCGACATTATGGCCGGAGTAGATGAAGCGATAAAATCCGCTCCAATCGACCCCGAGCGCATCGGTCTTACAGGCTGGAGCTACGGCGGCTACATGACCATGTGGGGGATCACGCAGACGAATCGTTTCCGCGCCGCTGTGGCCGGCGCAGGGCTCTCGGACTGGCTGAGCTACTATGGTGAGAACAAAATCGACCAGTGGATGCCGCCATTTTTCGGCGCAAATGTCTATGACGATCCAGCAGTGTATGCAAGAAGCTCGCCAATCACCTTTATCAAGAACGTGAAGACCCCGACTCTGGTAGTTGTCGGCGATAGCGACGGCGAATGCCCGCCGCCGCAATCCTACGAGTTCTGGCATGCGCTTAAAACGATGGGCGTGCCTACGCAATTCGTCATTTATCCGCACGAGGGCCACGAGTTCGCCGATCCAGCGCACAGCCGCGATGTGATTGAGCGGGCGGTTGGCTGGTTCAATCAATACCTGCAACCATCGCGCTAAAGCCTATGTTGTGAACGCCTGCCAAGCCTGATCTAGGGCGAAGTTGGGGCACACAACCGATGCCCTTTTTTTGCCTGTCTATCCGGCCAGTAACCGTTCTAGTCCGAAAACTGGCCCTGCGTTCTATTTCCATCCGCAATTCCCGGCGATAGTCTCTGATCAGCCCCGCTAGTGTCCGACGGGGCAAAGAAGGAGCCAGCCTATGTCCCACTGGATTGGAACTACCTCCCCAGCCGATGCGGGAATGAACGATTTCAAAGAATGCTTGAAACACCTCCGCGACGGCCAAGCCGATGAGGCGCTTCAGCATGCGCGGCGCGCACTGGGCGTAGCGCCCAAGAATCCGTTTTACCTTTCCTACACGGGATTGCTGGCGGCGCTCTCTGAAAAGCGCTTCGGAGACGCGGAAACGCTCTGCCGGGAAGCGCTGGGAATGAAACACAATCACGCGCAACTGTACTTGAACTTGGCTGAGGTTTACTACCAGGCCGGAAGAACGCCGGACGCGATTCACACCTTGGAAAAAGGGATGGTATCTGCGGGGCGCGATTTTCGGATTCGCCGGGCGCTCGAAAAAATCGGAATGCGCCGGCCGCCGGTGCTCACATTTCTGCACCGCAGCCATCCTCTGAATTCGACCCTGGGGAAATGGCGACATCGCTTTACCGGGCCGCATAAAGCAGCCTGAACGAAGCCGGCACTTCATCGGCGAAAGCTCTCCTCCTTGCCGTAACCGGGATAGGGTCACTGGCGGGTGAACCTGTCCCGGCCCCCTTTTTTGTAAACTTTTAAAAAGAACGGAAACTGCGAACTAGCTCTGGCCCAAGGGAAGGAAGTATTGCGTGCCTTTCACGGGCTGGCGAAGCCGCCGCAAAAGCTCCTGCAAATCCTCATTGCGTTCGACGAAATCAATCTCCGAAGTATCCACCACGAGCAGATTCGAAGACGAGTAGCGGAAGAAAAAGTGTTCGTAGGCATTCGCCACGGCTTCCAGATATTCGGGTGAGATTTGCGTCTCGGCGGGATCGCCTTTCTTCGAAACGCGCTTCAACAGCACATCGGGCTTGGCCTGCAAATAAATCACCAGATCAGGTGCTGGAACGGAAGACGCGAGCATATCGAAATAACGTTCGTAGAGCCGGAGCTCTTCGTTATCGAGATTGAGATAAGCGAAAATTTTGTCGCGCTCGAACAGGAAATCGCTAACGATGGGTGCCGCGGCGTCCTCTGGCTGGGTTTGTATCAAGCGGCGATGGCGCTCGTAGAGGAAATACATTTGCGCGCGGAAAGCGGCGCCGTCTTTTTCATCGTAGAAATCGCCGAGGAACGGATTGTCTTCGCAGTCGAAAATGCGGCGCGCGTGAAGCTGTTCCGCCAGAACTTTCGCGAGAGTCGATTTGCCCACGCGTATGGGGCCTTCGACCACAATGTGGCGAGGCGGCTTGAAGTTTGGCTTAGATCCATTCACGCCGCGGGATTATAGCAGAGGCGCAAATCCGCACGAACTGCTCTCGAAGCTGTTCAAGATAGCGCGCATGCCGGTTGATACCTCCGGCTACCAGGTCTTTGCGATTACCGTAATGATGCGCGCTAGCGAGTCCACATCCCGAGTGTCAATCACTTCGGCGGGAGAATGCGAATAGCGCAACGGCCAGCCGAGCGCAATGTCCACTGAGCCGTAGCGTACGAAAGCCGAGCCGTCGTTTCCACCGCCGGTTACGCCGTACTGCACCGGAATCTGATTTGCATGCGCTAGTTTGATCGTTTTTTCAACGAGATCCGATGGAACGATGTTGGAGCTGTCCACCGCGCGGATGACGAACCCTTTGCCGATCTCAGCGTCAGCGTAGCGTTTTGATTCGATCGGCGAATCAGAGCTTACGAACGTATCGACGGCGAAAACGTAATCCGGAATGTGGCCTTGCGCCGCGAGGCGTTTCGCAACCGCGGCTGCTCCAAGCAGACCTTCTTCCTCTCCGGTGGACCACACGAATGTGACTTCGCGGCCCTTCAGCGGACCTGCCAACGCCCAAACAGCGGAGATCAGGGCTGCGTCACCCACGCGGTCGTCGAAAGCGCGGCCGTTTGCGCGGGTGCCGAGGAGCGGCCGATATGCTTTTGGAATTGTGATGGAATCGCCTATCTTTATGCCGAGTTTTTCCACCTCTTCGGGAGTGCGCGCGCCGACGTCTACGCGGATTGCATTTTCGGGTCCACGCGGCCATTCGAATTTCGGCTCATCCCAGCCGTTTGGAAGCTCAACGACTGCATCCTTGTCTCCGCCGTCGCTATGCACGAGCGCCGGATGGCCGGCAAAAAAACTGAGCTCGCCTCCGCCGCGCCATACCACCTCCAGGCGGCCATCCTTCGAAATCGATTTCACGTCGAAACCGATTTCATCCATGTGCGCGACCACCAGAATCCACGGCGATTTACTGCCGTCTGCGGCCATACCGACCTGCAGAACGAGATTCCCTGCTTCATCCGTTTCCGGTTTCGCCCAACTTGGTAAAAGCTTTTTGACTTCCTCGCGAACGGGGCCTTCGTGGCCGCTCACGCCATAGCTTGGCACTAGAAGATTTAAGATGTCGATGTTGGAAAGATGATTAGGGTACCCTCCGTCGGCTGCGGAAGCGCTTCTCACTGGTTTCGGAGCAACCGCCAAACTTCCTTGCACGTAAACCTGGAGAAGGTTTTCCAAATTATCGAGATCTGAGATATCAATCATTTCGGCTGGTGTGTTTGGCCAATCCGTCGCAATTCCCAGATGCGCCCATTTCGCCGGCATAGGCGGCCCAGCAAGATAACTTCGCGGAATTAGAGACGCGGAGAAATCGGTATCGATCTGAATCTTGTTGGAATCCGCGAGTTGCTTCAGGTCCGCAGCAAGGCCAGCCGGGGTGCCGTTTGTTTCCTCCATACCGATGAGAACGCCACTGCCCGGCTCGCGACGCGGCGCACGACGCACTCCCTCCATTCCAGCGACAGGGCCTCCCGGAAAGAGCCTACCAACGTAAATCATTTCGTCAGGCTTCATCGTGCTTAGAATGCGCTGGAGCCCGCGAGCGCCGGTCCATTGCTGAACAACGAAGGCAACCGTCAGCGTGCCTTTCACCTTTGACGGATCGATGCCTTGAAGCAAGTCAACCACCGCTGCTGCGCCAAAACGATCTCCGATCGACGCACCAGCCATCTTGCCGTAGCCAAGAATGCCCGCCTCGCGATTGATCGCAACGGGACTAAGGATGTCGACGCCGCTTTTTCGGACCTGGGCAGCGGAAGTGGCGCCAACGTCGATGTACATATTTTCGAGATCGCTTGATTTCGGCGGATTCGCGCGGCCACCCTGGAGGTGGACGGAGAGACCGGCAACCACACCATCAATCCATTTGCCTGCCGTCGTTTCGATCTTCACGGGCTGCGCGGAATAGAGTTCGTTGAAAATTGGCGGCAGACCACCCTGCGGAAGACGTTGCACCCGCAAAAAGCCGTCGTCGGTGATTCCGCTAACCACGAATCCCGGCTCGTCGATGGGTGTAACGATAAGACGGTTTGGCGCACCAGCGCCGATCGTTACGATTACGTCGCCGAGGTTGTCAGTCTTGGGGTGAAGACCGGAAATCTTAGAACGAATTATTTCAGCGAGTTTGTTTTCATAGCCGGAAATACCGGGAATTTTCACGAGTTCATCCAGGTCTTGCGCCGTTTTCGCGCGTGGTGTTTGCGGCGTCTCCGGTTTTGAAGATTGAGGTGGCTGCGCTGCCAACGGCGCAGAATTCGCCAAACCAAAAACGAGAACCAAAAGAATGAAAGTCGAAAGAAGTGAGCGATTCATGGATTTCCTCGGCCACGCAAAAGGCACAATCACGCGGCGACGCGAATGTATCTCAGGGAGCGCAATGGGCGCAAATCGAAACGGGATATGGAATTGAAATACTCGGCCGTTTCGCTCGTCCGCGGCCAATCTCTCCGGGCCAATTACGCGCGGCAAAGCTCGGCGAGGATTGCGTCGCGGCGGTCGAGCGCCATACGGTCGGCGCGATTAAGGACCATATTGTAACCAATGGCAGCCAGGCCGGCTAAGATTAGAAAGATGACGGTCGCTATCCAAATGCTTCCGAGCGCTCTCGCAATCAGAAGGGTAACGGCGGCCAAACCGAACACCGCGGCCTGAATGCCTAAGCTGGCGAATACCGTAATTGTCGCAGCACGCTGCTTGCCGAATGCTCCGTAGTCAATTCTTTTTGGAGTATAAACCGAAAGCAGGTTGCCTGCGGTTAAATTCAGAAGAAGCGCGAAGCCCACTCCCGTAACGGTCGCAAGCGTTATGTCTATGGCTGGCGGATGAAACATGAAACACACGGCAATCCATATCGCAATTACCTCGCAAGCAAGTACCAGCGCGTGCGCAAGGTTTTTTCCCAGCAGGATTTCGCGAAAGCTCACCGGAGAAACAAAAAAAAGCTGCATACCGACTGCGTCTGCCCCGAAACAGTTGTAAACCAGATTCGTCAGGACGAGCAGGGCATATGCCGAGCCAACGGGAAAAGCCAAGTCGGGGGCGTGCGCCAGGAAATTGCCTTGTTTCGCTGAAGTTTGGGGACCTAGACGAAAGATCAAGAGAATGACGACCGGCATCACAAACGTGAACAACATCGGCCCGCTGCGCGAGAGGTAGTGAAATTCCTTTTCCAGGATGGCCGCGACGGGGCCCGGAATGCCTGAGACGTTCCAACCGAAACGAATGGCTCGTTTTTCTTTTGGCGATGTGCTGCGCGCCATCGCTTCACTTAGATTCTCTCCGTGATACTGCGCCCGAAGGCGAATATTCAGCAGCCAGAATATTGCCAGCGCGTAAACGCACTCCAAAGCGAACGCGGCCATCGCCGGCGCAAACGCGCCATGGATCGCGCGTGCGATAGCTTCTGCGGCCAGACCTGGAGGGAGAGCGCGCTCGTAAGGCAAAACCAGCGTTGTGATTCTGGACGCTCCCGGATGACTGTGACGGCCGACTCGGCCCATCAGCGGTCCGATGAATTGGAAGCAAATGATAAAGATAAAGAAAACGGCGCCGAGGATCTCACGCGTGCGGCGCTGAGCCAGCCAGCGTTCGACCCAGGCGAAAATCATTCGCGCGAGCAGGATATTGAATATTGCAAATGCGGCCAGTACCAGGGCGGCCCACAGGAAAAGACCAGGCTGGCCGATGCCAATCCCGATTGCCAGCCCGAACATCCACAGGCACCCTAGCAACGTGGACGGGTCGAGCGCTCCGTACACCAGGCGAATCATGAAGTAGGACGGAAAGGAGAGAGGAAAACGAAGCAGATTTGACGAATCGACATTTTCAGTTAATGCCGAAGCCATTATGGGAAAAAGCTGCCAGAACAAGAACACCGTCCAGAGCAGAATCGCGAGCCACTCGGCTTTTTCGTGCGACACAAGATACCAAGCTAGAAGGCCAAATCCGAGGGAACCTCCCAGTCCGGCAACTCCGAACGCCAGGAACATGAATCCGCGGGCCACTACTTCCAGGCGGCCGCGAATCGTGCGCAGGCCGTTGACGAAAAGCTGCCACCGAACCCGAGCGATGGCAGCGAACTGCCCGCGCATATCGGGCGAGAAGCTCAGCCCAGCCATGAAAGTTCCTGGTCCGCGTGACGTGTGCCGCCAACGATGCGAAGGAAGATTTCCTCGAGCGTAAGCTTTTCTCCCGGTGCGGAGGGGGATTCTCCCGGTGAGGCGCCGGCCAAAGCGGCAGCGGCTTGCGCCTCGACTCCCGCGCGCAACTCTTCCAGAGAACCCTGCGCAACCAAACGTCCTTTGTGAATGATGGCCAGGTGGCTGCAAAGACGCTCTACGATTTCCAGAACGTGGGAAGTGAGGAAAATCGTGGCGCCCCGCGCAATCATGCGCTGGAGCATGGCCTTGAGCGTGCCGGATGCGATCGCATCCACGCCTTCGAACGGCTCATCAAGAAAAAGAATTCTGGGTCCGTGAATCACGGCTGCGGCGAGAGCAAGTTTCTTCTGCATTCCATGCGAGTAGTCCGTGACCAGAGTTTTTGGCTGTTCGGCGAGCTGCATGAAATCGAGAAGCTCGGCCGTGCGTTTCCCGGCGGTTTCGCGATCGAGACCATACATGCGGCCGACAAAATTCAAATATTCAGCGCCCGTAAGCCGGCCGAACAGCGCCATACCCTCCGGTACCACTCCGATTTGGCGCTTTACTTCGACAGGGTTTTTCGCCAGATCGAGACCGAGGACTTGAATGCTGCCGGAGCTCGCGGCTAGCAGACCCGTAAGCATTTTAATGGTGGTAGATTTTCCAGCGCCATTGGGGCCAAGAAATCCGAAGAACTGGCCCGGAGCGACGGAAAGATTCACATCTTGCACGGCGACGAGGTCGCCAAACCGGCGGGTCAAGCCTTGCGTTGCAATTGCTGGAGCATCCATAGATTTTGGACTCTAGCATATCCGCCGGGAGTCCCGTATCCGAGGTTCGCAGCTCAACTGGCCACGACTAGAGAAGATCCATTTTCAATGTCGTTTTAGCGAGTATTGACGGGTGCAATCGGCAGCGCTGATGCTTGCGGAAACATCGCGAGGACCGCGGGCAACTCCAAACGAAATGTGCAGCCACCCTCGGGACGATTAAATCCCAAAATCGTTCCGCCATGCTCTTGCATGACCCCGTAACAGATACTGAGGCCCAGCCCAGTACCCTTTCCGACCGGCTTTGTCGTATAGAACGGGTCGAAAACCTTTTCAGGATCCAGCATGCCGGGGCCGGTATCGGAAAATTCGATGATGACGTTGCCTCTCTCACGCAACGTGCGGATCATAAGTATCCCGCCGCCGGTTTCCATGGCGTCCACTGCATTGCTGATCAGATGATAGAAAACCTGAAGCAACTGGTTCGGATCGCCGCGAACGGCCGGAAGCACGCTTCGGCTTTCGAGTTCGATGCGGATGTTTTTTTCGCGCAGATCCAGATTACGAAGCTGTACGGCTCCGGTGAGCACGGTGTTGAGGTCGAGCAATTGCTTTTCGGCCGGCACTTGCCGCGCAAAGCTGAGAAGATTTGTGACGAGATCTTTTGTGCGCCTGGCTTGCTCCCGAATTTTTTCTCCTAACGCGTGCGGGCGCGTGTTTCGGGGATTCTCAACAGTCAGCACGTCCGCGTAACCCAGAATGGCGGTTAGCGGATTATTTATTTCGTGCGCTGCGCCGGCGGCGAGTTGCCCCAGCGAGGCAAGTTTTTCTGATTGTACGAAATGAGTCTGCAGCCGCTTAACGTTCTCGAGCGATTCCCAGAGATCGCGCACCAGACCGGTGCGCTCTTGATAGACCATATGCTGCCGAAGGAAAACAAGCGATGTGCCGACGAACAGAGTAACCAAAGTTACGATCAGACGGAATCTCACCACCGGCGCAGGAGCGCTACTGACGAAAACATCCCATCCAGCCAAGAACAGAGCTGCGAGCACTCCGAACATAGCGAGGCGCGCAGGCCATTGCGTGTCTCGTCGCGTCGGCGTTGGCGCAGGCTCCGGTTCGAATGCCAGGTCGTGCGCCACAATTCCCGTGACCCCGAACCATACAAAGGCCGCAAACGCCGGCAGTCTAACGAGCGGGCCGCTATAGAACCTTGGAATACGCATAACTAGGACCGTCAAAACGTATCCAACCAGGTACAGAGAAGTGGCTCCGAAGAGATGGCCGTAAATTCTTCGCCATGTGCCTTTGGCGCGAAAAAAAAGAAGTCCGAATCCGATTACCACGACGAGATTTTCGACCATATAGCTGCCGACGTCGCGCGAGTTGAATAACGCCACGTCGGGCCAGATCGTTTTCCAAGGCATGGCTACGAAAATGTACACGTAAAGCCAAAGAATCGAGAGAAGGACCAAATCAAGTAAACCGAAGCGAAGTGTCTCGCGCATTTTCCTGGCATGTGGCGCCAAAGCCAGTGCGGCCATGAAAGGCACGGTGTGAAGAAAAAAGAGAAGATCGACATAAAACGGCGAATATAAAGTCTGGTGAATCACCAGCCGTATGTAAACAACTACTAACATGCCGGCAAGCCACAAGGTACAGCCAAGGGCGAAAAGCATCCAAAATGCATTGCGCCGGCGATAGGGCGAGGCAGCGTTCCAGAGCAAGGCAGTATTGGCAAAAAGCGGGATCAAACACGCCAAGAAATAGCTCAAGGCCGTTTGCGTCGAGCCGGACGGTAGCAATAGACCCACGACTAGGTAGCCACCGGCAAAAAACAACCAAGCGCCCAAGATGAGCACGGATGACCGAGAGGATTTCATGTAGGCAAGACCCAGAAGTAAGTCTACAGGAGCCTTATATTGGCTGGCGGCAAAGTTCGGCAAAGCATGCTAATAACTAACCCAGGGAGATCCGACCGGAGGCATCTCGGGGAACATACTGGTGTCTCTAAAATTAGGCGGTGCACAGTTTCGTGCAAATTATTCCGGCCAATTCCCCGGCTGAAATCCTCGCCGAGATCGTAAGAGGACGGACAAACTAGATTGCCTACGTTTTCGATGAATAAAAAATCCAGTTCGTCGAGGTTCCATCCTTCGAATCCTGTCTCTTGTTTGTTGCGCGGGTTGAAGTGTCACTATGATTGCGAGCGGCCTGATCCACTATCGTTTTGCCCAACCTCCTCCAATGTTCTCGGGCGCAGGACTTCCCATGAAGAGCAACCTTTGCGTGATTAAATTCCCAGCATGTTGATTTGCAGCTTCTTGTAACCGTGCTCGACTGCCCACAAGTCCAGGGGAATTGTCGCCAGCTCATCCACAATGGGAACCGCCAGTCCCGTCTTGGTTAAGTCGATGTTCTTCAGGTAGGTGTGGCAGGTGTCACAAACGTCCACGCGGACGTGCGCGATTTCCGGGGCGGAATAGAACGCCATCTGCGGCTCTCTTTCTTCGCCGCATGCCGGACAATAAATTCTTCGAAAAGTCCACTCGTGCGCGCAGAGCATGCAGATCAGAGACTTCTTCGCACCGTCTCCTTCACTCCTTAATACGCCGACGATAGGCTTGCCGCCGCAAAGCGGGCAGGTCGACGGGGTTCCATCCACGATCGTCGGCTCGCGGTGAGCGGCAAGATACTCAGCATACGGCTGGAGAAAAATCCATGCCAGCAATCGATCAGAAGAAGTTGACTCGAGTGAGTCGTCGCTCCGCACCTGTTCTGCGTCGTCCGCAGGCGACGCCAAATCAGGGTCGCCGTGCCAGAAATCTTCAATCGCGTGCTGCCATGCCGCAGGCCCTTTCTGCGCGAGTTCATCGGCGGCCTGGGCAAGCGGCGCCGGTGCAATATGCTGGATCACGGATAGAAATGGGGAAAAGTGCGGCAGGAGAAGGAAGAAATCCAATTCGTCCCGCAGGGGGCGGTCGGCGGAAATCTTAGGCGAATCCTTCAGCGCCTTCTGAATTTCCGCATAGAGGCTCTTCTGGAATGTTGCCACCCGCGCGTAAAAGCGCAGTCCTTCAGCGCCGAATGGATAGGTTGAGGTTAATTCGGTGGCGCGGCGGATTCGTCGATCCCACTGCGCAGGGATCATTGTTTGGGTCGGGATCTACCTGTGACCTGGTAATACCATTTGCGGTGGAAGGTCCAGGCCCACGCGCGGGTAACGTTTCCGTGAACCATGGACGCGAAACTTCCTTCTTCCAAGAGCGTGCTCATGTAAACGTGAATCAAGAATAGACCGATGGTGATTAGCGCCACGCTAGCGTGAATCAAGATCGCCACATAGCGCAAAATGTGGAAACTCCACGGAACGGCTTCAACGTACCAGAGCACAAAGCCGGAAAGCAGAAGAAGAATCGTGCTGCCGACCATCGCCCAAAAGTAGAGTTTCTGTCCCCAGTTAAAGCGTCCGACTGGTGGGAGTTTGTCGTCCTCATTATTTATGTAGGCTTTGATGTTATCCGCCCAGACGCGATCGTCGTTATCCATTTCCATATCGCCGCCCCATTGCACGAACATCAAAAACTGAGACACGGCGAAAAAAATACCGAACCATGGATGCCAGAATCTCGCTGTTGTTCCGCCGCCGACAGTCGCGGCCAGCCAGTAAAGATAAGGTGTCCAGAAAGCGAGCCCGGTAATCAAACAGTAGGTATATGTTACGGCGCCAAACCAATGATTCACGCGCTCGACAAAGGAATAACGCGGGATCAATTCCTCGTCGAAATCCGTAGTCGTTCGAGGACGCCGTACAGTGTCGGTGGTACTCATGAAGGCCCCCGGTCGTCCGGCGGGATCGGCTCTTCTTTCTTCGGTCCGGTTCGCAGGTAATGCAAGGCGAGGCCCACGATGCCGCCGATCATGGCCAAATTCCCCAGCCATTTCAGAGGTTTTTTCCACAGCCAAACCGAATAAGGGATATGCGGATCTTTCGGCAGCCCGCCATACAATTCAGGATTCTTAGCGTCATGCAGGACGTAGATCACGTGTGTTCCGCCCACTCCGGCCGGATCGTACACTCCCGCGTCGGCAAAGCCGGAGACATCGCGAAGCTGTTCCGCCCTGAATTCCGCCAGATCCTTCATCTCAGATTTCGTGCCGAAGTGCAGGCAGCCCGTGGGGCATGCTTTGATGCAGGCTGGTTCGAGACCCACCGATACGCGATCGTTGCACAGCGTGCACTTGAAAACTTTGTGCGCCTCCGGACTGAATTTAGGAATGTTGAAGGGACATCCCGTGACGCAGTAGCCGCAACCGATGCAATGCGCCTCCTGAAAATCCACGATGCCGTTGGCGTACTGCACAATGGCGCCGTCCGCCGGGCATGCTTCGAGACAGCCCGGCTCTTCGCAGTGCATACACTGATCTTTGCGCATCAACAGCATCATGCTGCCGTCGTCGCGCTCGTGCTCGTTGAATTTAATCAGGTTCCAGTAGTTCCACGCCGTTTCCGGCATGGTCTGGTAGCTGTTGTTAAAAGACGTCTCAGTGAAGGTGTAACCGTTCCATTCCAGGCAGGCGACTTCGCAAGCTTTGCAACCGATACACGTGGTGGTGTCCACGAGCTTGCAGACTTGGAATTCGCGGTTTAGCCCGGCGCCCGGGACCGTCCCGGGGTGTGCTGAGATTCTGATTATTTCCGTTGACGCCTGGCTCATCGTCGCTCCCTACGCCTTCTCGACTTTCACTAGGAACCCTTTGGATTCAGGAGTGTGGGCATTCGGGTCGGTCACCGCCGGCGTCAACAAATTCGCCGGGGTCCGCGCGTTTCTGCCTTCATCCTCGTCAATGCCGCGGAAGCCCTGGTGAATCGGCAACCCTATCTGGTAAACCTTCTTGCCGTCGATCATCATCGGCTTCAGCCGCCGCGTCACAAAAGCTTTGGCGGTGTAGGTTCCCCTCGCGCTGATCACATGGATCATATCCCGTCCGCGAATGCCTTTTTCTTCCGCCAGCTCCACCGGAATCTCGATAAACGGCTCCGGAATCAGCTGCACGTTCATCGGATTATTTTTCGTCCAGTAGTGGTACTGCTCGGTCAGTCGGTAAGTGGTGCACACGATGCTGTATTCTGCCGGGTCGCCGAATTTGTCGTACGGCGACTTGAACTTCTTCACCAGAGGATTGTTCGATTGCTCCGGGTGGAACAGATTCCTCGTCGGGCTTTCGATTGGCTCGTAATGTTCCGGGAACGGACCGTCCGCGAGCACTCCGATCGGAGCAAATAACCGTCCCACTCCTTCGGGGTTCATGATGAAGGGTCCCAGGTGGTCTTTGGGATGGGAGTCGGGTTTGAAGTCCGGCACGTCATTCCCAACCCATTTTCCCGCCGCTTCGTTCCACCAGACCTGCTTGCGGTCCGGATCCCACGGCTTCCCAGCTGGATTGCAGGACGCACGGTTGTAAAGCACGCGCCGGTTGGCCGGCCACGACCATGCCCAGTTCGGAAACACTCCCATTCCGGAGGGATCTTCCGTTCCTCGCCGCTGGATCTGCGCCCCTGCCTCCGTCCACATGCCGGAATAAATCCAATTGCCGCACATCGTGGTGCCGTCATCCTTCAGCCATGCGAATCCGGGCAATTGTTGACCGGCTTTAATCACTTGTTTCGTTACCGGATCAGTCAGGTCTGCCAGCGCTTTTCCGTTTAGCTCCATAGCCACCTGAGTGAGTGGGGGGTGAGCGGAGTCCGCGTAGGCCCAGCTCAGATTCAGTATGGGATCGGGAAATTGTCCGCCGTCTTTCTTGTAGAGGTCCCGAACGCGCAGGAAAATCTGCGCAATGATGTCCTGGTCGAGACGCGCTTGGCCCGGGGGCGGAACGGCGGCGTATTTCCAAGTTACCCAGCGCGCGGAGTTCGTCATGCTGCCGTCTTTTTCCGCGAAGCCGGCGCAGGGCAAGCGATAGACCGTGGTATTGATTTTCTTCTGTTCGTCGGTCGAGATTCCCGGAGCTCTCCAGAAATCGCTGGTCTCGTCAGGATAGATTTCACCAACTACCAGCCAATCGGCCTTCTTTAGCGCGTTGATATTCTTGGTGGTGTCCGGGCCGATCATCACTCCGTTCATGCCGAAGGCCAGCATGCCCTTCACCTTGCCGTTGTACATATCCTCCCAGATGTGCGTCCACGAATAATCGCGGTCGATCTTGGGCAGGTACTCGAAAGCAAACCCGTTCTCTTTCGTGGCAGCGTCGCCGTACATGGACTTCAGCAGGGACACGAAAAACTTCGGCGTGTTCTGGTAGTAATTCATCGAATCCCACGGAGTGGGCTTTGACGCTGTCGGTGTTACTCGTTTCAGATAGGTAGGCAGGTCCACGTCGCCCGGAACGGGAGCTTTCAAGTATCCGGGCAAAGAATCGTAAAGCCCAGCCATGTCCGTGGCGCCCTGAATATTCGAGTGGCCACGCAGCGCGTTCACTCCGCCCCCGGCGCGACCGACGTTGCCAAGCAACAATTGAATCATGGCTGCAGTGCGGATGATTTGCGTTCCGAAGGTATGTTGCGTCCAACCGACAGCGTAGATGATCGTCGCCACTTTCTTCATGTCGCCGTCTTTGCGCACGGACGTAAACAGATCGATAGCCTTCAGGTACTGTTCCTTGGGGATACCGGTAATGCGCTCGACGGTTTCCGGCGTGTAACGCGAATACTGCTGCTTCATCAATTGGAAGACGCAGCGCGGATGTTGCAGCGTCAAGTCATAGGCGACGTTTGGCGGCAGAGCCGGAGGCAGAGCCGGCGCGCCGGGCTTGCCTGGTGCCGGTTCGGGAGCGTGGCCCGAGCCGGAGGCTGGCGAAGATCCTGCAGTAGCGGCCGCGTGTGTCGAAGTCGCGGCGTCCGATTTGCCGCTGAAGTCCCCACCCTCCTGGTAATTCCAGGTGGTCTTGTCGTAAGTGCCCGATCCGGAGTTAAACCCCGAGTACAAGCCATCCTCGGGAAGTTTGAATCCTTCCTTAATGATGAACGCAGCATTCGTATAATTGACCAGATACTCCTTCGCGTATCGGTTGTTCTCGATAGCGTAGCGAATCAACCCGCCGAGGAACGCAATGTCGGTCCCGGCGCGAATCTGCACAAATAGGTCAGCAGTAGCGGATGTGCGGGTAAATCGCGGATCGACGGAAATCAGCTTGGCGTTGCGGTTGCGCTTGGCCTCCATCGCCCACTTGAATCCGCAGGGATGGTTTTCGGCGGGATTGCCGCCCATGATCAACATCATGTCGGTGTTCTTGATGTCGATCCAGCCATTCGTCATGGCTCCGCGTCCGAATGTTGGTCCCAAACTTGAGACCGTGGGGCCGTGTCAAACACGGGCTTGGTTTTCTAAATAAACCAAGCCCAACCCCCTCATAGCCTTGACGGCCAGAAAATTGAATTCATTAGTGTCGGTGCAGCCGCCGATGAACGAGATGCCTTCGCACCGATTCACGGTGCGGCCCTGTGCGTCTTTCTCGACAAAGGAGTTGTCGCGGGTTTTCTTGGTCCACTGCGCAATCTCATTCAGAGCGTCATCCCAGGAAATGTCCTGCCACTCGGTGGCGCCTGGGCGCCGCACTTGCGGCTTGGTGAGCCGCCGCGGGTTGAGCATGTCCTGTTCCAGCGAAGAACCCTTCGGGCAAAGCGTCCCGCGGTTGGTGGGGTGATCAGGATCGCCTTCGACGTGGATGACCTGCGGCGTGACATTCTTTGCCCGATCGCCGATCGTGTAAATCAGAACGCCGCAGCCTACCGCACAATAAGGACATGTCGAGCGCGTCTCGGCAGCGCGTGCAATCTTTAACTCTTTGAGTTGTGCGTAGG
>JBAVQA010000228.1:0-7953 GCA_049693595.1 Candidatus Acidiferrales bacterium | reverse complement strand
CATTTTCGCGGCGTCGGATTTTTCCCCAACGAATTCCACCCGCGCGTTGTGTGGTGCGGAATTGAAGCCTCGCCGAATCTTCCTCAGCTGGCCGCCGATGTTCACCGCGCTCTCCAACCGTTCGGCTTCCCCGCCGAGTCGCACTCCTTCACGCCGCATCTCACTCTGGCGCGTTTCAATTCGCACAAAGGTCTCGACACGCTTGTCCGCGCAGCCAATAATCTCAAGTCTTATGATTTCGGGTCGGCGCGAAGTTCCGAATTTCATCTTTATCAGAGTGTTTTAAAACCTTCGGGCGCCGAATATGCACGGCTCGCAACATTTCCATTCGTGAAAGAAGGAGCGGCGTGATCGCTAACGCAAACTGGCTTATTCCCGTGGTCGCCTACTTACTGGGCTCGATACCCTTCGGCCTTCTGATTGTGAAAGCGATGGGCGGTCCGGACATACGCTCCACGGGCAGCGGGAATATCGGCGCGGCGAATGTGTCGCGCAGCGCCGGTTTGCTGCCAGGCGTGCTCACTCTGATCCTCGACGCTGCCAAAGGCTACGCGGCTGTTTGGCTGGCGTCCAGATGGACTGGCGACAACATCCGCTGGATGATGGTCGCGGCGATCCTAGCAGTGATCGGTCACATGTTTCCCCTCTGGTTGGGATTTCGCGGCGGCAAAGGAGTGGCCACCGGCCTCGGAGTTTTTCTTCCTATCTGTCCCGAAGCGGTAGCTGCGGCAGTAGTTCTTTGGCTCGCGGTGGTAATTTTCTGGCGCTATTCTTCCCTGGGATCACTCGCGGCGGCCGTAGCGCTGCCGGTTTTCGTTTACATTTTGTACGCGCCGCGCCACGCGCCTCCCGAATTTGTCACGCTCGGCACCGTGCTCATCTCCGTTCTCGTATTGCTGAAACACCGCCCGAATATCGCGCGCCTGGTCGCCGGCACCGAGTCCCGCATTAATTTCCCGCGCTGATTTCTGCCGGTTCGCTGCAATTGTCCCTCGTGTGGGTCGTGGCTTCCGGCCGCAACATGTAAGTCACGGGATTGGGCGGCTTTAGCGGCTGCAAGTTCCCCCCAGTCCCGATTCCCGGGCTACCGCTCTTGTACCTAAGTGCCAACCTCTCTGTACCTTATCTGCTACCCCTAGTACTTTCGTCCAGTTGTGCGCGACGTTGCTCTCCGCTAGCATTTTATTTGCGGGAAATCCTTGTGCCCACTGAAGCCCTCAAGCAGTCTGTGACTCGGCGTTTGCGCATCCTCTGGATTGTGCTCGGCGCCCTTTTGCTCGTCAGCGTCACGCCTCTGTGGCTGTATCACCGCCAAGTGCTCAATCTCAGCGAACAAAAACTGCAGGACACCGAGCGCGTGCAGCAAAGTGAAATCACACGTTCGCTGGCCAGTGAAACGCTTGACTTCGAGCAGAGCCTCAACGAACAGCTTCTCAGCCAGCGCCAGGTCCTCGCTTTGACCGGATGGATCGCGGATGTGGACGACGCATCTCACGCGCCGCAACTTGCTCGTCTGCTGCAAAGTTTCGTCGAGAACAATCAGAACATTCTTTACGTCACAGCCGTGAACCGGCAGGCCAAAGGCCAGTCCGCCGGAAGCTTTCGCGCCGACAGCGATCCCTTCGTGCAAGTCGCGCTGAAACACGCATTCACCGCCAGCATCGAGGGCCTTCCTTTCGTCAGCGAGCCGTTTGCTTTGGGACAGGACAGCCGTCCCGCGCTGATCGTTTCGGTACCGCTTTCCTCCGGCGGCCAGTTCACCGGAATGCTTGCTTCCGTCGTCTCCATTGACGGCCTGCTCGCCAGAATCCGCGACGCCAGCGTTCGCGACCGTGTCGTATTTATCGTGGACGGCCACGGCAAGATCGTCGCCCACCCGGATACTCGCGACATGGTTCCCGGCCGCGACGTCTCCACCAATTCTCCCGTCGTAAAGCATCTCCAGGAATTGCCGCAGGAGTTGCGTACCACCGAAACAATGCATTTCTTCCAGCAAGTGCTCGATTCCAAGCATCCTGTTGAAATGATCGGCACCTACAGCACCATTCCCGAGCTTCACTGGGCTGTAATCGCCCAACGCAGTCTCGACGAGGCTCGCATCGACGCCGGCGTCCACGAACTCACCGCGCAAGCTCTGCGCTTTGTCGTGGTCGTAACTCTCGTTGCCCTGATTTTCGGGTACCTTTTCGCCGTCGGAATCACGCGGCCTATTCGCGGCCTGGTTTTTTCCGTTCGCGCTATCAGCCGCGCCGAATTTCACGAACGCGTCGAGGTTCGCGGCGCCGCCGAAGTCGCCGAGCTCGCCGAAACGTTCAATCACATGGCCGGCGACATCGAGCAGTACGTCGAGCGCCTAAAACAAGCCGCCGCAGAAAATCGCGACTTGTTCCTGGGCTCCATCCGCATGCTCGCCGCGGCCATTGACGAAAAGGATCCCTACACGCGAGGCCATTCCGGCCGCGTGGCGAAGTACTCCATGATCATCGGAGAATACCTGGAATTGAATGCCCAGGACCTCGACAACTTGCGCATCTCCGCCCTACTTCACGACGTCGGCAAAATCGGCGTGGATGACCGCGTCCTCAAAAAGCCCGGCAAGTTGGACGAAGAAGAATTCGCGATAATGAAGCAGCATCCAGTGAAAGGCGCAAACATCATGCGCCCCGTCGCACAACTAAAAAATATGCTGCCCGGCATTGAGCTTCACCACGAGCGCATGGACGGCGCCGGTTACCCCTACGGCCTTCCCGGCGATCAGATTCCCATGATGGCGCGCATCATCGCCGTCGCCGACACATTTGACGCCATGACCACCAACCGCCCGTATCAGTCCGCCATGGAACTCGAATTCGCGCTCGAACGAATCCGCTCGCTGGCCATTTCGAAGTTCGACCCCGTCGTCGTCAAAGCTCTCGAATCCGCCATCGCCGACGGCCGCCTCCGCCTAACCGCCGCCCTCGTCGAAGTCTAATTCCGCAGCACATTTGCTCCCACAACGCAGCACCGAGCCAAAATTCCATCATTGTGCTAGCCTGTTTCTCACATGATTTCTCTTTTCGGACCACCGGAACCGACGCTTCTTGAGCGTCTGAAGGATTCTGTCTCCAAGACGCGAACAGAACTTGCCGCGCAAGTGGAACAGATTCTCACCGGCAATCGTCCCGTTGATCCTGAATTGCTGAAGCATCTGGAAACAGCTTTGCTGGGCGCGGATATCGGCGTGCGAACTACCAAAGAAGTCCTCGCCTCCTTGCGCCAGCAAGTAAACGAGCACAAACTCACCGAAACCGGCGAGCTGAAAAAAGAACTCAAGCGTCAAATTGTAAAAATTCTTCAAGCGCCCGGGGCCAGTTCAAACGGCACCGGCGTAGCAGCGGACTTGGCCAAAGCCGCTCCGCGCGTGATTTTCGTAGTAGGCGTGAACGGCACCGGCAAAACGACAACAATCGGCAAACTCACCAATCGTTTAAAGAAAGAAGGCGCCAGCGTTGTCCTCTGCGCCGCCGACACTTTCCGCGCCGCAGCCATCGAGCAACTAGAGGTCTGGGCTCACCGTTCCGGCGTGGAAGTCATAAAACAAAAGCCCGGCGCGGATCCCTCCGCCGTTGTCTTTGACGCGATTTCATCCGCGCGCGCCCATTCCGCCGATGTCGTCATCGTGGACACCGCCGGCCGCCTGCACACGAAATCAAATCTGATGGCCGAGCTGGACAAAATGAAACGCACCGCGGCGAAAATTGTTCCGGGCGCGCCACACGACGTTCTCCTCGTGCTCGACGCGACTACCGGACAGAACGGCCTCAACCAAGCGCGCGAATTTTGGAGCCACGCCGGAGTCACCGGCATCGTCCTGACGAAACTCGACGGCACCGCCAAAGGCGGCATCGTCGTAGCCATCGCCCGCGAACTGAATCTGCCTATCCGCTTCGTCGGCACCGGCGAAAAAATCGACGACCTTGTCCCCTTCGACGCGCAAACCTATGTCAACTCGCTCTTCGACTAGCGCGACCGCGGCGCATCACGACGTTTACATGAGACGCGCTCTCGATCTCGCGCGGCGGGGAGCCGCTCTGGCGCATCCGAATCCGATAGTTGGCGCAGTGCTGGTTAAAGGCGGGCGCGTAGTCGCTGAAGGATTCCACGTTTACGACCGCCGCGATCACGCTGAAATCGTCGCCCTAGAACAAGCCGGAGCGAAGGCGCGCGGCGCAACGATGTACGTGACCCTTGAGCCCTGCTGTACAACCGGGCGTACCGGACCGTGCACGAAAGCCATCATCGCCGCCGGAATAAAAAATGTTTACGCGCCGATGAAAGACCCGAATCCGAAAGTTGCTGGGCGAGGTTTTGCGGCATTGAAACGCGCTGGAATCAAAGTTCACCTGGTCGAGAACTTCACGCAACAAGCAGAGGCGGCGAACGAAGGTTTCGCGAAATGGATTCGCGCCGGCCTTCCTTTCGTCACGCTGAAAACCGCGCTCACCCTCGATGGCCAGATCGCGTCGCATGCAGGCAGCACTACCTGGATTACGAGTGAGCGATCGCACAGAGCTGTGCAGCACTTACGTCACGAAGCCGACGCTCTGCTCACCGGCATCGGTACGGTCCTCGCCGACAATCCGCGCATGTCCGATCGCACAGGATTGCCTCGCCGTCGAAAACTTCTGCGCGCAATCGTGGACTCGCGTCTGCGCACGCCGCTGCGCTCGAAGCTCGTTAAGTCCGCAGAAGGCGACGTTATTGTGTTCACCACCCAACGCGCGGATTCTCCCAAGGCGCGAGTGCTCGTCCGCGCCGGCGTCGAAGTACTTCAGGTGCGTTCGCGTGGCGGCCATGTGGACTTGCGCGCTGTCCTTCGCGAACTCGGACGCCGCGATATTCTAAATGTTTTGCTGGAGGCGGGCGCTGAGCTGAACGGCGCCGCGCTCCAAGCCGGTATTGTGGACAAAATGATTCTCTTCTATGCTCCCAAAATCATGGGGACGGGCGGCGTGCCCATGGCTCGCATTCCGTCGCGCTGGTTTCCAAAGTCACCCGCGCTAAAAGATACTTCGCTGAAGACTTGCGGTCCCGATTTTGTGGTCCAAGGATATTTTCACGATGTTTACAGGAATCACCGAGCACGTCGGAAAAATTGAATCGCTTGAGCACGCTAAAGATGGCGGGCGCCTGGTTGTAAGCCTCGAAGGCGCCGGCGCGCTCGCCGCGGAGATGAAGCTCGGCGACAGCATCTCCGTCAACGGCTGCTGCTTGACCGTCGTTGAATTCGACAAGGATCATTTCTCGGCGGACCTTTCCGGCGAAACTCTGCGCCGCACTTCGTTTGGCGAAAAAAGATCCGGCCATCTTGTGAACCTCGAGCGCCCTCTCGCCGCAAACGCTCGTCTCGGCGGCCACTTCGTTCAAGGCCACGTGGACGGCATCGGCCGCGTTACGCGCCTCGTCCCCGAAGGCGACAATCGGTGGCTCTCCGTCCGCGTTCCCGAAGACCAGCGCCGCTACGTCGCGGAAAAAGGCTCCCTTACGATCGACGGCATCAGCCTCACCGTCGCGCGCTGGCATGAAGGCGTCGCCGACATCGCCATCATTCCCTTCACTCACACTCACACCAACGTCCGCGCCATGAGCCCCCACGACGCCGTGAACATTGAAACCGACATCCTCGCGAAATACGTAGAAAGCCTCCTCGCAAATCACAAAGCATCGCCGGATTCGCACCTCACGATCAGCCACTTGATCGAAGAAGGCTTCTAGTGCCCTTTCCCCCAAGTTCGATGCATATCTTTTTAGGGGGTCGGAGCTTCCAGTTCACCCTGAACGAAGTGAAGGGCTCCGACATTAGGCTTGTCTTTTCATCAGGGGTTTTAACCCCTGAGGCAAGATTTTCTGCCCTCCCGCTTCAGGTTTCGAATGCCTGAACAAAAAACATACGACGTCGCCGTCATCGGCGCGGGCGTCTTCGGCGCGTGGACAGCTCATTGCCTGCGCCAATCCGGCGCCACAGTCGCGTTGCTTGACGCCTACGGTCCCGCGAACGCCCGCGCAAGCTCCGGCGGCGAATCGCGCATCATTCGTATGGGCTACGGCGCCGACGAAATTTACACTCGCTGGTCCCTTCGCGCCCTTCCCCGTTGGAAGGAGGTTTTCGCACAAGCCGGCCGCCCCGAGCTTTTCCAGCCGACAGGCGTCCTGTGGATCGCGCACGAAAAGTATCAATACGCGCTCGACACCGCAGCAACTCTGACCAAGCTCCAAGTCCCTTTTGAAAAGCTCTCGCTCGCGGAGTTGCGCCGTCGCTATCCACAGATTGCTTTCGAAGACGACGCCTGGGGAATCCTCGAACCGGACAGCGGCGTGTTGATGGCGCGTCGAGCGGTCCAAGCAGTCGTGGAGCAAGCGCAGAAAATTGGTGTGGACTTTCGCGCCGGGCAAGCGCTTTCACCCGAAAGCGGCGGTCATCTGGATGCCGTGAAAACATCCAGCGGCGAAACGATCTCCGCGGGCGCATTCATCTTCTCTTGCGGCCCTTGGCTCCCAAGACTTTTCCCGGATCTTCTTGCCGACCGCATGTTCATCACGCGGCAGGAAATTTTCTTCTTTGGCATTCCCGCCGGCAATTCACAATTTCTGCCGCAGGCTTTGCCCACATGGCTCTACTTGCGCGACGAATTCTACGGAATGCCTGACCTCGAAAGCCGCGGATTCAAAGTTGCCGACGACCGCCACGGACCAATCGTCGATCCTGACACGCAACCGCGCATGGCGAGTGTGCAAGCGATAGCCGCAGCCCGAAACTTCATCACGAAGCGTTTTCCCGCGTTGAAGCACGCGCCCATGGTCGAATCGCGCGTCTGCCAGTACGAAAACACTTCCAACGGAGATTTTCTAATCGATCGCCATCCTGATTGCGAAAACGTCTGGCTGGTGGGCGGCGGCTCAGGCCACGGCTTCAAGCATGGCCCTTCGCTGGGAGAATATGTTGCAGCGCTAGTGCTTCAGGACACAGCGTCAGGATCGCTGAAAATCGAGCCACGCTTCTCTCTCGCGACAAAAAACTCCAAGCAAGATCGCGCCGTGCACTAGAAGCAGAAATTATCGCGCTATTTCGTGCGCTTTTTTCCGCGCGCCGCGCACAAAAAGCATTACGCCCAGCAGAAGACCGAACCCCGTGCCGCCGATTAGCTTCACTTCAAACAGCAACTTGTTGGTTGTCTCGCCCGGCGGGACCACCGAAAGCGCGATGCTCGCGAGCACGATAACAAATCCCATGCCTCCCGCGAGCCACACGCCCGTTTTGCCGCCGGGAATCAACGCCGCCGTCGACGTTGCGCGGTCCGGCCGGTACGCCAGCTTGATCACCGCCGCGTACATATAAAGGAACGGAATGAAATAAAGAATGTTGGTCGCGTCCACGAGGATTTGATAAGCGCTGACTGTCGTTTCGCTGATTTGGCTGAGCAGCAAAATCGCACCCGAAATCCCCGCCTGCACCAGGATGGAAACGTACGGCGTCTCCCACTTCGGATGGACCTTGGCGAATGCGCGCGGCAAATAACGATCCACGCCTACTGCAAATGGAACGCGCGAGATTCCCGCCACGGTGGAACCCACGCCGCCCGCGTTTCCTACCGTCACCAATATCGCTGCGATGATTCCCAGCGCGGTAATCTTCAAAGTGGCCGAAGCAATCGTCAGCGCTTGAAATACGCCGCTCTTCGGATCCACATTCACGCTGCTCATCAACGAAAGCACCGCAATCGTTCCCGCAATGTAGATCACCGCGATCACGATGCCCGAACCGAGGATCGCGCGCGGAAAAGTCTTCCGCGGATTTTTCACTTCTTCGCTCATCGACGACACGAGCTCCAGCCCGCCGAATGCAAACGCTATCTGCGGCCAGAAATTCACCGTGTCCCAATTCCAGTGCGGCTGAATGTTGCTCCAGGTGAACTG
>JBAVQA010000227.1:0-12984 GCA_049693595.1 Candidatus Acidiferrales bacterium | reverse complement strand
GCGACCAAAATCGTCGGGTGGTTCAAGACAACATTCAGCCGCGATTCGATCTGCGCGCGCGTGAACAGAGTCTGCCGACGCAAATGATCCAGCGAAGGAGCGCCTGCGCGATGAACGCGCCAGGGCTCTTCTCCCATGGCGATCACGCGGTCGCGCGCCGCCTGCGTGGAGGTGAAATGAATGTGGCTCATCTTCGTAAGCGCGTTCCTGACCGCGTCGTCAATCGCGCCTTCGCTGATTTCGCCGCCTTCGATGTGCGCGATGGGAATTCGCAGCGCCAGAGCCACCGACGCCGGCGCCAGCATTTCGTAACGGTCGGCGATCAGCAAAAGCAAGTCCGGCCGCATCTGCCCGAAAACGTCAGCGAGGCTCAGCGTGACGACGCCGATCGTCTTGGCCATGCCCACGTCAGTATCGGAGCTGAGCAGGCATTCGACTCGCGCGTCGATGTTGAAACCGTCTTTCTCGATTTCCTGAATGGTCGAGCCGAACTCAGGGGAAAGGTGCGCGCCCATCACGATGATTTTCAAATCCACGTCCGGGTGCGCGGACAGTTCCCGCAGGGGCCAATACAAATGGCTGTAGTCGGCGCGCGAAGTTGTGACCACGGCGATTTTGCGTTTCATTCTATATTGCAATTCATTTTGTCGCTGCGCGCACGAGCGGCTTTGGCAACCCGAGCAGCAGTTCGCTCGGCTCGTACTCGGGCACGATACGGACTAGCGCACGCACAAGGGCGGCCTGGTCGCGGAGCTCCACGCTCTCGGCCAGTCGCGCAATCTTTATGTCAAATTCGCCGGCGGCGATTGCGACGCCTCGCACACGCTGAAGTCTCGCATCTCCGGTCGACTCCACGGTTTCGCTCGCAAACAGCATCTCTTCAGAAAGTTTTTCCCCGGGAAGAAGTTTCGTGAACACGATCGGTATCTGCACGTCCGGCTCGAAGCCCGCTTTCCGAATCATCCCGCGCGCCAAATCAAGAATGTTTACCGGCTCGCTGGACTCCGGAACAAAAATGCCGCCTTCCAAGTTTGCCGTCGTGAGGATTAGTTCCACCACTTCTCGCAGAGTCAGAAAATATCTGCTCACGTCAGGATGCGTCACCGTCACCGGACCGCCCCGCGCAATTTGTAGCCGAAACAGCGGGGCCACGCTGCCGCGCGAGCCTAAAACATTTCCCAGCCTTACGGCCTTCATCTGCGTCTTGATGCCGTTCCATCGAAGCAGTACCAGTTCTGCGATCCGTTTCGACACTCCCATCACGCTCCGCGGATTCACTGCTTTGTCCGTAGAAATCATCACGAGTTGCGCCGATTCGTACTCGCGGGCGACGCGAGCCAGCGTCATCGTTCCGATCACATTGTTGCGGATCGCCGCCAGCGGATTTGCTTCCATCATCGGAACGTGCTTGAAAGCGGCCGCATGATAAACCACGTCCGGCCGATGCTCTTTGAACATTTCGGCCAGCAGCGCGGCATCGCAAATATCGCCAAGCACAGCGACGTGCGGCGCGCTACCCTCGATCGCAGACAGCGCCAACTCAATTTCATGCAGCTCGTGCTCCCCGTGGTCCAGAAGTATCAGATTGCGCGCGCCGGCTCTGGCGATGCTCTCCGCCAGCGCAGACCCGATGCACCCGCCCGCTCCCGTAATGAGGATGTTTCCGCTGCGATTCATCGCATCTTGTCTAACACACGCCGCCGCGATTATAAAGGCCATCCGCGCAGTTGTATTTGTCCATGCGGAAGTGTATGCGAAACAGAATGCATGAAATGAATCGTGAGTTTTGAACTGAGGAACTTCAGCGAGAGTCGAACTTCGTAGGGGCAAAACGGGGAGACGTGCGCGGTTCGGCAACCATTTCCAGGTGGACTTAGTTAAGCACTTGCCATTACAAATTGCGGATTTGTACTTGATGCGCGTGCGTCGATTGAAAGTAGTGCGACGGCGGGTACAACCCGGCGCGCGAGAATTCGCGGCCAGCGGCTTTTTTGACCTCGGCCATCCAGTAATCAAAAGTGCCCTCGGCGACTCCGACCAGTGTAATTGCACGGCGGTATTCAATTCCGCCCACAAAATAAATCTCAAATAATTTCAGACGGCCCTTCCACGCGGGACGTTTCAGCGCTTGCCGACTGATGCGCTCGAAATCCGCGACGTATTCGCACGCGCGCGATCGTTCCGGCCGCCACTGATACCCGCAGGAAGGCGAGTCAAGGTCCAGCGCGCGCACCTGCCCAAGCGAATCATCGAGCCATTCGTGCAGCCCGCGGTAACGCGCGTGGCATGCGTTGAACACCTCAGCAGCTTTCATCTTGAGCACCTCGCGAATCGCAGATTTAAGATTCACAATTAGCGTTCATCAACAACCGCGCCATGCCTAGCCTTCGTAGGGGCGCAGCATTCTGCGCCCGGCACAAGTGCTTGGCAACTTCGTAGCGATCGGCCACCCGTGTCCTGTACACGTACGGCTGTCGCTTCTCCGGCCAACTCAGCCTCCGCGTTTCAGCGGGCACAGCATGCTGTGCCCCTACGGTTAAGAATTGACTGCGCGACGTGTAATCGGGACGTCGCGCGGTCGCGTCGCTAGTTCTTCCGTGGCGGCTTCGGCGCAGGCAGCATCGAACCGACATCCCAGGCTTCGTCGACACGCTCGATCTCTTCTTCCACCGCGTCGAGGCAAACGTGAAAGCACTCGCGCCACCCGTTGATATATCCGCGCGCGTATTCTGCGGCCAATCGCTCGCGTTCGCGATGCGCTCGTTGCATTTGGAAAACCTCAGCGCACTCGATTCGCGGAGCTTGCAGCGCCAACCGAAAACGGTGGCCCAGCTCGCGCAACTCTCGCAGCGCCCAATGCAGCGGCACAGGGAAATACACGCCTATGCGGCGCCGCGGCTCGTACCACGCCAGTTGATAGCCGGCCGGCGCGTTTCCTCCGTGCCCCACTTCCCTGCGCAATCCTGTAAATAACCTCATCGGCGATCCAACGGTCCGGTTCCCACGGCTAGCTCGCGCCGCACTGCTTCGTCGCGCTCGGCACGCAACAACTGCTGGCGCAAACGCAGCTCCCACGGAAAGTATTGGTGTTGATCTTGTTTGCGGTTCTGAAGCTGATTTTGGTTTTGATTTTGTTCTAACCCGGAAGGGTTTTGATTTGGACTCGGGTGTTCGTTTGGCCTTTGATTTCTGCGTCGATTTTCTTTCTGGTCTTGTTGTTGATTTCCACAGCTTCGGAGATTTTCGCGCTGCGCTTCTCTTTCTTTCAGTCTTACTATTAATGAGCTATTCATCCCGTCCGCAACTTGTTCGTACGTATAGTTTTGTGGGGCACTTGCCCCGCAATTCCGCGTAGGACCGGCCGCAATTCTGCGTACACCCTCCGCAGATTTGCATACACCCTGTGGAAATTTCTTGGCTTTCGTGATGCGAATGCTTATGCCTTCCTGCGCCACCGTCGTCTCGATATAGCCCTCGCGCCGCAAAGCGCTCAGCCAACGCTCTAGTGTCCGACGGTTGAAACCTGTCTCTTCCTCGATCTCGCGATAGCGCACCGGCGCGCCCCCGAGCACCCAACCCACCGACCCCGACTGATGTGTCTGCCGCAGAACCAACCAGCCGTACAGCCAAATTGCTGAACCCATACGCGCGTAGTGTCGCGCTTCGAAAAGCACACCGCGCAACCCGGTGCTGAAATCCTTTTCACGCATTCACAGTGTCACTCGCAAGGAAACCTTCTTGGCACTCCCTGCTCTTTCATCAACAGTGCCCGCAATACGGGATGAGCACTCTTTCGTATTCTTCGTCCGCTGTCTCCGAAATTCGAAGCCTTTCGACAATCTCCACTGGCCTTCCCTGTCCGCAGAATCCGCATTGCGGCCGGCCATCAACCCTGGTGTAGGGGCGAAGCAGCAACCTCCGCGCGCGACGCTGTTTTTTGAATGTGTAGTCGCGGTCGCGCCTCTCGCGTTCCAGTTCGCGATGCTTCGGATTCGCCCTCCATTGCTTCATATATTCGCGGCTGCGCGTGCGCCGCCTCTTGAGAAGCGCGGTCCGAATCACCGCTTCGCCTTGCGCTGCGAATTCCGCTGGCAACGGCTGCCGCTTTCCACCCATGGATCCTCCTCGTACTGAGAATCACTTCCGCAGTCCTACGCATTCCTACGCATTTCGCTCGTCGGTTAGGGCCGTTTTACGATTCCGGCCTCCACTAGATCCACGTTCTTCCTCCGTTTCTGGCCCCGTCCCATGGTTGCGGCTGAGCCGAAACTATGGGATAACGACCATGACCAAAGCACACCCCTCCCAGCTCATCTTACGATTACTATTGAGTGACTTTCCTTATTCTGTTACTCTACTAACTTGCCTCTCACTCTTTGGAGACACGTACCCAGGAGGTCTTTTCAATGTGCACATCTCCCCCGCTCGAATACTTGGTCACCTCGTCTCAAGCGGGACTGGAAAATTTCGAGCTTGTTCGACTGAATACGATCGCAAATTTGCGCAAGGAGCTTGGGGATCTTGTCGAGGAATGGATCGAAGCGGAAACCCAATCCCGGCTCGCGCGCTGGATTCTCGAATGCCGCCGTACTCAAGACGCCGCGTCGGACCCGGGCCTTTCGAAACTCTCTGCGCCTCTTCCCTTGGAAGCCATCGACGAAAATCGTTTGCCACTATTTGATGGGGCGCTGAATTCCCAGGAATTCCAATCGCAATCATCACCGGTGAACCATTTTCCCCATCGTTCGGCACGCTCTCGCCGGGATGCGTCCCCGGTGCGTGACGCGCTACCTCTTCCGAGCACACAACTATCTTCCAAAGCAAAGAGAGCCCTGAATTTTCTGGAGCGGCAGGTGCGCTTGCAGACGGACGCCATCGCCCCAAACGCCTATGCTTCCGGTTCGGAAACTCGTCGAAATCCCGCTTTGCCGGCTCCTGCTCAAAACGCCCCGCAACACCGGCGCCCGCATAAGATTTCGCAGACTGCGTCGCTTTTCCCTGTCGCTCTCGAGCATTCTGAGGGATCTGACAGCGCGTGCGCACGGACCCGACGCTTTGGCGTTGGTAATTCCACGAAAAGAGAGGCTCCAAAGGGCCGCGCGAGCGCCGCTTCTGCCGATGTCCCCCAGATCGTCGCCTTGGTGCGCGGAGAAAAACTGCGGCCCGCTCCGCCGACTCGCGCGTCGATGCGTTACTCGCCACCTCAACGAAAGGCCGTTTAACGCGTGCAGTTGGCCCGAACACGGCGTCAGTCGCACGCGCACGCGCGAACTCGAGTGCGGCCCTCCGCTCCTGCTCTTGGCTCATCGAGCTCCTCCTGCTACGTACCACGCGCGATCAGCTCTTGTCACAAAAACTACTTCGGCTCCGCTACGTAATGCCAAAGCGGCATTCCGGGACGGATTAACTACTCGGCGCGCGAATATTTGTCCTCTCAGCACGCCATCGCGATCCGAGGCCGAGCGCTGCCGCGAATTTGCTTCCACCGAAGGCGTCGCCGCAAACAAAAGTTTCGCTTTCTGCGCCGGTTCGACTTCGGTAGAACTCGTGCCGACGAGGCCGCTTTGCGACGCCCGTGTCGTCGCCAAAGGTAACTCGGCGCTAATCGAAGGCCTTGCGTCGGGAAAAAGCTCACCCCTGCGCTTCGAGTAGCGTTTCGTTGAACTCGCGCTGGTTCCGCGTCGCTGCGGCGTTCGTGAAGTCGGAATAACTAATTCCTCCTTCTCCGTTGCTGAGACACCGAAGCTGGCAGTCTTGATCGCCTTGCGCGGCAGGGCACGCTTCGCCGGGCTTCCGGACCGCGATTTCATTCCCGCTGTCGTTGCCCTGCTAGTCAGTTCGCCTATCGATTCCATTTAGCAGCCCGTGTGCGGTACCAGTCGCACCGTTCTTACCCACCGCAAAGCATCCGCGCAATCTAAACGCCCTTCCGTTTTCCGAACTTGCTCGTCCTGAGGTGATTGGCTGCCTTCGAATTCATCGCCTCACCTCCCGCGTTCTCCGGGCTCCGTGTTCGTGTTCCTGCTCCCTTCTTCGTCCTGCCTGCTGCCCGCCGCGATTGACGCGACCGAACCGCGTCCCATCGCACCGTTCAACCGCGATTAGTTTGCCGATGGCTCCGCTGCCTCACGCTCATCGTCATCTCTGCGGACATTTCCCCTCGAATCTGTCTTCGCGCCAGCAGCTTTAGCTCGCGTACCGAATGCGTCGTCTTTCTTCCCCGTTTCCGGTCTCCCTGTTTCTCTGTTTCTCTGTCTCCGCCCGCCAACTCCGCCATAACTTCACCGGTCAGTGGTCCACCGACATCCGTCATCTCTCGCCGCCATCTACTCGCGTCATCTACTTTCCCCGTCCATTCCCCGCCATCTTTGCAGGTATTTTCGTTCGATCTCCATTCGCGCGATCAGCTTTGACTCGGTTACCGAACGCGTCATCTTGCTTCGCTGCTTCCTGTTTCTCTGTTTTCTTTTTTTCTTGTTGCCGTCCGCCAACTCCGCCATAACTTCAACCGACCTGTTTTTCATCACCATCCGTCATTACTCGCATCATCTACTAGCCTTCGTCTACTTCGACTTTCTATCCGCCTCCGTCTTTCGATTATCTCCATTCGATTTGCCTTCGACTCCTGATCTTGAACTCGCCTCAACCAAGTCCGTCATCTTGTTCCTGTACCGGTCTTCACCAACTCCGCCACGACTTCAACGCACTGGTAGTCCGCGCCATCCGTCATCACTCGCTGTCATTTACTCGCCGCAACCTACTTGCCGTCGTCTACTTGCCCTTTCAATCCGCCGCCACCCTTGCGAATTTCCGTTCGATCTCCATTCGCGTCCTAAGCTTTAGCTCGCCTCAACTAAGTCCCGCTATCCTGCGCCCCGTCCCCAACGCGACACGATTCCGATGCCCATAATTTATTGCTCGGCACCTTTTCGGCCTCATCTTCGTGCGATCCGCTTGAATCACAGCATTCACGTCCCAGCTTTGCCTCTACAGAGTTCCATCGTCTTTTATATCTTGCCATCCGACAAGATCTCCGCCCGTCCTTCACGGCTGCCTATCCTCTAGGCGCGCTGCTCCAGGACCACTCGGCACTTCACAGCTCCGACCGTGAAGGCACAATCTTCATTGGACTCGTTCCCCATCGTGCCAACCACGAACCTCGCAATCTCAAACTAAAATCGGAGGTTTCCTTTTTACTTTCAGCTTCGCGCCATAAAATATCCGCACCCCTCATCAAGCCCGCCGCCCTCATAGCCTGAGTGCCATCTCGTCCCTAATTGAACCTCTGTTCCATAAATATCCATTCTCGCACTATGCTCGTTGCAGACGAACTGCGTGGTGTAAATTTGCGAAGGCGGGAAGACTTTCACGACGAAAGCGAACTTCGGCAGGGTGACAGCGACGTGACTAACTTGAATGCGCCTAACGTGCTTCAATGTTTTTAGAATAACCGGAGATCGCGACTGAATCTCGAAGCATCGCACTTGCTGCAGTCGAAAACGTGGAATAAGCATTTTGAGTTAGACCGTATTCTTGCTATTTGACAGTTCCACCCGATTTCTGCGATAAGTACTTCACTAGCCGCATGGCGATCACGACGTGAAGTGCGGCATGCTCGCAACGTTGCCCACGTGCTTGGCCCTGACGGAAGTCCGTTGCGTAATCGACGCGCCACGGATTTTCTGTACTCAGCGGAGTTGAACTTCAACTTTGGCGGCTAGAGAGTAAACGAAAGGCGTTCCAACGGCCGGCTTCACTCGGAGCAAGCGCTTTTCTATCCTCGCTCGCAACGAGGCCCGCTCGCGGCAATCACCCGCTTGAAATCAGGTTGTTCCAACGCTAAGACCGATCATCTGGGAATCTCACGTGCGACGTCGGAGAATCGAGTTCCGAAAGGGGAGAGGGCTGCTCGCTGAGCGAAGAAGGGTGGGAATTCAGTGTCCTTAGAATGGAAAGTTGCATTTCGGAACGAGAAGAGTCACATCGAGTTTGAATCTCGCCTGCGCGTCGCATGAATCTGAACAGATAAGACGTCGAGAACGGGGGCTTTCGGCGAGACAAGTCTTTGTCGTGTTTATCGCGACTTATATGGAGAGCGGCTTTCGGCGCGTCAAGTTTTTCGCCTGGAGAACAAACCTACGATCCCTCGGACTTTGAAATTAGCTTTGCGAATCAGGCTTTCGGCGGAGGCCACGGTTCGAGGAGCTGCTCTTTGCGGTAGATCAGCGCATTAATATCGTAGGGGGCCAGCTCGATATTGTGACCATGAGTGATTGCGTCAGTAGGACACGCCTCCACGCAGTAGCCACAAAAAATACATCGTGAGTAATCGATATTGTAGACTTTCGCATAGCGTTCACCCGCCGACATGCGATGCGCTTCCGTGTTTTCCGCCGCTTCAATGTAAATACAATTCGCCGGGCACGCGGCGGAACAGAGAAAACATCCTACGCATTTTTCTAGACCACTCTCGTCGCGCTGCAGAACGTGAATTCCGCGATAGCGGGGCTGGACGCTCGCAGGCACATCCGGATAGGATTCCGTCGTGGGTTTGCGAAACATAGTCCGCAACGTCACGCTGAACCCTTTGTAAAGGGTAAAGAACGTTTCCCCGACTTCTTTTACGATCGATGCCATCGCATTCGACTTTAACAGAGTTGCCGAAGGCAGGCAATTCAGCGCAGCGGGAGGTAGTGTCTTAGCTTGGAGAGCCGCGAAGGCGACAGCTCGCGGGAACTGCACTGCGAAAGGAAGGCGCTGCGCGCGGCAGCTTTTGTCGGAGCTGAAGCTCCGACCCCCTGAAGCGTGGCGGCGCTTGTCGGAACCCTTCGTTGCGCGCAGGATGAACTCAAGGCTGCTTGTCCGGCAGGCAGAGCCGCCACGCCGGGCAGGCTCCGACCGCCTGACAAACTGCGGCGACGCATGTTCGCGAGGCAAATTAGGATACTACGCGGCGGGAGATCACGCACATTATTCTGTTGGACTTTGGACGTTGCGCACCTATTGATTGAAGCCCCAGATGAAGTGATCTCTCGCGGAGCGACGAATATTAAAACGGCGCGGAGAATCTCTCTTTATTCTCCAGGCGGAGAAACTGGCGCCTTTTCGGCAAGTTTTCCCTTACCCGTCATGGCTGCGATAATCTGGCGCCCGTGAAAACGGCCGTTCTCAATGAAAATTTCAGCCGTGTGTTTTCCACCCACGATGACGCCTGCGAGATAAATACCGGGGACATTGCTTTCCAGTGATTCGGGATTAATCTCCGGCCTGAGCGATTCGCGATCAAGACGGATTCCCTGCTTTTTTAGAAACTCGAAGTCCGGATGATAGCCGGTCAGCGCAAACACTTGAGCTGCTGAAACAGCCTGCTCGCCATTTCCATTTTTTACCCACACTTTATCTGGTTCGATGCGCAACACCTCGGTCTTCAACATGGCGCGTATTTCGCCGGCACTGATGCGATTTTCGATGTCAGGTTTCACCCAGTATTTCAAACTCTTTCCCATTTCTGCGCCGCGATGAATCAGAGTGACTCGAGCCCCCGAACGAAATAAATCGAGAGCCGCTTCCGCAGCCGAGTTCCTTCCGCCGATGACGACAACATCCTGGTTCCAATACGGGTGCGCTTCGCTAAAATAATGACTGACGTGCGGCAGATCCTCGCCGGGAATTCCCAGCACGTTGGGCAAATCGTAGTACCCAGTAGCCAAAATAATCTTGCGAGAGTGATATTCGAGTGCAACACCCTCTTCAGCGCGCGCATGCACAACGAACGCACCGTCGCGCCCCGTGACGTCCTCCACGCGCTCGTATTGGCGAACCTCGATCCCATAGTGCTCGACTGCTCGGCGATAATATTTCAGTGCTTCGCCTCGCGTCGGTTTGCCGCCGGAAATCGTCATGGGCAGGTCGCCAATTTCCATGCGCTCCGGCGTGGTGAAAAAAAGCAAATTAATGGGATAGTGAAAAAGCGAATTGCACAGGCATCCTTTGTCGATGACCAGCGGGCGCATCCCTGCGCGCTTGGCCTCGATCGCGCAAGCGAGTCCCGTTGGCCCGGCGCCGATACATATCACGTCATAGGAATCAGTCATCTACATAGTGTGCGCTGAGCGCGCGACACTTTCAACTACCGTGCGCCGGCCTAAATAATCGACAAGAGCGCTTCCGATAACTCGGCAGTAAATTGCTCAATTTCCGCGACTCGAGCCGCGGTGACTTCGAGTTTCTCTTTTTTCCAGACGAACCACTCGCGGCCTTCCCGCGTGATTCGTACGCTAAAATTTCCACCGAGAAGATAAGCCGGCTGTCCGTGCAGCTGAAAACGATCCGCGGCGATCGGAGCGAGAAGCGCTGCGCAGTTTCCTTTGCGCACGCCGATGTAGTTCGCATACATCGGGAACGCCACAATCTCAAAACCACTCGCGTGCAAGCGTTCAAGTATGGAGATCTGTTGCGGTGTGATGTCCATAGGAAGAAAGAATAGCAGTTAAGGGGCCCGCTCCCGCGGCGAACATGAAACCGTCAATGCAGTGGCGGGCGGGACCGATCTCAGCCGGTAAAGGCCTTAGGAAGATTCCAGTGCTGCCAAACGCTAACGACACGAAGCAAAAAGCAAACCAGCCCTCCTGAAATGGCCGCCGACGTAGGAGGCACACGCAGCTTCGTCGCCGCAACCATCACGCACGCTCCCGCGAGAGCCGCAGTCGCATAGATGTCCGAACGAAGAACATTGGGAATCTGCGCCAGCAGGACGTCGCGCACGGTTCCGCCGCCAACAGCCGTAACAGCGCCCAGCAAAACAGCGATGAACGGATGCATCTTATAGAGCAACGCTTTCTCTGTTCCCGCGACGGCAAACAAAGCCAACGCCGCAGCGTCCAGCGTGAGAATGACCGGACCCGGAATCGCACGAATGAAGGGGTGCAGAAAAAATACGATGACGCCTCCCGCAAACGCTGTAGTCGCGTAGCGCCAGTCACGAAGCGACGCTGGAGGACTGGCGCCGATCAAGACGTCGCGAATAATTCCTCCCACCAGCGCTGTCGAAAACGCCAGCACCATCACACCCAAAAGATCAAGATTCGCGGGGACCGCTATCAGCGCGCCTTCTACCGCGAACAAGAACGTGCCGGCCAGATCGACCGAAAGCAGAAGCTTGCTTTGTTCGGGACTCATGATTAGACGGCGAAGAGATTAAGTCGCAGCGCATGGCAAAGACAAGCGAGAAGAAACCGCTCGGTTCGACTCACTCTCGAGCCGCCAATTGCGACTAGAAGTCCCTATGCCGCGGAGGAGGAAATAGAGCCGGACTCGATTTCGCGCAGAATTGTGCGAAGCGCAGCTGCCAATTCTTCGCGGCTCACATGGCTTTTGCGGAATTGGACGCGCACGTGAAACGATTCGTCCGGGGCGCGATAGTCGAAGAGGAACGGTTGCGGTCTCGAATCGGAAGCAGACTCCGCCTTGCGGGCTTTGCGCGCTTCGTCGCGCGTCAATCCACCTTGCGCAATGCGATGGACCATCTCAAGCATTTTCTTCTCGTTCGGCTGACGCGACACCTGCAGCAACAGCGACTTGGAAAATATCCCACGTTCGATGCAGTCCTTGCGAACTGCGTCCGGAATCACCGTCAGTGACATCGTCTCGGTCACCGACGAACGCGCCCGGCCGATTTTCTTGGCAATGTCGTCGTGCGTATAGTCGAAGTGAGTCGCCAAACGCTGCAAACCGTCCGCTTCTTCGAACGGAGTCAGGTCCTTGCGCTGAAGATTTTCGATCAGTCCGATTTCCAGCGTTTCCGCGTCGTCCGCGATCTTCTCGATGCAGGGCAGCTCGTGCAACCCGGCCGCTTTCGAAGCGTGGTAACGCCGCTCGCCGGAAATAATGTAATAGGTATCTTCTCGCGGAATGAACCGCACAAGCAGCGGCTCGAGCACGCCCTTTTCGCGTATCGAATCCGTGAGCTCGCGGAGATCGCCCAGCGCTTTGCGCGGCTGGTCCGGGTTCGGCCGAACCTTATTGAGCGGGATCATCCGCCCGATCGACGCGCCACTGAAGCTGGTCAGCGTTTCTACGTAGTGCGCGTCATGCCGCATCTTGAGAGTGACGGGCAACCCGATCCTCTTGGACACGTTGCAATACCTCCTGGGCGAGCTTTTTGTATTCTTCCGCGCCCGAAGACTTCGGCGCAAATGAAAAAACAGTTTCCTTGTAAGCCGGGCTTTCTTCCAGCCGGACGTTCTTGCTGATCCGCGTTTTGAAAAGCGCTTCGCCGAACACGGCGCGAATCTGCTCGTGCGTGTCGCGCGAAATATTGGTGCGCTTGTCGAAGAGCGTGATCACCACGCCGAGCACTTTCAAATCCGGATTCGGCCGCGAACGAATTCGCGCGTAGGTCTCCAGTAAATCGTCGGTTCCCTCAATCGCGAAATACGCGGCTTGAATTGGAACCAGCAAATGCGTGGACGCCACGAGCGCATTCACCGTCAAGATGCCCAGCGCGGGGGGCGTGTCCAGAATGATGAACTCGTACTCCTTCAGCACACTCGACAGCGCGTCTTTCAACTTATATGGCGCATCAAACTGCCCCGCGAGCTGCGTCTCGAGCCTCGCCAACGCCAACTTCCCGGGCGCCACAAACAGGTAAGGGTCCTTCGTAGGCTTTACGATCTTGGACATCTCCGCCGGATGCTCGGCGAAAAGGTCGTACATCGATGTCTGAATCTCCGACGATTCGAAAAACGCGATCGAAGCGTTCGATTGCGGGTCGAGGTCAATAAGCAGTGTTTTCTTTTTCTTCAGCGCGATGGCGGCAGCTAGATTGATCGACGTCGTGGTCTTTCCGACGCCGCCTTTTTGATTGGCGACCGCGATGACGTAGGTCAAATTTTGCCCCCGCTAGCCATGCTGCAACCGTGGGCCCATATATGGCCTCCTGCTGCCCCAGTTACACCACAAGTAGCCTAACTCTACTCATTTGGC
>JBAVQA010000226.1:0-3793 GCA_049693595.1 Candidatus Acidiferrales bacterium | reverse complement strand
CAGCTTGGTCGAAAGGTTGGCCACCTTGGACGCGCTTGGCGAGATCGTCGGCTTTGGTCCGAGCAAGCTCGATGGACTTCTCCTGCTGGTAGTCCGCCAGGACGCGGTCGCGAACCTCAGCCAGCGTGCCTTGATGTGCAGGCTGGACGTCTTTCGGCGTCAAAATTACGAAGCCCTGAGGGAGCTGGAGGGGCTGGCTAAGCTCACCCGGGCGAAGCTGAAAAAGCGCCTGATGTAGTTCCGGAGTGTTTCCGAGCTCGCCAAGGGGTTCGGTCACAGAGACGACCGGCGTTTCGCCGAGCTGAAGGTTGAATTTCTTGGCCAGGTCGTCCAACGACTGACGGTTCGACTGGCGCACGGCGCTAGCCATCTGCGCAGAGATATTGTTCGCTTGTTCAGCGGCTTTTTCTTCCGCGACTACCGGCACGATCGAGCTGCGCACTTCCTCAAAACTCTTGGTGTGGGCCGTTTCGCGATCCAGCACCTTGATGATGTGGAACCCGTATTGGGTCTTTACCAAATCCGAAATCGAACCTTTGGGGACGCTGAAAGCAGCCTGTTCGAATTCGGGTACCGTTTGCTTTTCAACTATCCAGCCGAGATCGCCGCCTTTGGGTTTGGTAGCGTCATCTTCCGAGTACTTTTTCGCAAGGTCTTCAAAGTTTGCTCCGCTCTTGGCCTTTTTCAGGACTTCTTCGGCTTTCTGACGGATTTCGGCAATTTCGGCGTCAGTCTTTCCGATCGTCTTGAAAAGTATGTGCTCGACGTGTGCGCGGTTTTCCACTTTGTACTGGTCGATGTGCGAGTTGTAGTAGGCGCGCAGGACATCGTCGTTTACAGGGGTGCTCTCCCGCAATTTGGCCAGATCCAACAAGGCGTAACGCGCAGACCGTTTCTCAGCGATTTGATAACGCGATGCGTTCTTGGTGTAGAAGGCGGAGAGTTCGGAATCCGTGGGGTGAATCGAAGAAGCCAGTTCCGCGGGTTTTACGAGCGCGTATTCAATCTGCACTTTTTCATTTCGCCGGCGGAATTCGTCCTGAATTTCAGCCGGTGTCACGCTGATGGAATCCGTGACCAACTGGCGGAATTTTTCCTTCAGCATATCGTCGCGCAGAAAACCTTCGAATTCCGGGACGGACATCCCCGTGCGGGTTTGGACTTCCGCAACGTAACGGTCCTTGGCCCAGGTTCCGCCTTCCCATGCAGAAGGCAGCAATTGCTTGATGCGCTCGGATTCTTCCTGAGGCGTCACGCTGAGCCCAAGTCTCTGCGCTTCCACTTCGAGCGCGCGAGTAAGAATCATCTGATCGAGAACCTGCTTGGCGTAAAGACCTTTGAGCATCTCCGGAACATTCTGGCCGTGCAGGACCTGATTCAACTGGCGTTGTACATCGAGAACGGAAATGTCCTGTCCACCGACGGTAGCCACAGTATCAGGGCTGGTGGTCATCGATCCGCCGACCAATCCGGGAACTAGCGTGATCACCATGCTGACCGAAATCAGTACAAGTAAGACGATCATGGTGACCTTGACCCAGCGGTTACGGTCCAGGTCTCGCTGCTGAATGCTTTTCAACATATCTCTTGCTGCTCCTGTAGCAATGCCGAATCCCTCAATTATAAAGGAGTTTGCCACGAAGGCATAATCATTCGTCCGGCACTTCCTGGCTCAGCTTCCGATTATCACGGAATCGCTGCAGGAGTTATTGCCGGCGCCAGGTTTGGCCATCATCGGTCGTGATCCAGACTTCGGCTGTGGAAGTTGCGACCCTGCCGTGTTGCGGGTCGGAAAACTGAATGCTGGTGATGTCACCGGTGAGGATAGCGCCGGATGAGGAAGGGAGCACGCGCGCCCAGTGAGCGCCGGAGTCGGCCGAATGGTAAAGCATCGCTTCCGAACCGCCAGCCCAAACTTCAGCGCCTTGGGCTGACACAGCGCGGAATACCTGGCTCGGGCTCGGTTGAGGCTCGACTTTTTTCTTCAGGCTATCCTGCTCATACACATTGTCAATGTTGCTTGCCGCCTTTGAGTGGCTGGAAACCGGGCGCGAGTTCACGTTCACATCCAGCCAGGTCTTGCCCTGGTCGAAGGAGCGCTGCAAGGCGCCATCCGCGCTGATGCTCCATCGTGGTGACGGATGGTGCGTGCCGGACCCGGCTTCTGCGGCAGCGAGATCGTTGGTCTCGGGCACGCTCGAGCTCGTAGAGTAATTGTACTGCGACGGCAGATCTTTTTGCTCCTCATCAAGCTGATCCGAAACTTGGTCTTTTGCGGTCGCCGGCAATGGTGCTGCCTGAGACTCCACGACCTCGACTGTCTGCGAAGAAGAAGAGGCCTCAACCGATTGAGCCGCGCTCGGACTTGGAGCGGGCTTTGCTGCCGCTTGGGGCATCGCGCCCTTTGAGCCACCCGCGACGCCGAAAGTCTCGCGCGGAGGCGAGGGCGCAACTTTGGGAGCTACGCCGACGGCAGAACCGGAGCGGATTCTGCCGCCTGCCGCGGTTCCCGAAGGCGCGCCGTGCATAGCGCGGGGCGCGGGCGTGGCTGGATTCGCCGGGCGAACAAATTTGAACGCAGGCGAGTTATCAGCGCGGCTCGGCAGCGCCCAATTTTGTGCCTGCACCTGCTTTTCCTTGTCGGCCTGCCGAGCAGACTCTTGCGATTCAGTAGCCGGAGACGGCGGAAGAGCTTGCTCCGGCGCGGCAGTTGTTTCGCTGGGCGATGCGAGACTGGAAACCAAAGTGTCGCTTCTATGCCACTGCCTGTATTGCACGATTCCTATCGAGGCGATGGCAATGATTCCTGCTGCCGCGACGCCCCATCGAAGAACCGGCCAAGCGAACCAACGGCTGCGGGCAGGCGTGGTGGAAGCGGGCGTGGCGGAAGCAGCCACGGCGACAAGTTCCATAGCCGGCACAGAGAGCGCGAGCACTTGGCGGCAGTCGCTGCAACGGGCAAGATGGTCCGTCACGCGGACGCGCTCGGGTTCAGCCAGCGATTGCTCGGCGAACGCGTTGAGGAGATCCGCGTCCGGGTGAGGACCGGCCGCCGAGGTTTCCTGCAAGCGCTTCAGCACGATTTTGGGAACGTCTTGCATGTACAGTTTCCCGCTTCTCCTTTCACCGTGTAAATTTTCAGCTTCTACTAACTTTTGGCCCCGCGTTCAATCTTTTGCTGAAAACGCAAAGCATCCTGCTTCTTTGAGAACGCCGCCGGCGGTGTTTCTTGCCCTAAACTGCGGCGAATATTCGTCTGCAGGTCACGCACATCCACTTCCAAGGCCTCTTCGGCTTCGCGGCGGCCAATTCTGTGCCGCATCAGGTCGGCCACAATTTCTTTGCGCAACGACTTAGCCAGTTTGTCCACCTTGCGGCTGATAGTGGATTCGTGAACGCCGAGCATGCTGGCGACCTCCGCCAGCGTGCGCCCATCGAGATAATACGCGGCGAGGACCAAACGGTCTTCGCTGGGAAGCGCGGCCAACGCCGAGTCTATGGAAGATTCCAGGCGCGCGTGCGGAGAGTTGTCCGGCTCGGGCTTGGGCGCTGTAAATTGCGCGCCGCCTTCGATCTCTTCGTCCAGGCTCACCAGACGTTTGGTGCGGCGGTAGCGATTCACGAATTCCTGCGCCAGCACGGTGCGAAGCCAGCCTTCCAGCGAACCGCGGCCGGTAAATGATTCCAGCTTCGAAACGCGTTGGCCGTCGCGCGTGGAGGTGCCGTACAGATCGGCATACAAGCTATCAGCGAGGTCGCGGGCGGCGGAATCTTCGCGCGCGATGCCCAGCGC
>JBAVQA010000225.1:0-1953 GCA_049693595.1 Candidatus Acidiferrales bacterium | reverse complement strand
AAAAAGGAAGACAAATCGGAAGGCAAGTCCGAGAAAAAGCCCGATGCAAAAAAGAAAAAGCCGCCCACCAGCGAAAGCAATGAAGGTGGCGTTGCCGGAGGTGGCCTGTGAGGAGAGCAAACAGCGTGAAATCGGCGAGCGTTCAACTGATCGCATTTAGTGTGGTGCTGTCGCTGGCATTTCCTCTTTGGTCGCAGCCGGCCGCGCCTGTTTACGCTATCAAGGGAGCCAAGGTTTATACGTTAGCTGGACCGGCAATTGAAAATGGCACGGTAGTGATTCGAGACGGGAAAATCGCGGCAGTCGGCGCGAATGTTGAAGTTCCCGCGGATGCGCAAGTGATCGACGCGGCAGGACTGGAGGTTTATCCCGGAATGTTCGATCCGATTACTCAGATCGGATTGAATGAGGTAGGCGCGGTTTCAGCCACCGTGGATACGCGCGAACTCGGCGCTTTCAATCCCGAACTTATCGCGGCCACGGCCGTGAATCCGGCAACTGCACATATTCCTGTGACGCGCGCGAGCGGGATAACGGAGGTGCTTGCAGTTCCGGGCATCGGCGGATTTGATTCGGAAGGCGGCGGAGTGATTACGGGGCAGGCCTCGGCGTTCAATTTGGCCGGCTGGACGATGGAGGAAATGCAAATCAACCGCCAGGTGGCAATGGTGATCAACTGGCCCTCGATCGAGACGCGTTCATTCGATTTCTCGACTTTTAGCGTTAAGGAAAAACCCTACACGGAAGCGAAAAAGGACTACGAGAAGGCAGTGAATGAGCTGAGCGACTGGATTGTGCGCGCTCGCCACTACGCACAGGCGAAAGAAAAGGGTTCGCCGGATCTTTTTCTTCGCGACTTGAAACTCGAGGCGCTCGTGCCCGTGGTGGAAGGAAAACTCCCAGTACTGGTAGTGGCGGATGAAGCGCGAGACATTCGCAACGCGGTGGATTTCTGCGCAAAACAAAATCTGAAAATGATTCTGGCCTCCGGCTCGGAGAGCTGGAAAGTGAAAGACCTGCTGAAAGAGAAGAAGATTCCGGTGATCCTGGGCCCTACCGAGCGGCTTCCGGAAAAACAGGACGATCCTTACGACAAGCCAATGACCCAGCCGGCCGAATTAAACGCGGCGGGAATTCCCTTTGCGTTTTCGAGTTTTGGCACGTCTTTCTCGCGCAGACTCTCGCAATATGCGGGAACGGCGGTGGCTTATGGCTTGCCGCATGATGAAGCTTTGAAAGCTGTGATGTTGAATGCGGCGCAGATATTCGGGCTCGCCGATCAAATCGGAACGCTCGAGCCGGGAAAACTGGCAAACATTATTGTTACAACCGGCGATCCACTCGAAATTCAAACGCAGGTGCGCTACCTATTCATCAAAGGACAGCTCACCAGCACGGACAACCGCCATCGCGATCTGTACGAACAGTATCGCAAACGCCCTGCGCCGACCCCATAGCGCCGACAGCCTCTGCTCCCTTGGGGGCTAGCGACTGGACGAACGCCGAATTGCGGCCTGCTTTCTCCCAGTGCCGTCAGGATTAGGTGCCAGCCCCGGGAAGCGAATCCCCGCTGGTGTCACCGCGTGCCCAAACAGTCCACCCTAAGTACTTTCGTACCATTGCCGCACCTTGGTACCGCCTTCAAAAATGCATATATCACTGGGGTTACACCTTTTTGGGGGAGACGGCGTACTGCCGGTACAACCATGGCGCCACTAACGAAGGACGCAGTAGAAGTAACAAATCCAGCTAGCGAAGGCAGCGGGACAACCGCTGTAACGCCTCCTGGAACGTCGGGAAAGACGGAGCAGGCCGGGCATCTGCGCGCTGACGCTGTGTCTCTGGAAGTGCCGGTCAAAGTTCATGGCTCGCGCGTAAAGGAAGTGGTGCGTGACGTCACACCGCACACCGAGCCGTTCGAAGAAGAAACGAACACGATGATCGTGTTCCCAC
>JBAVQA010000224.1:0-3432 GCA_049693595.1 Candidatus Acidiferrales bacterium | reverse complement strand
GGTCAGATAATAATCGATCTGACTCACTCGCACCGCGAACCGCGAACTCAGCGGCACATCAATGCCCCACCGATGCGAGTCGCAAACGAAAAGCCCTCGCCTACTCCCGCCACTCCGCCTCCGGCGTGCGCGCCGCCCAAAAGCACTTGGGCAAAGGGTTCTGGTTTACGTTTCCCCTCCAGCCAGGGTTGCCGAAATTTGTAACGTGCTCCGGCCAAATACGAAGTTAAGGTCAACGAGCTTCCCGCAGTCGGCGCGTTGTTCGCGTACCCGGCGCTGAAATCTACAACCGCAGACCAGGGGCCATGAAAATTCCACGAGCCCGAAATTCCGCCGCCGTTCAGGCCGAAACATCCGCACTGTCCCGGACCAGCGTTGGTGCGTACGCATTCGTAAGTCGCCGCAGCGTCTCCGCGATACGATGACCCTGACTGCGTCTGCGTGGAGACCGCCCCGCTTCCAATGCTTTTCTTAAGTACCTTGTGCTCTATGACTTAGCGTCCAGTACCGGGGCACCCTTGTACCGCGTTGGCCGCATCCTATATGTGTGGGCGAAACGGTGCTACCCAGCCCGGCCGCGTGCAAACGACGCTGGCACCGAGACCCACTTATAACTCTCGATTTCGAGGGACGGGATCAGACGATGCGAAACCCAAACATGAATAAAAATTCGACAGCGAAACACTCGGTAATCTTGGGAGCAATGTTGGGACTAATTCTCGGCGCGATCTCTTTGCCGACACCAGCCGCACCGCACAAACCAAACACCTCAACCACCGACGTGCCGGTAAAAATGGTCGTGACGGTGAAGGCGCGCCACGGCGCAGAAGTTCCAGCGGTGGCAGAAGCTGACGTCCAAGTGTACCAGCGCGACAAACGGAACATGGTCACGAGCTGGGTTCCGCTGCAGGGTGACCGCGCCGGATTGCAGCTCTTCATTCTGATAGACGACTCCGCGCGAGACGGCCTCGCCTTGCAATTCCCCAGCATCGCTCGATTCATCGACGAGCAGCCGGCCAGCACTTCCATCGGCATCGGCTATATGCACAACGGCACGGTCACAACGGCCCAAGCATTGACCACGGACCACGCCTTGGCACAAAAAGCGTTGCGGTTGCCCATCGGCGCCGCGGCGGGAGCGCCGAGCCCTTACTTGGCGCTGTCTGACCTGATGAAGAAATGGCCGCAGACTGCGGATCGCCGCGAAATCCTGATGTTCGCCAGCGGGATCGATTCTCTCGGCGCCGGATTTTCGGATAATCCTTATACGAATCCTTACCTCGACGAGGCTATGAATCGCGCGCAACGCGGCGGATTCATCGTCTATTCGATTTACACACCTACAGCAGGTTCTGGCGGCCGCGGTTCGTTCCGCACCACTCTGTCGCAGACCGGCCTCGATCTGCTCTCTCAAGCAACCGGCGGAGAAACTTACTACCTCGGTTACGGCGCTCCGGTTGACATCATTCCGTATTTGGCCGACGTGAGCTTCAGCTTGAAGCATCAATACGAGCTTACGTTCCTGGCCAAGGGTGCAAACAAGCCGAGCCTCGAGCCCGTAAAAGTGACAACAGAAGTGTCCAACATGGGTTTCAGAACCGCCGAAAACGGCTACGTCGGTTCCGGACTTTAAGACGCGAACCTCGCCGGCATCGTCCCGCGCAGCGGCGGCCTAATCCGAGCCCTAGGCCGCCGCTGGCCCTCCCACCCTTCGCCGCTCGCAAAATACCTCCACCGCACCCACCGGACATGTGAAGTCCCATTCGTCTGATAAGCGCAGCGTTAGGCGATAATGATTCGCCGGCAGGGTCAAACGGGTGGGCGTTGTTCAGGCGAGTGAATTGCAGCGGCTCGCACTCGATTATGCGAAGCGCGTGCGATGAGCAGACAACTAGGATATCGTACTGTTCGCGGCGAATATGTACGGACGCAACATTCAACACGTCGAACCAGTCCTGATTCTTCTTCTGATTCTTGTCGTGGTACTCGCGCTTCTTGCCAAGCGGTTTCGAACGCCTTACCCCATCATTTTGGTGATTGGCGGCCTGTTTCTCAGCCTGGTGCCGCGTATGCCGCATGCGGAGCTGAATCCCGAGGTTGTATTTCTTGTTTTTCTCCCACCGCTGCTTTTTTCCGCGGCCTTCCAGACTTCCTGGCGCGACTTCCGTTACAATCTGGTCAGCATTTCGATGCTCGCATTTGGCCTGGTCGGTTTCACGGTATTTTGCGTTGCCGCGGTGGTTCCCTGGATTCTTCCCGGATTTAACTGGCACCTGGGACTCGTGCTCGGAGCGGTAATTTGCACCACCGATGCTATCGCCGCCACATCGATTGCCCGGCGGATTGGCTTACCGAGCAGAATTCGCGACGTCATCGAAGGCGAAAGCTTAGTCAACGATGTCAGCGGCTTGGTCGCTCTGCAATTCGCCATCGCAATTGTGGTGACCGGAAATGTGCCCTCGGCCGGTTCGCAGATCGGCAGGCTCCTGTATCTAATCGCCAGCGGCGTCGCGATCGGATTCGCGATCGGTAAAATCATTTATTTGGTTGAGAAGAAAATCGATGACGCGCCGATCGAAATCACGATCAGCCTGATTACGCCCTATCTCGCTTATCTGGCCGCTGAAAGCGTTCGCTCGTCGGGAGTGCTGGCAACCGTGGTGTGCGGTCTGTATCTTGGCCGCGAATCCTCGATCTATCTCTCCACGCGCGCGCGATTGCAAGCGGCGGCTGTGTGGGAAACTCTCAATTTCGCGTTGAACGGCATCGTTTTCATTCTTATTGGCTTGCAACTTCCGTATATTCTCTCTGACATTCGCGGCGCGAGTGTGGGCAAGGTTTTACTGACTGGCGTGCTTTTCAGCGGCTTGGTAATTGCGCTTCGTCTTCTCTGGGTATTCCCCGGCGCGCGGATTTCGTATTTCATTCGGCGCCGACTACTGGGCCAGCCGGAGACGGTCCCCTCTCCAGGCGCGATTTTTATAGTCGGCTGGGCTGGAATGCGCGGAGTAGTGGCGCTGGCCGCGGCGATTTCTCTACCGATAAAGCTGAACGACGGCGCGCCTTTCCCGCATCGCGCTATCATCATTTTCCTCACATTCTGCGTCATATTCGTAACTCTAGTGTTACAGGGACTCACGCTTCCGCCGCTCATTCGCCGATTGGGCGTTACCGTCCCTGCCGGCAAAAATCCGGAGGAACAACAAGCGCGCACCGCGATGATTCAAGCAGCCCTTGCGTATCTCGAGCATGCCCGCGATCAAGATGCCCCCGAATTTGCCTCGGTCTATAACGAACTCATACGGATGCAGCATCACAAGTTGAACTTGTTGGAAGGCAAAGTGTTCGCGGAGAGCGGCGATCGGCCGCAGGATTACGCCCGATTCAGGGAGCTGTCCGGGCACGTCCGCTCTCTGCAGCGCGCCGCGCTTC
>JBAVQA010000223.1:0-7389 GCA_049693595.1 Candidatus Acidiferrales bacterium | reverse complement strand
GATTTACACAGCAATGCGGCCTGCACCGGTGCTGAAATTCCCGCGCGGGCAGAGGGAGTGCGGATGATGCGAAATATAATCCTTGTCGCGGCGATATCTTTGATTGCGCTAGCCGGGTTCGGCGTCGGCTTCGTGCATGCGCAAAACGCTTCCGCCCAGTCTGGCCAACCCAGCGCTGTGAACAAGGAGAGCGTTGTGCCCGCATACCATCCCAACCGTCCTACGGCACCTTTACCCGAGACGCTTGACCCTGCGCAGTTCACCGATATCCAGACTCAGAATATTTATGCGTTGGCCGCCAAGGTTAAGAGCATTCTTTACCAGCAGCCCTGCTATTGCCATTGTGACAAAGATATAGGACATACCAGTCTCTTGAGCTGCTACACAGACCGGCATGCGTCCGTATGCGCCTTGTGCCAAAGAGAGGCTGTTCTCGCGTATACAGAATCTCAAAAGGGTAAGACGGCCGAGCAGATTCGCAAGGACATCATGGATGGGAAATGGAAGGATGTAGACTTGTCAAAATACGAAACCGCGACGCCTTCCAACTAATCGATTGGCGTTCGTCCTGAGTGGCGGAATTAGTGAACAGGATGGGAAGCCGGTCCGACCGGCCAATCCTGCGGAGCGAAATCGACGCCCCAGAAATGGGGACTGGGCGAAAGAAATTCAACACCCACACGCATCCCTTTTTCGGAAGTATCGCCGAGATAAACCACTCGGCATTCTTGCTCTTCCTCAGTCACGGGATTAATCAGCACCAGGTCTGCCCCCAGTGCGATCTCTTCTTGAAGGTAAAGCAGCCCTCCGTGAGCGTTGATCACGATCGTTTGGCTGTTCTCCCGGAATTTGCGGCCATGAATGCTCTTGCCCGACGCGCGCACGGGTATACGGGTGAAAACCCGCGAGCTGCGCCGCTGTTTGCTGCTGGTTTGTTCGTTGACTTGTGCTTCACTCATGGCTGTTTTCTATCGTGCATCGCGCGCGACCCGGAGTCAACAGCCCCCGCCGTAGAAAGTGCCTAAAAACACAGTTCCGCTAAAAACCTTGCTAAAATCGCGCAAGGTTCCGCTAGAATTACGCGTTTGTGCCATACAATGCAGCCAGCCGCAATGCCCGCGCAGTTTGGGAAGTCAGGAGCGCAGTATGAGGTTGATCGACTACATTGAGTCACGACGCGAAGAGAATCTAAACGAGCTGAAGGAATTTCTCCGCATTCCCAGCGTCAGCACGAAAAGTGAACACAAGCCTGACATTGAGCGAGCCGCTCATTGGGTCGCGGAGAAGTTGCGCTCAGCGGGCCTGGAAAACATTGAAATTGCGCCCACCAAGATGCATCCCCTCGTATACGGCGAATCGCTTCATGCTCCCGGCAAGCCCACCATTCTTTTTTATGGACATTACGATGTGCAGCCGGCCGAGCCTTTGGATCTGTGGACCACTCCGGCGTTCGAACCTACCGTGCGCGGCGCGAATCTCTTTGGCCGTGGCACGGCCGACGACAAGGGCCAGGTTCACATTCACTTGAAGGCTTTGGAGGCCCTCAAAAATATAAATGGGAAACTTCCGCTGAACGTGAAGGTGATGATCGAAGGTGAAGAGGAAATCGGCAGCGTGAGTCTGTGGGACTTCGTACAGAATAATCGCGAACGTCTGAAAGCCGATGCCTTGGTCGTATCGGATACTTCAATGCTTGCCAAAGGCGTCCCGTCGATCACTTACGGCTTGCGAGGGCTGAATTACTATCAGGTCGAGCTCACCGGTCCAGCGCAGGATTTGCACTCCGGAGTTTTTGGCGGCGCCGTGCCGAATCCGATCACGATCCTCGCAGAAATGATTTCGAAGCTGCACGACAAGAATTTTCGCGTGACCGTGCCCGGCTTTTATGACCGCGTAGCGACACTCTCTCCCAAGGAGCGCAAAGCTCTGAATTCCCTGCCCTGGAGAGAGAAGGACTTTCGCAGAACTGTCGGCGCTCCAGGATTATGCGGCGAGAAGGGTTACACCATCGTCGAGCGACTATGGACCCGGCCGACGCTCGATATAAATGGAATCTGGGGCGGCTACATGGATGAAGGCGCGAAGACCGTAATACCCTCAAAAGTGTGGGCGAAGTTTTCCACGCGCTTGGTGCCGAACCAGGATCCCGCAAAAATCGCAAAACAGGTTGAAAGGCACATTCGAGCATTACTGCCCAAAACAGTTACTTGCAAGTTTGAAGTTCTGAGCACCAGCAAGCCCTGGGTAGCGCCCTATTCCCATCCGATCTTCCAGAAAGCGATTCACGCACTGGAGACCGGCTTCGGCAAGAAAGCTGTGTTCATTCGCGAGGGCGGTTCGATTCCATTCGTGACCCAAATGCACGATACCTTTAAAGTGCCGTGCGTTCTTCTGGGCTTCGGATTGCCGGACGAAAATGCGCACGCTCCGGACGAACACATCGCGCTGGAAAATTATTTCGGCGGAATTAAGGCTGTCGCGCTTTTTTACGATCAGCTCGCATCGGAATAAAAATCTCATCCCAATTTGACACCCTTAGGAAAGGGCCATTTTTCGGGCTTTTTTCAAGGATTTCCTTGCGTTCCGCCGGTAGTGCGGCTATAGTCCGCAAGGCATCCCGGACCCCGGGGCCAAAAAGAAATTACAAACGAAGAGGAGAAAGTAACTCGATGGCAAATCCGCTTAGCAAGTCGAAAATTATTGCGCACATGGCCGAAAAGGTCAGCACTCCTGAAAAGCCGGTGTCCAAAAAACAGGTCGCGTCGTTTTTTGACGAACTCTTCAAGCTGGCCATCAAAGAGACGAAGGGCGCGGGAAAGTTCGTGATCCCCGGTCTCGGCCGCTCCGTGAAAGCACATCGTAAAGCACGCATGGGCCGCAACCCGGCTACGGGCGAGGCCATCAAGATCAAGGCCAAGACCGTGGTTCGCTTGCGCGCTTCAAAAGCGTTTAAAGACGCCGTACTCAAGAGCTAACTCGGCGCAGAGATTCGCGGCAAAACCCCCAGGCATCGCCGTCCCGCAACACGCGACGGAGGTTTGGGGGTTTTGTCTTTTCATCCATGCGCGATTCCCTCAAGGGTGGTAAAAAGTATTTTTCTCTGCAATCACGTCACTGGACGCCTAGTCGTCGTTGACGGCGGACTCAGCTTGCGCCGCCCTCGCGGATCGTTGCCCAATGCTTGAACACTCAGGCCTTTTAACCGACCTCTACGAATTGACCATGGCCGCGGGATACCTGCAGACCCGCTTCGACGCCCGCGCCACCTTTGAGTTATTCGTTCGGCATCTCCCCGCTAAGAGAAACTACCTCGTGGCCGCCGGACTCGAACAAGCGTTGGATTTCCTGGAACACGTTCATTTTACAACCGACGACATTTCCTACCTGCGCCGGCATCCCGTGTTTTGCAATATCCGCGATGAATTCTTCGATTATCTCGCGAAGTTCCGCTTCACCGGCGATGTTTGGGCCATGCCCGAAGGGTCGCTGGTGTTCCCCGGCGAGCCGATGTTGCGCGTTGTCGCCCCGATCATCGAGGGCCAGATTATGGAAACTTATTTACTTGCGACGCTGAGCTATCAAACCATGATCGCAAGCAAAGCTGCGCGCGTGGTTACCGCGGCGCAGGGCCGCCAGATCCTGGAGTTCGGCGCCAGGCGCGCCCACGGCAGCGAAGCTAGCCTCCTGGCAGCTCGTGCAGCCGCCATCGGTGGTTGCGAGGGAACCTCCAACGTTCTAGCCGGGCACCAATTCGGCATGAACACTTACGGAACTCAGGCGCATTCCTGGGTGATGGCGCACGAGAACGAAACAGAAGCATTCCGCCACTTTCTGGACGCTTTCCCAACGCATTCCGTCCTCCTCCTCGACACCTACGATGTGCACAGGGCCTTGAAAACGATCATCAAAATGGGACGCAAGCCCGCCGGCGTACGTCTGGATAGCGGAGACTTAGCCAAAGATAGCCGCTGGGTACGGCGCGGACTCGATCGTGCGGGATGGACTGATGTCAAGATTTTCGCCTCCGGTGATCTCGACGAATACAGAATTACGAAGCTTCTAGCCCAGGACGCGGCCATCGACGCCTTCGGCGTAGGCACTTCGCTGGCCACACCGGGCGATGCCCCACACTTGAACTTGATCTACAAACTCGTGGAAGTCGAGCGTGCTGGAGAAATTCGCGAAGCAGCAAAATTAAGCGCGGCAAAAGTTACTTATCCCGGGCGCAAACAGGTCTTCCGCTATTCGAATAGCAAAGGTCAGTACTTAAACGATAAAATAGCCTTGGAAGGTGAACCGGCAAATGGCGGTGAGCCCATGCTGATAGAAGTAATGCGCGCCGGCCAACGGGTCGCGCCGGCAGAATCGATTAGCGTTCTTCGAGGCAGGTGCATCACCGGTCTGGCTCAACTGCCACAACGGTTTCTGCGGATTAATCGAATCGCTGTCTATCCCGTGCGCTATAGCCGGCGGCTAAAAACAATGCTGGAAAAAGTGCGGCGACGGGTTCGCAGGGCCGCGAAAAAATAAATCCAGCGCCGGGCGGAATATTGACTTCATGCTGAAGAGTAAAGTTGTCTTCTGGGAAGTGGACGTGCAAGAGGATTTCATGCTGCCCGGAGGAAAGTTGTATGTTTCCGGCGGCGAAAAAATCATTCCAAACATTACGCGGTTAGTGGACGTCGCGCGTGAAGGCCGCGTGCTGCTCATTTCCAGCGCCTGTCGTCATCTTCCCGATGATCCGGAATTCGAAATCTTTCCGCCACACTGCGTTCGTGGAACTCCAGGAGAGCGCATCATTCCCCAGGGACTGGCGGAAAAAGTCCATTTCATCCCGAACGACGGAACCGCGAAGCTGGCTGATTCTATGTTCAATAATCAACAGCTCGTTCTCGAGAAGCAGACTCTGGATGTTTTCAATAATCCTCATGCCGAAGCAATTGTTAATCGACTTGGCAAAGATACCGAATACTTGGTCTTTGGCGTGGTGGTCGAACACTGCGTGTATTTGGCCGCGAAAGGCTTGCTCGATCGCGGCCGCAAAGTATCAATTGTTAAAGACGCTGTCGAAACCTTAAAAGGCGCCGATGGGCGCCGTTCGCTCGATGAACTTAAATCGCTTGGCGCAGCATTCGTCTCCACCGATGAAGCAATCGCGAAGGTAGCCGCCGAGTCTGCGCGCTGAGCCACCATCGCCGTTATAGAGAAAATAAAATGTCGCTCGAACAACAGCAGTTAGCTTGGAAGCTGCTTCAGCAGGCTTATCAGGCGCAGATGCACGGCGACTACGACCACGCCGTTGAGCTCTACACGAAATCGCTGGAAATTTTTCCTACTGCCGAAGCGCATACTTTTCTAGGCTGGACCTATCACTTCCAGGGAAAAGTGGACGAAGCCATCGCCGAATGCAAACGCGCCATCGAAGTGGATCCGGAATTCGGCAATCCGTACAATGACATTGGCTCTTATTTGATCGCGCTTGGGCGTTTTGATGAAGCGATTCCATGGCTGGAGCAGGCAATTGCCGCCCCGCGTTACGACCCGCGCCACTTCCCATACTTCAACCTAGGCCGCGCTTACTACGCCAAAGGCATGCTCACCCGGGCGCGCGAATATTATCAGGAAGCGTTGCGCATCGAGCCGCAGTACACCCTCGCGCGCCAAGCTATCGAAAATCTGCGCCGCATGGTGAATTAGGGCCGCTTCGCAAATGTCATGGTTACGAAGTGGCGGCAATCTCCTGGCTTGGCTTCACAATTCGGTCGTAAATCCACAGTAGGAACGCTGTCAGCACACCAATCCCTGTCACTACCCACCAGATCCGCTGGGGTTGATGCGTAACCTCCCCGAAGTGGTGAATCAGTTTCCCGCCGAGCCACCCGCCAATCAGTGAGCCAATTCCTATCGGTAGGAACGCAAAGCCCATGTAAGTCCCCTGCTGGCCGGCAGGCGCGAGGCGAGAAATATATTCATAATAACGGGGTGACTGGGTAATCTCACCCAACGACACCGCGACCAGCGTGAGGATTACCATTGGAACTGTGGGGTGAATAATTAGGATGATCCAGGCCAGCGCGGAGATCAGCGTGCCTAGCGTAACCGCCCGGAATGCAGGGATTTTCTGCGTGAGAAAACTCGCCACCATCTGTAGGCAAATTACGGTGAGCGGACCGGTGATCAGTATCAGTTCCGTGTCCGTTTTCGGATTAATGTAATCGTGCACGTAGAGCGGTAGAATTATGAATTCCTGCCAGTAAACGATCCAGTAACCGGAGAAAATTACGAGGAAAATCATAAACCGCGGGTTGCTGAGCACGGTCCAAAAATTCCGCGCCGCTTGCCCTAGCGTCGCTGCCTGAGCTTCCGTCAATCGCCTGGGTTCCTTAAAAAAAGCAAGCACCGCGAAGAACATCAGAAAAACGCTGAGCGCCGCTACCCGGAATACGGATTCGACGCTTAGGTGCTGATGCACCCACGACGCCACAAATGGGCCGGCGGCGCCGCCGATATTCACCAGCGTGTAGTAAATTGAATAGCCAATCGACCGTACGTTTTCTTTCGACGCGCGCGCCGTTGTGCCCACAACGCACGGCTTGACCAGAGAAATCCCAATTGCTGGAAGCATAAGAACGATGGTTACCAAAACGACCAACGGTACCGCCGCTCGCACTGGACCAAGCCACGGCGCCGCCAGCGAACCAAGTAGGAAATATGAACAACTCAAAACTAAATATGCGAGTGAAAGTGATCGCCGAAATCCCAGCCGGTCCGCGAGTGTCCCGCCAAATGCCGCAAGAAACCAAACCATGCCGCCAAACAGTCCTGTCAGGCTGCTCGCCTGAGCTACTGGGAAATTCAAGGTTTCATGGAGGTAGCGCGCGAGTGACGCGAAGGCGGCGTAATACGACAATCTCTCAAAGAGCTCGCTAACGTTCGCAACCCAGAAGGCCGGCTCAAAACCGGAGCGGATTTCTCGCAGACGCTGTGTGAAACTCAACGGTCCCCCGGCACCGCCCTGTCAATGCGCGGCGCATAGTTTTTCGATGCCATGTCCGGCCGCGATTGTAACGGAACACCCGCCCGCGTGCTCTCGATTTTTGCGTTTCAGATGCCTGTGTTAACATTGCTCGTTTGGTCTGAAGGACGGTTTCCAGTAAACGATGCCTGTCGCGACCATGAAGGCTTTGCGCAAGATGCGTCCCGAGCGTGGCGCACAACTTGAGTCAGTGCCCATTCCCACGCCCGGCCCTACGGAAGTACTCGTCCGCGTTCGTGCTGCTTCGATTTGCGGAACCGACCTGCACATTTACGGCTGGGACCGCTGGTCCGCTTCGCGCATTCACCCTCCGATGACCTTCGGGCATGAATTCTGCGGCACGGTGGACAAAG
>JBAVQA010000222.1:0-1957 GCA_049693595.1 Candidatus Acidiferrales bacterium | reverse complement strand
ATGGAGCGGGATAAGAGAATCGAACTCTCGCCTCCACCTTGGCAAGGTGGCGTACTACCACTATACGAATCCCGCGCGGATGAGAACTCCGCTATTCTCAATTACTTATAGCACGGCGCCAACACTCGAACAAGTCCTCGAGCGCGGTGAGCATCGGGCAAGCAAATGAAGGTTGGTTACGCGAAAAAAAACGCCATCTTCCCTAATCTACTTCAAGGATCCGCGTGGCTTTGACGATCGGAGACTTCTTCTGGCGTTGGGCAAAACGCTGGGCGCGGTCTCGGTCAATGTACACACGGGCGAATCTCTCTCCGTCGTGATAAAACACGGTCACTTGCCAGTGCTGGTGTTTCCGCCTTCTATCACGATGCATTCGGTTCGTTTTCTTTGCTCTCTTTTTTTTCACGATGAGTTTTTCCCCAGGGCATCGGACTATTACAAGATTATAGGCGGCGCGCAAGTATCTAATTAAGAGTTAACGCCGAAATACTTTTTGGGTACCGTTTTAGTGCTCAAGTTGCTCCTTATCGGCACAGTTAAGCGGTAAAAGCGGGCGGAGCGGGAACTTTTGGCTTTAGCCTAACGTAATACCGGAGAGAGACGATTAATGGGCTGGAGGCACCATGGAGATGTGCTTAGATCGCGAATTGGAAATCGAAGACTTGCGGAATCATCCGCAAGAAATGATCGCGCAGCTGCGCGACCTGCTGGCTAACGGCGCGGGAGTAACCCCCGACCCCAAACGGCTGGGCTTTTATGAGGTCAAACGCCGGGAGCAGATCTACTACATCTACGTTTCGCCCAATACGGGAAAGGTCTTGTTAATTGCGGCGTGGTCGCATGAGGAAGTATTCCTGGCTGGAGCCGCAGTTTCAGTGTGATGTCAAAGCGGACCTAATTTGATGAGGCGGAGAGAGTGATATCACTCGGTTTGAAATTTAGATCGCTCAGAATCTGCTTGTCGAGCTTGTAGATCGCCGGACTCTCGCTGGTTCTTGCATACACGAAACCGTTGGATTCTTTCGATACTTGAACGGTCACTTTTTTGCCGGATTTGTCGGTCAGTGTGACCTCGAACTCGGGTTTGGCTAGAATGGCGCGGATGTTCGGCGCCGGCTGGTCAAAGATTTGCCCGGCGCTGGCCTGCTCCAATGGCGTAAATAATTTTGAAAGGTCGGCGGGCTTTCCCTTCAGCTCTGCGGGTTCTTCAATCGTCCATTCAAATTCCGATTTGCGGGTGCAGATAATCGTGCCGTTGGCATTGTGTATCTCGACGCGATTGATGGCAGCGGGATCGAAATGCGTAAGTTTCTTGTCGCGCAGGTCATTGTAATTTTCGGCCAGTTTCTTGTAGAGGTCCTCGTTGATAAGGAAAATCATGGGAGCGGAAGTATCTCGCGCGAAGTATCGATCGCCTTCTTTTTTGCCCACAATCAGCGTGGCGCTCTTCCCTTTGTCATCCACGGCGGTAAACGTAAGAGCTGGATTCGCCAGGCCATATTTGGCCGGATTATCCGGAGATTCGCTTGCAACATTAGTCCATTTGGCCGAACCAAGGCTGGTGAGGAGGGCGCCGATAGTTCCGGCATCGCCGCGCGACCCGGCCGGCTTCGTAAATTCCCACTGATCTTTTTCTTTCTTTGCCGAAAGCTGCCCGGAGGAATTCTTGAGGTCGAAGGATACGACTTTATCGCCGGCGATGTGCAGCACTCCACGATCGCGCAAATCCAGAAGAGATTTGGCGGAACTGATCAGAAGCGATTCCGGGAGGAGCGCAACATCTTTGGCGCCGTCCACAATTGCGTAGACCGAAATCCCCGAGAAATCCTTGTTGCCCAACGCCACGGAGTGTTTCGCGCCGCTTCGCAATTGGAAATCGAGCGAAGCAGCAGGCGGCTCCAGACCATAGACCTTCAACCGGTCAGGTGCGCCTGGTTCCGTTTGCGCAATGCGCGCG
>JBAVQA010000221.1:0-26920 GCA_049693595.1 Candidatus Acidiferrales bacterium | reverse complement strand
GACAGGTGAATCTTCCGAGGTTCAAGAGAGAGCCGCCAGCGAGAAAGCGCAAGAACCGCCCGCTTACGTTTTCTCGCGAGAAGCGGATCTGATCCAACAACTTGAATTACACAGAAGAAATCGAGCGGCCAATCTCTTGCGGGAACAGAGCCGCGAGAATTCAGTTGAACGGCGAAGTGGATGGCCTCTCGCGGCACTCGTACTTCTGATTGGGGCAGCGTGCTTTGCGGTAGGGGTCGGCGTGGGGAACGGATTCTTCGACAGGTTGCTTAGTCGCAATCAAGAGTTGGAACAAAGCAGCGGCGCGGCGCCGACACCGGCTAGTTTGCCCGCATCCACTGCCGGGGAAAACGACTTCGCCGGTGCGAGTGCTGTTGCAAGCAACGCGCAGAAACCAACAGAGGTTGTGCCGGGCGATTCCACGGCTACTCCACCGAACAATACGGCGGACAGAGCCGATGGCGATTCTCCCGCCGGTTCCGAGGTCAAGCCGCCGGCGCAGGTTGGTCCCACGCGAGCGGCGAGCGCGAACAGTGGAGATGGCGGGAATTTGGCAGAGAAGGATTCAAATATTTCGAATGATGCCCCCGGCAATTCTTCGGGCAATTCGCTTCACATCGATGCCGCGGAGGGTGGTGTGGCGAACGAGCCGCGCGCGAAGCCTGGAACGACGGCAATTTCCCCGGCTGGGGCTGCGGCCGCGCAGCCGTTTAGCGAGACCCAGAGCCCAATACTTGTAACCGCGCCGGATGAAAAGAGCGGTCCATTTAGGCTGACGTTGGCGGAACAGGCGGTGAGCGCGTCACCGACGCTGGCGATCAGTGCGCAACGGTTCGTGTCGGTGCCGGCGCAACCGGGACCCGCGTCGGGTCATCGCCCGGAGAGATTGCAAGTGGGAGTATTGATATTTCACGTAGATCCTCAGGCGCCATCGGGCGGACATCAAAAGGAAATGGCTGGGACGGTGAAAGTGAGAGCTACGATCGGAAAGAGCGGAGACGTCGTTGATGTAAAGCCGATCAGCGGTCCGGCGGCGCTGATTCCGGCAGTGGTGCAAGCTGTTCGCGAGTGGCGCTATACAGTGACGCTCTTGGACGGTCAGCCGCTGGGAGCAGAGGAAGACGTAGTGATCGAATTTCGGCCGAAAAGTTAAGGATAGTCCCCGCGCGCCTAGCCCTCTAATTCAGAGATCACGGGCTCCACCGGACCGACGTCGCGAGTTTCGTTCTTCCGCCATTCGCGCGAATTCTTGACCGTACGGCGCGGGTCTAATACACTAATTGTTTCGCCAGGGTGAGGGATTTGCTTCCGATGCGCTGCGTGCGGGAAAGCGGTGACTGCGGCGTCCAACCGGCTCACAAATAGAAAAATTGCTCAGGCAGAGGAGAACGATCGTTGCCGAAACGCACGTTTCAACCGCATGTGCGCCGCCGTCATAAGAAGCACGGCTTCCGCAAGCGCATGAAGAGTCAGGGTGGAAGGAAAGTCCTTGCGCAACGCCGCAAGAAGGGGCGCCACAGTCTCACGCGCGTCTGATAAGCCGCGGATGGATCTTCCGCGGAACTGCCGGCTGGTGCGACGCTCGGAGTACGACGTGGTGTATCGCGAGGGGCGCCGCCGGACGAGCCGCGAGTTCACGATATTTCTACGTCCCAATGGCCTCGAAATCAGCCGGTTTGGCTGGAGCATAAAAAAGGCGCTGGGTAATGCGGTCCGGCGCAACCGAATCAGGCGCCGCCTACGCGAAATACTAAGATTGCATCGACAGGAGATTGCCACGGGATGGGATATTGTGATTCATCCGCGCACGACAACCGCAACGGCGGAATTTTCGCCGCTGGCAGCCGAACTGGTGAAACTGATTCCGCGCACGCCGTAACAGCGCTTCGTTCTGATTCCATGAAAACCAGAGGGCGATCGGCGGGTGCATGGATTTTGCTGGCGCTGGTTTCCTTCTATAGAGTGTTCCTTTCGCATTTTTTCGGAGGCGCTTGCAAATTTCATCCTTCGTGCTCGAAGTACGCGCAGGAAGCGATTGCGCGTCACGGAGCGAGGCGCGGGGTTGTGCTGGCGCTCAAGCGGTTGGGGCGCTGCCGTCCGTTCACGAAGGGCGGGTTCGATCCTGTGCCGGATAAAGAAGAAGGCGAGGCTTCTGGGATTCAGATTTCCTTCATTACCGACTCTAGCGCGGCAAATTCGTCCGAGTTATTGAGTGCGGGTTTCACGGAAAACGCTCCGCCTCGGCATCACGAGGAGCGAGTTCTGTGAACGAGATGTCCGATCAGGTACGCGCAATAGTGTTTGTTGTTCTCGCGCTGGTGATTCTTTTCGCCTGGGGACATTTCTACAAACCTCCCGTGACGCCACAAACGCAGCCGACGCCAAGTGCGGTGCAGGACACCACATCGCAATCCCCCGGCAACACTTCGGCTAGCGCCGGCACTATGACCCGGCAAACCGACGCGGCGGCCGCAGCTAGCCCTGCCAGGGTTCAAGCGGCGGACGAAAAATCGGTGGTGGTGGAGAGTCCGCTCTACGTAGTGGAGTTTTCGAATCGCGGCGGCGTGGTGAGAAGCTGGAAGCTGAAGAAATATTCGGACGACCAAAAACCGCCTCACTCGTTGGATTTGGTAAACAACTCCGCAGCGCAGCAATTGGGCTGGCCGTTCTCTCTTGTGCTCTCGGATTCGCAGCTCGAAGCGAAAGCCAACTCGGCGCTGTACCAAGTGACGCCCGGGCTGAGTAATTTAACAGCGCCCACGGAAATCACATTTCATTGGAGCGACGGGCATCTGGACGTAACCAAGAAGCTGAATTTCGGCTTGGATTACGTGATGTCCGCCGAGGTTTCTGTCCTGTTGGACGGCAAAGCAATTCCCGCAGGGATTGCCTGGCGCGGCGGGTTCGGTGACAAAGAGGTATATAAGGCGGCTTCGCTCGTCACTGTTTATTACAAGCTCAACGACAAACTAAATCTGCTGCAATATAAAAAGCTCGGCGTGAGCGGGAATCAGAGCCAGCCGGCATTGCAAAACGGGCCGATGGAATATTTGGGCATCGAAGATCAGTTTTTCACCGCGGCGTTTTTGCCGGATGGCACGGAACTCTCGCTGTGGCACTGGACCCAGGACCACGGAATCGTCGATGACGGCAAGCCCGCGAGCGAGCCCATCGCTGAGATGGCGGCGGGAACTACGATTGCGGCGCCGTTGATCGTGCGCGTTTACGTGGGACCGAAAGACCTCGCGATTCTGGAAAAGACCAAGCCGCCCCTCGCGGAACTAATTAATTTTGGCTGGACGGGCGTGATCGCCAAACCGCTGCTATGGGTGCTGCAGACCATCCACACGAAAGTGCCGAATTATGGATGGTGCATCATTCTGCTGACGCTGGTCATCAACTTCGCCATGTTCCCGCTGAAGATGAAAAGCTGGCGTTCGATGCAGAAAATGCAGAAAGTGGGGCCGGAAATTCGGCAGATTCAGGATCGCTACAAGAAATATTCCATGAGCGATCCGCGCAAGAAAAAAATGAATGAAGAAGTGATGGCCATCTACAGTCGCGAAGGCATCAACCCCATGGGTAGCTGTATCCCCATGCTTTTCCAGATGCCGATATGGTGGGCGCTCTGGCGCGTGCTGAACGGCGCGATAGAGCTGCGACATGCGCCGTGGATGTTCTGGATTCACGATCTTTCGGCCAAAGATCCGTACTATATTCTGCCGATCGGAATGGCCATCATGATGTATTTAATGACCAAGATGACGCCGCAGACGACCACCGATCCCGCGCAACAGAAAATGATGGCGCTGATGCCCTTGATGTTCGGGTTTTTCTTTTTCAACCTTTCCAGCGGACTCAATTTGTACATGTTCACGAGCAATCTTGTCGGCATCGGCCAGCAAGTTTACTTGAACAAGTCCGAACCGCTCCCTTCCAAGAGTAAATTCAAGAAGAAAGCGCTCAATGAGTGACGAACGAACGGCGGCCGCGAAGAGGCCTTTTATGAAGGAACATGCACAGGGCGAAGCACGACTCGATCGCGAGCGCGCGGCGACGGAGCTGAAACATTTTCTCGATCTCGCTGTCCGCGAGATGGGGCTGGCGATCGAATATGAGATCGGCACTCCTGATTCGGTAGCCGGCGGCGCCGGAGAAAAAGATGTGGTCGTCGCGTTTCACGGAACAGACCAGGATTTTCTGCTTGAACGCGATGCGGAGCTGCTATTGGCGCTCGAGCATGTGGCGCATCGATGGCTGCGGCTCGATCCTCGGTTGCACGATCGCGTGCGTTTCGATTGTGGAGATTATCGGACGGCGCGGCTTGCAGAATTGAAACTCTCGGCGCGCGTGGCCGCGCAACGCGTGCGCGAAACGGGTGAGACGTTTCGCTTTAATCCAATGTCACCGCGGGAACGCCGGCTGATTCACCTGGAATTAAATGGCGCGCCGGGTGTGCGTACTGCAAGCGAAGGCGCGGGAGACCGCCGGCAGCTTGTCGTTTATCCTGCCAATAAAAAGTAGCCGGAAGTAGCGAGGCGTTATTGATTTTGCAACGACTGTGCCCACGCTTCGTCCAAGCTCTCCGATATTTTTCAATTTCTTAAACTTCCAGCGTGTAGCCCTGCTTGCCGACATTGATGCATTGCGTTTGGCCGATGCGATCGGAGCGGCCGGCGGTTTCATGAATGTGGCCGCAGAAAAGATAGGCGGGCTGTTCGTGAGTCACCCATTCGCGCAACGTCGGACTACCAGCGTGTTTGCCGGGCGCGAATTCGTCGAGCCTGGTATTGAGCGGTGGAAAATGAACGACGAGATGTAGAGACCTCATTCCATCAAATGCCGCGAGGGCCTCGCCTATTTCTGCCTCGGAATATTCCCCGGGCGTATCGAACGGCGTGATGTTGCTGTAGCCGAGCCCAGCCCATTGAGTGATGCCGGACGCAGATTCAAGCGAGCGGACCTGACGATGAAAATCCAGGAAGCCGTAATGCTCGCAAAACGAGCGATTCTCGCTCTGCGTTTCGTGATTTCCCGGCAACACCCAGACGCGCTGGCCCAGCGGCTTTAGTATTTCTCCACAGCGTTCCAGGCCTTTGCCGAAATTCGAGAGGTCTCCGTCGGCGATATATACGTCCGCCGGCAGGGAGGCGATTCGTTCGAGCGCGCGCAAATCTCCGTGAATATCGCTGAAGATCAGAACCTTCATGGCGTTTCTCCCGTGCGCTGCGGCGAAAGTTTCTGCATGCGCTGCAGTAGCATGCCGTCGGATTGCCAGCCTTCCTCGATTATGTTTCCGGCCTTATCGAAAACTACGCGATAGGTGAATGGTTGCGGACTCTTCTTACGAGTGTTGACGAATCGATTCTCGCCGAAATCGACAACGTGATATTCCCCCTCCATCGAACTGTGAATCACCGGGAAGCGTGAAAATTGCCAAAACAGCTGCACCTCGGGAAGCAGCAATGCGCGAGCAACAAATTCATCGGGAGGAGAGTCCGCGGTGAAATGGAACTCCGGAGGCGCGGGATTTCTCAAATCAAAGCGAGCCTGATAGACGCCATCGATGGAACGGATTATGACGCCCCAGTCGAGAAAGGAAGGTGGCAGCGGCAAGGCGCCCATGCGATCGACCGAAATGTTATTCGCCGAAGCAAAACTCTTTACGCGTCGCAATGCTGTGTGGTGCGCGAAACTGCAGAGGAATAGGTACGCGAGCATAGCGTAGGTTCCGGCCTGACACCATGCAGCGCGGGTAACGCGGAATCCCAGGTCGTCGAAAGCCGGCAGAAAAAATAGCGCAGCGATGATGGCGCTTGCGAGCGCAACAATCCAAAGATGAAACGGAAAACCAGCCGCAGCTGCGGCCATCCATGCTGCGACGGCGGCCAGCGTGAAGAACACCCACATCCAGAGGGCGCGCATCCGGCTCTTCGCGCGATCGCCATAAACCCATGCCGCAACTTGCGGCAACAGAATAATCGCTGTGAAGCTGAAGTCGATGATGAACAGCAGATCCCAGGCCACGCGTTGCTGAGAGATCGGCGTCCACATGCGCGTGCCGAACGAGGTCATACCGTCGAGCAGGATGTGGCTGGCGATTCCGATTCCGTAAATCAAAGTGAGCATCGCCCATGAAGGTGTTTCGATGCCGCGACGCCGCGCGAACCAGCGTGTGAGCCATGCGAGAAGCGCAGCAAAAAACGGCAGACCTACGAACGAATGCGTGATTCCACGGTGATACTTCACGATAGCAAGCGGATCGCGGGAAACGATTTCCTCGATGATGTCGACATCGGGGAAAACAGCGCCGAGCGTGGCTGCGAAGATTGCGACGCGGCCTTTACGCTCGGCAAAATATCCTTTGCCTAGAAGCGCGCCGGCGATGCCGTGAGTTATGGGATCCATGGGAGCTTGGAAAAAGGAAAAGTGTACACGATTGAGGCGGGTCAGGCGATTTCGATCAAAGGAGAACGGCGGAGAATAATTTCGCCGATGGCGCGCGCAGGGACTTCGCGGCGTTCGAACGCAGCGAGCGCAGAATCCGCCGCCTCCGGCGCGATCGAGACAAACAGGCCACCCGAAGTTTGCGGGTCGAACAGCAGCGCGCGAAATTCCTCCGGAACATCGTCCGCGAAGCCGACGCAACTTTCGCAAAAGTCCCGGTTGTTCTTCATGCCGCCGGAGAAAAAATGGCCGCGCGCGGCTTCAATCGCTCCGGGAAGATAGGCGATTTGTTTGTGATCGATTTTCATGGAGACGCCGCTGCCAATGGCCATTTCGCGCGCGTGCCCGAGAAGGCCAAATCCGGTGACGTCGGTGACCGCGTGCACCGGTCGCTCGTTCTTTGAGGCGGCCTCCACTTCGTGTAATGCATCAGCGGCGTCACGATTCAGGCGTGTCATCGAAGCGGTTGCAGCAGTAACCCACGAGTTTTCAGCGAGCCCCTGCTTCAACGCTGTGGAGATCACACCGGTTCCGAGGGGCTTGGTGAAGAGAAGAATATCTCCCGGCCGCGCTCCGATATTCTTCCAGATTCTTTCGGGATGAATTAGGCCGGTGACCGCATAGCCAAATTTCAGCTCGTCATCGCGGATGGAGTGTCCGCCGACAACAGTGCAGTTTGCCTCTGACATTTTCGCAAGGCCGCCGCGCAAAATTTCTTCGAGAATCTCCGGTGCACCTAAAGCGGGGAAGGCGACGATTGTCAGCGCGGAAATAGGGCGTCCGCCCATGGCATACACGTCACTCAAGGAATTCGCTGCGGCAACCTGACCGAACTGCGCCGGGTCGTCCACGATGGGCGTAAAAAAATCCACGGTTTGAACGATGGCCAGGTCGTTCATCAGACGGTACACGGCGGCATCGTCACTGGTTTCGAAACCGACGAGAAGATTTGGATCGGTTTGTGGCGGCAGACGTTTGAGAATCGACTCCAGAACGCTGGGGCTCAGCTTTGCGGCGCATCCCGCGGCTTTTGCCGTGGTAGTTAATCGAATCGCTTCGGCCAATGGACCTCCCGAGCAAATGTCGTCCGTTGATTATAACGCTTCAACGCGAGGGAATTTGAGCGGAGAAAGAAATCTTGATTAGGGAGAACCTCAGGCGCGGGCGGCAACCGAGCGAATCGGTATGGTGACCGGTTTAGATGTTTCCGTGGCGCCGATCATTTGGCAGCTTCCATCGAACACAGCGCCGGGCTCGATGATCAGGCAGGGACAATGGATTTCGCCCGTTACGATGGCTTTGGTCTTAAGTTCCACTCGCCCGCGGGCTCGTATAACTCCCTCAAACCGGCCACTGATGATTACGTTGTTGCCATCGATCTCGCCTTCTACGGTGGCGTGCTCTCCCAAGATCAGCGTTTCTTCGGAGACCAGAGTTCCCTTCATCGACGAATCGATACGAAACGTGCCGCTAGATTCGAGGCGGCCTTCTAGTTTTACACCGGGCTCGAGAAAGCCCGTCCATTCGCCAGAGTCATGTCGATTACGGTCAAACCATGCCATGGGTGGCTCTTCCCTCGTGCTCGATTGAGGCTTATGAGGACAAATCTATTAAAGCATCAATTGGTCGTGGAGGCGGGTTAAATCACTATCATCATAGTATTCAAAGATTAACTGACCAGGTTTTCCCGGACGACGAGGCTGGATCAGGACGCGCGTTCCGTACTCACGTTGGAGGTCTTCGAGAGCGGCTCTGGTGTTCGGATCAGGTTGTAGCAATGATCCTGCAGGGCGAGGCCTTGGCGCGCGGGTCGAGAGTCGCTCGACTTGGCGAACTGTCATGCCACCGCGTGCGACTCGGTGGGCAAGCGTTACACGCTCCTTGCTGTCAGCTACGGCGAGAAGGGCCCGGCCATGACCCGCGCTAAGTCGGCCCTCCTCGAGCAGATCCAGGATAGGTTCCTCGAGCTTGAGAAGCCGAAGCGCGTTGGCGATGGTGGCGCGGTCCTTACCGGTGCGTTCTGCAACTTGTTCCTGAGTAAGGTGAAACTCATCGGTGAGACGTTGGAATGCATGGGCCTGCTCGACCGGGTTTAGGTCCTCGCGCTGAAGGTTTTCAACCAGGGTCATCTCGAGAGCCGTGGCGTCAGGCACATTCCGAATCACAATCGGAACACGAGTGAGACCGGCTTTTTGGGCAGCACGCCAGCGACGTTCGCCAGCGATGAGCTGGTGGCGACCTCCAACTCTGCGAACAACGAGCGGTTGGACGATTCCGCTGGATTGAATCGATCGCGCAAGTTCGTCAAGCGCTTCTTCGCGGAAGCGGGTTCGCGGCTGATACGGGCTCGGATCGATCAGGTCGATGTCGACCTGAAGGAGACCGTCATTCGGAGCTAGAGCCGGTGCCGCCGCCGGTCCCACCGCCGTTGTCGGTTGCAGTGGAGTTGTGGACGGTGGTGCTGCTGACGCTACCGGTGGCCCCTGCAGTGGCGGCTGCGGCTGATTGGGCTCCGGATCCCTGATCAGTGCGCTCAGTCCCCTGCCCAACGCGTTTCTGGGCATTGACGATTACCTCCTTGGCAAGTTGGATATAACTCTCAGCGCCTTTGCTATGAATGTCGTAGAACATCACTGGCATTCCGTGACTTGGGGCTTCGGCCAGTCGCACGTTCCTGGGTATAACCGTTTCGAAGACCTGGGCTCCGAAGAAGCTTCTTAGATCCGCGGCGACCTGCTTTGAGAGTGTCGTCCGATCATCGTACATCGTGAGCAAGATGCCCTCGATCGCCAGCGATGGGTTGATTGTGCGGCGCAGTCGCATCAGTGTGTCGAGGAGTTCAGAGACGCCCTCGAGAGCTAGGTACTCGCATTGGATTGGAACGAGGACGGAATCGCAAGCGGCCAGCGCATTGAGCGTTAGGAGGTCGAGTGCCGGCGGGCAGTCGATGAGGATGTAGTCATACTTGTCCCGAATACCTGTGATGGCTGCTTTCAGCCGGTATTCTCTATTCTCCATGCCTACGAGCTCTACTGCGGCGCCGACCAAGTTTCTGTCAGAAGGAATAAGGTCCAATCCCTCAACCTGAGCGTCCAGTGTTACGCGCTCGATGGGCTCGTCGAGTATCAGAGTTTGGTAGAGGGTTCTTCTCGCGGGATCCTTGGGGAAGCCAAGTGCGCTGGTCGTGTTTCCCTGAGGATCGCAGTCAATTACTAGAGTTTTTTGCTCGGACGCGGCAAGCGAGGCACCTAGATTCACTGCCGTGGTCGTTTTTCCAACTCCGCCCTTTTGATTTGCGATCGCGATAGTACGGGCCAATGCGAGATCCCCCGGTGTGCGTCACGAATTTAGCAGAGAGTTTCAGAGACATGCAAGATGTTTCACGTGGAACGTGTTTGCGGAAAGAAATGTTCCACGTGGAACATAAACGGAGGGCTAGATCGCCGAGCTGGCAAGAAGCACTCGACTATGTGAGCCGGGGATCAGGATAGGTTTGCTCCACCGCCACGACTTCTGCAAGGAGACATTAACGGCGTCTTCCTCGCCCAGCCATAGAATCAAGCTTCCACCGACGGAAACCGCTTCGCGGGACCATCTGGCGAGATCCTCGTGCATTCCTAGAGCGCGGGCGGTTATGTAATCAAATCCAGAACCTGCGGTCAGGCCATCAAAGCGCCCGCGATATACTTCGACGCTGTCGAGTTTGAGCTCTCGAACGACCTCAGCCAAGAATGCAGCCTTTTTGGCGTTCGGCTCGATCAAAACTATGTCTAGAGTCGGGATCAGTAGCTTGAGCGGGATGCCAGGAAAACCCGCCCCCGAGCCAACGTCGGCGAGCCGACCGTTTCGGTTAGCGATTACCCGCGAAGCAAACATGCTTTCTCCGAAATGAAAGCGCAGGATTTGGAGGGGATCCGTTACGGTTGTAAGCGATATTCTCCGGTTCCAACGCAAGAGCAGAGGAATATAGGCTCGAATTGCGAGGCAAACCTGGTCCGTAGCGGAAGCCCCGTAAGTTCGGAGCTCATCACTAATCACACCGTCAGTAAGGGTTGCAATATCGCTATCCATCGTATCTACATAGAAACACACAGCTTAAAATAATCTACAAAGTCACCCTTCTTCAACTACCGGCGCTTTGGCTTCGCGAATCTTTCGGGGAGCCAGCATCCCGACGGAGAAATCAGCCACAAAGTGTGCCACTGACGTTGAAAGCAGGCCGCCTGTCCACGAGCGAACAATCGAAAAGACAAGTCCAACTACAATGGTAGTTGCTAGACCCCGGCGTCCCTGATAAAGATGTGCAAGCGCGAAGAAAACTGCCGAACCGACGATTCCGGCTACCACGTGTCCGCCAGACCAATCCTGAAATACGCGTTGAACGAAACCGCGGTAGATAAACTCTTCACACATCGCCACAGTGACAACCAGTGCGAGAAATATCAGGCGCTCAACATCATCCTGCGGAAATAGCTTCAGGGCAAGTTGTGGCAAGACGCCTTTAGTTTCCGACGGCCTCGCCACGAGACGCCGAAGACTGTAGATTTGATTGACCGAGATTAGCGCGGCGAGAACGATTGCTATCGTAATGGCTAGCGCGGGCCTGGGAATGGCCACTCCCAGTCGTGCAAGCGTGATTCCGTGCGCGCGAGTGCGCCAGAGAATAATTACAGTGGCAAGCCACTGAAAAGCGATCGTCGATGCGTAGATCGATAGGCGATCCATCTTTGACGTTTCGGGAGAATCCAGTAACTGGCGAATTCGCCGGCGCCCCAGAAGCGGGACGGCGATGCCGAGAAAAACCAGAATGAGTGCGAAGTCCCAGTGCATCTCGTTAGATGAAAACATTTTTACGGCGAGTGAGCAAGGCGAACTCCTGTTGACACCGACAGACGCCACTCGTATCGTTCTTAGTTCAGTTCGTCGGGATGACATGAAGCTACTTGTGATCGGAAGCGGCGGACGCGAGCACGCGATCGTGTGGAAGCTGCGGCAGAGTGCTGCGGTTGAAAAGATCTGGTGTGCACCGGGAAACGGCGGGATTTCGAGAGACGCGGATTGCGTCGAACTGGATTTGAACGACTTGAAGGGTACGGCCGACCTTGCCAGCAAGTTAGGAGCTGATCTAACGATTGTGGGACCGGAGTTGCCTCTGGCGCATGGGATTGCGGATGAATTCGCTAAACGCGGTCTTGCGCTGCTCGGCCCGCCTCGGAAGGCGGCGCAACTCGAAGGGAGTAAGGTTTTCGCCAAGAAATTCATGGAGCGCTTCAGAATCCCCACAGCCTCCACGTATGGAATTTACGATTCGCCGATTGACGCTTATACGTCGCTTTGTTCGGTTGATTGGCCTTTGGTCGTGAAAGCGGATGGACTGTGCGCAGGTAAGGGTGTGCTGGTGACTTCGTCGCCTGACGAAGCGGCAGCATTCATCGACCGACTCATGGAGAAGAATGAGTTCGGCGATGCGGGCAAACAAGTTTTGTTTGAAGAAGGACTTGCGGGACGGGAACTCTCCTACATCATCCTGATGGATGGAAAGACTTTTGTTTCTCTGGCTCCGACGCGCGATCACAAACGCGCTTTTGACAATGATCAAGGCCCGAACACGGGCGGCATGGGAGCTTTTTCAAGCGCTGATATTTTGCCGCCAGAGCTGGAGATTAAAATTCTCGAGACGATTGTGAGGCCGACTCTGGCCGGTTTGCAAGAAGAAGGGATGAACTATTGCGGGTTTCTTTACTTTGGATTGATGCTTACCTCAGATGGCCCGAAGGTGCTGGAATACAATTGCCGACTCGGCGATCCCGAGACGCAAGCGATTTTGCTCCGTGCAGATTTTGACTTCGCCGATGCCTGTGCGCATGCGGCTGGCAGAAACCTCGCGGCGGTTCAGGCAAAATCCTCGAATGGCGCAAGCATTTGCGTGGTGATGGCGTCGGAGGGCTATCCGGAGAAACCGAAAATTGGAAACGAGATACTTGGACTGGAAGCGGCTGCTAGTGTACCGGGTGCAACGATCTTCCATGCAGGTACCCGGCGGGAAGGCGAAAAGTTCTTCACCACTGGCGGAAGGGTTCTGAGCGTCGGGGCGGTCGGCAAGGATTTGTCCGCAGCCGCCAAAATTGCATATGAAGCGGCGAGCAAGATCCGGATCGATGGCGCACATTATCGAAAGGACATTGGCATCCCGAAGCCATCCCTTAAGGCCGCTGCGGAGCGACCGTATGGGTGAGGTGCTTCATCTATTCACATGTTTGGTGCATAGGTTTCCGATGAAAGAGGTGGAGGAAGCGGAAGCAATCGCGAATAAGGGTCTGCAAGGCTGCATTCATGGCCGGCATGGAAGCGAGCGGCAAGTGCTGCTGATGGATTGGGAAACGCTGAACCGCTTCAAGATTGAGCCTGGCGCCGTGAAGGAAAATATAACGACGAGCGGAATCGATTTTCAGGCTTTGAAGATCGGGCAAACTTTGCGCGTCGGCCAAAGCGTTTTGGAAATTACGGAGCCGTGCCATCCGTGTCCTCGGATGGACGAGGTTCGGATGGGTTTGCAGAAAGAACTGCGCGGCCAGCGGGGCTGGCTTTGCCGAGTCGTCGAAGCGGGAATGATTCGCCGGGGGGACAGAATCGAAGTGGAGACGCTCGGCGCGGATGCTGTTAATAATTAGAGAATTGGACTAGGAGATTAGCCCGGTGGCCAAGGAAAACAAGCACGAAGCTGTGGCGTTGGTGGGAATCCTGATGGGTTCGGATACGGATTTCCCGGTGATGAGCGAGGCGGCGAAGACGCTCGAGAAGTTCGGGATTCCGTACGAATTGGAAGTGATGTCCGCGCATCGCACGCCCGCGCGCACACACGAATATGCAACGACAGCGTTGAAACGCGGGCTGAAAGTTTTAATCGCTGCAGCGGGCGCAGCGGCGCATCTGGCGGGAGTGATCGCGGCAAACACAACACTGCCGGTGATCGGAGTCCCGATGGGAACAAGCTCCTTGAACGGACTGGATGCACTGTTATCGACGGTGCAAATGCCCGGCGGAATTCCGGTCGCGACCATGGCGATTGACAAGGCCGGGGCAGTAAACTCCGCGATCTTCGCGGCGGAAATTTTGGGACTTTCGGACCCCGAGATTGCGCGCAAACTGGTGGCGCATAAACAGGAGCTGGAGCGTTCGGTGGGTGAAAAGAATGCGCGTTTGAAGCAACAGCTCGCGGACAAGAAATAGCTTGCAGGCGACGATTAACGCCATCATTCCAGTGACTGCCATGTTTTGCTCCGCGATTTGCCGAAGGCTGCCGGACTACCAAAGGTCTTCCGTCGATAACGAGCGTTCACTCAGAAGCTGGGGTGCGAAAGCGAAGGAGCATCATCAGGGCGTTTTCTTTCTTGTTCCTGGCCGGGCTTTTTCGGTTCCGGCGGAGGTTGGAGTATCCACTGGAAACCTGATTCGACGCCGATCGTGGCGATCGTCTCGCGCGAGTTCGGCGACGCAGTAATGCTGAGCGCGGAGCGCAGGAACTGAATCGCATCCACCGCAAGGATTTTGTTGCTTTCGCCCTGCAGGAAACGGTCCCGCACTTCCCGCATTTTCACGTCTGAAGAACAAAGTTTCTCGATGCCGGCATCTTTGTTTCGAAGCAGTTCGATCAGCGAGGGCACGGTGTTTTCGGGCGGATACTGAAACTCGACGAGGGTGTGGGGTTGGCCTTTCTCTGGAGGCCATAGTTGAACGTATCGCGGCAGGGGAACGTGCGTGTCGAAATAATCCTCGCGCTGCATCGACTGCTGCAGCGTAAAGGTTAATTGCCAGATTTCAGGGCCGTAGTTTTCCATGTAATCCGCGAGAATCAGCTCCGCAAGGGGCTCGTTCGGCGGCAAAGTTATTTTGCCGTGAAGGTTTCTTGCAATTTCATTCAGGCGCTCGGAGACACCGTGACCAATCGAATCGATGTCAGCAGCCTCTGCGTTCGGTTGGGCTTGCTGCAGGTGAGGAGTTAGCGAGCTCGTCTTACCGTGCAGGTGCGGCAGATCTTTGTCCAGGCGAGCGAATTCCACTTGCGAGGACGGCGAAATCCATTCGACGGCGCCAAGAAAGACCCCGGCGCGCCCTGAACTGAGCTCCACCGGCGCCGGCAGGCGGGTCTGTGGCTCAATCGGATTTTCAACGGTAGCGATTAGAATGGCGTCTTTCACAACCGCGATGATTACCCGCCCCGCTGCAAGATTTGCGATGATTTCATCTCCGGGAGTGTCTTGTCTCTGTTGAGCCGCGGCGTTCAGCGGGCAGAGGAAAACGCAGACTGGGAACAATGCGCTAAAGACTGAAGCGGCAAAGACCAAGATCCCGCACTGGCTAGACTGGGCGAGCGAAGAGTGCGCGGGATTGCTCACACTTCGACGGTACCACAAATCGGCAAGTGACTAACAATCCGACGCGGTGAGCGCCATGCTATACTTAGAAAATAAGGAACGAGCGTTAGCAATTTACATTCACGGCGAAAATGAGATCCCCGAAAAGCATAAAACATAACGGCAGGCTCGTCTCGGAGATACTTGAGTCGCATCGCCGCTTTGTGCGTGGCGACGAAACGGGCACTCGGGCGGATTTGTCCGGAGCTAACCTCTCACGCGTGAATTTGGAACGCGAGAATCTCGATCTAGTGGACTTCCATGGGGCAAATCTGGAAGGCGCAAATTTGCACGAGGCCAGGCTGTCGTCTGCGAATCTGAGCAAAGCGAAACTGCGCCGGGCGGATATGCGCAAAGTTGATTTGACCGAAGCCGATTTAAGCGATGCTGACCTGACAGAAGCCAAGGTCGGAGGTGCGGAGCTTTTTCGAACAGATTTGCGGCGCGCCATACTGCGCGGCGCAAACTTCGTGGCGTCGAACTTCCGTCTGGCCGAAATTCGCGGCGCGGATTTTACCGGCGCGGATCTGAAGACCACAGTCCTCCGCGAGACGGATCTTGAGGGAGTGAACTTGTCCGGCTTGGACCTGAGCACAACGTTGCTGCCTCGCGGCTACAAACCTCCGGATACTGCGAAGAGCTAAATGAAGAAGAGCGCAACTCGAAACCTGCCGTGGATTCTGGTGGAGGACTACAAGCGCTCCAAGGGCTGGGTCGGCGCTGAACAGCACGAGGCCCGTGCTCGCGCTTACTGCGAAATGCTGGAGCGCGGCCGGATACTTTTTTTTCGCGAACCGCCCTTTGAGCTGCCAGCGAGCGATCAGCAATTTCTTCTTCAACAGCAATGGTCCGAGATGCGAATGCACAAGAACGTGTCGTACCGGCCGAGCGAGGACTTGTTGCGTGGAGCGCCGGGCGACAGCATTACAGTGAATCGCCTGCACTCGATTATGCGGAATTACAGCGCTCAGGTGACGGATTTCCTGGCCAAATTCTTGGCTCCCTACGCCGGCAAGTGGAACCTGGATTTCGCGAGTTTTCGTCCGCTCGAAGAGGAAGGCCGCGATTTACCGCTGCACAAGCGCAACGACCTTCTGCATGTTGACGCGTTTCCCAGCCGACCGACGTACGGTGCGCGAATCTTGCGCGTGTTCACGAATCTAAATCCATCGAAACCGCGCATTTGGCAGACCACCGAAGGATTCGAGGTGCTCGCCCGGCGATATGCCGGCGGGGCCGGGTTGCAGGATATCGCCGAAGACAATTCGTTTTTGAGCCGCACGGTTCGAGACTTGGGCTCAAAGCTGGGAATCGGCGTAATCGGACGCACACCCTACGATATGTTCATGATTCGTTTCCATGATTTCTTGAAAGAGAACGCGGAGTTTCAAAGAGATTGCCCGAAGACACATCTGGAATTTCCACCGCAAGCTACGTGGATTGTTTTTACAGATAGTGTCGCGCACGCGGTGATGTCCGGGCAGTATGCTATCGAGCAGACGTTCTTGATTCCGCCAAAGGCGCTCGTCGCGCTGGAATCCGCGCCGTATCGCATTCTGGGAAATATTGCCGGCCGCGCCCTTGTTTCCTAGATTAATCCCTTCGCTATTGCTCATCTGAAATTCTTCCGCGTCTTCGTTTACTTTCCTGCGAGGAATTCGGCGGGATCTTCGCCAAAGCCTGCTGCGGCACCGCGAACCGAGGTTGTACGGCGGCGTGTTTCGATGCCCAGGCGCTTGATTTTCTGATTGAGGGTGGAGAGCGGAACCTGAAAACGCTCGGCAGCTTCGGTCTGGTTCCAATTTGTACGCTCGAGCATATCGACAATTATCCGGCGCTCTACTTCCTCGAGGATCTCGAAAAGCGATGGCGAAGCAGCGGTTCCGCCCAGCTCGCCCGGCATGGGCGGCAAGAACTCGGCGAGCTGCAAGCGGACTCCCTTGATGATCTCGCGCGTACGCATACTTTCCGGCAGAATATCGGCGTCCATAGCTTCCTGCGTTGAAAGCACGATGGCTCGTTCGACGACATTCTCGAGCTCGCGGACATTGCCGGGCCAATCGTAATCCATGAGCAGTTTCATCGCGGCATGAGTGAAGGCACGAGGCGGCTTTTCATTTTCCTGGCTGAATTGCTTCAGGAAGCGGTCGAGCAGCAAAGGAATGTCTTCTTTGCGCTCTCGAAGCGGCGGCAGATGCAAAGAAATAACGTTCAAGCGATGAAACAAGTCTTCGCGGAAACGGCCCTCGCGGACGAGCTTGGTCAAATCCTCGTTGGATGCCGCGAGGATGCGGACGTCTACCTTAATGGTTTCGGTGCCGCCTAGACGCATGAATTCGCGCTCTTGAATCACGCGCAAAAGCTTGGCTTGCGTTTCGGGAGTGATGGTAGAAATCTCGTCAAAAAAAATGGTGCCTTGGTCGGCGACTTCGAACAAGCCTTTCTTGGAGGCAATGGCGCTGGTGAACGCGCCCTTCACGTGGCCGAAAAGCTGCGATTCGAGAAGGTCGCCTGGGATCGAACCTGTATTGATGGGGATGAACGGCTTATCGGCGCGCGTGGAGGCGGAATGGATAGCCTTGGCAAATACTTCTTTACCGGTGCCGCTTTCGCCGGAGATCAATACGGTTGAGCGTGACGGCGCGACCTGCGTGACAAGGTCGAGCACCTTCTGCATCTTTTCGCTCTTGCCGACGATGTTTGGAAAATTGTAGCGCTGCTTCAAAGCGCGCTTGAGCTGGACGTTTTCGTCGCGCAGCCTGCGTCCCTCAATCGCGAGCGATACCTGCGCGATGAGTTCGTCGTTGGACCACGGCTTGGTGATGAAATCCTGCGCCCCGCCTTTGAAGGCCGCGCGAGCCATATCGATTGAGCCATAGGCGGTGATCAAAATGATGGCGAGTTGCGGATCGCGCCGCCTGATTTCCCGCAGCAATTCTAGGCCGTTGCGATCAGGCAGGCTGACGTCTAGCAGCATGAGATCGAACGGATGATCTTCGAGTTGCCGAAGCCCTGCTTCTCCGGTTTCCGCGAGGGTTACCTGGAAACTTTCAGAAGTGAGAAGGGCTTCGAGTCCTTCGCGAATTTCCACTTCATCATCAACAACAAGAATAGACCCTCTAGGCATGAACGGTTTTCCTAGCCACGGGGAATTCCAACCGGAAGGACGTTCCCTTACCCGGCGTTGAGCGCACGTCAACTTTGCCCGCGTGCTCTTTTATGATGCCGTAGCTGACTGAAAGGCCTAATCCGGTGCCGCGTCCGGTGGCCTTGGTCGTAAAAAACGGATCGAAAATACGATGTAGATTTTCGGCTGGAATGCCCAATCCGGTATCGGTGACTTCGACTGCAACCGAGCCGTTGTGCGCGCCGGTGCGCACTTCCAACATGCCGCCGCTCGGCATAGCGTCGCGCGCGTTCATAAACAGGTTGAGAAATACCTGCTGGAGACGCGTGATGGAACCCAGAACGGGCGGCAACTGCTCCGTATAATTCTTGATGACGTTCACCTGCGCGGTCTTGAACGGATGTTGCACCAGCGTGAGGGTCTCTTCCAAAACGGAATTCAGATTCACTTCCACGAATTCCGCTGCGCCGGTCCGCGAGAAATTAAGCAGATTGTTGACGATTTCGCTGGCACGGAAGGTTTGTTTTACGATCCGCTCGATTGTTTTCTGGCGCGGATCGTCGGCGGGTATCTGTTTCGCGAGCATCTGGATGTAGTTCGAAATCACGGCGAGCGGGGTGTTCACTTCGTGAGCTACGCCCGCCGCCAGCAAGCCGAGCGAAGTAAGCTTTTCGGTCTGCACCATTTGCTCTTCGAGGCGCACGCGTTGGGTGATGTCATCAAGCAGGATAAGCCGGCCCAGGCGAGCACCGTTCTTTCCAACCAGCGGCGCGATCGAGGCGTTGATCACCAGACGGCGCCCGGCCGGCGTGTTCAAATGGAATTTGTATATTCCGGAAACGCGGTCGCTTGCCGCGCGCGAAGAAATTTCGGCCACCAGATCCTGCGGGAGAACGTCCTGCAGGTGGCGCCGAAGCGCTTCACGGCGCGGAATGGCGAGCAAATCCTCAAGCTGGGGATTCCAGGATTCGATGCGATCGTCCAGATCGACCGTGAGCACGCCGATATTCAGCGATTCGACGATGTTCTCGCTGAAATCTTTCAGGCGTTCTATCTGCATGGCCTTCTGCTCGAGCGATTGATAGAGCCGCGCATTTTCGATGGCGATGGCCACGTAACCCGCGATGGTGGACAGCAATTCGAGGTCGTCAGTCGAGAGATAATCACCATCTACCGTTTTGCCCAGACCGAGAATCGCGACGGTGCGATCGCGGAAGCGGCAAGCAATGAAATAATTCAGGTCGAGCTCTTCCAGCGTGCGACGCACCGAGTCGGACTCCTGGCTTGCCGCGCGCGCAGATTCGAAGAACAAACAGCCGCGCTCGAGAGCGGGACGCGAGGGGTCGAGGAATGACAGATCGAGTGAACCTTCAGGCCGCATTCCCATAGAACGCGAGAGGACGAACTGGGCCGGATGCGCTGGGTCTTCTAGAAATATTGCGAGGCGATCCACCAGCAGGGTTTGCGAAACCCGGTCGAGCACGGAGCCGACCAAGGGTTCGAGGCGGACTTCGTTTGTGAGCGCGCGTCCGAACTCGATGAGCGTGCGGCGGTAATTGAGCCGGTCGCGATAGAAGAAACGGTCGAGCCGCGTCTGGACCCATCCCCGCACGGGTTCAAACAAGAATGCAGCAACGACAATTGCGATGACGCCGCCGGCTGGACCGGTGGGCCAGCGGGTGTGGAAAGTTTCGCCGATCAGCGCGATGCCCGCGAAATAAATACCGACGACCGCGGCAGTGGCAAAGGTATAAGCGAGCCCGCGCTTGAAGATGATGTCGACGTCCATCAACCGGTAGCGGATGATGGCGTAGCCAAAACACAGTGGAATGAGCGCCAGTGAAAAGACCGAGAGCTTCATCCACGACGCCGGAACTTCGCCCAGAACGTACGGCACGATATAGAACAGGAGAAAGGGCAGGGAGCCTGCGAACGTCCCGCCGGTAACCCACTTCAATTGCTGGCGCAAAACACCACTGGGTGCGCGACGGTAGCTGAAAAGGAAAATGGTGGCGGCAACCAGGAAATAGATTCCTAGGTTGGCCTGTTCTACTTTATCCAGCCAGTATCGCGTGCTGAAGGCGGGCAGAAAATTCAACGTCCCGCTAGCGATGAAAATATGCAGGGTTAAAAGCAAGGCCGGCAGAGCATAGGTGGCGGCCAGCTTCGGCCATAGAGTTCCACGGCGCTCCGGAAAAACCAGCGCAAAGTGAACGAGCAAAGCCGGCTGTAGGAGCAGCGCGACCACGTTTGCCCAGTAAATCGTTTGGTCGAAAGAATTCAGTTTTCCGGTGTAATGGAAACTGTAAAGAACGAAGGAAGCCAAGCAGAAAACGTAAAAATGAATCGCGCGCGGCGCGTTCCAACGACGGACGAATATGAACAGCCCGATGAAGAGATATAGAAGCGCGGTTATGCGGAGGTAATTCTCGATCGAGGACGAATTGTCCTGCGGCGCAGTGACCAGGCGGGTCTCAAAGGCCGCTCCTCCGCGGTGCATCTGGTAGTGCACTTCAGCCCATGGTCCTACATGAAACAAGACTCGAGTAACGTCAGTCGCGCGATGAATGGTGACGCCCCGGACCGACTCAACGGTGTCGTTCACCTTGATGCCAGCCCTCGCCGCAGGCGAGTCGGCGACAACGTGCCACGCAATGACTCCTTGGGACGTATCCATCCAGGTGACGCCATCATCTGGAAGAACAAACCGTGAGCGCTGCTGGAAGTTCAGAACGGCAAACACCACTGCCGAAAGAGTCAAGAGTGCCAGGAGGACTGCGCCGAGCCGCATTCGGAGACTATCGTTCATCCAGCCACACCCATAACCTCAGCCTAGAGCCTGATTTAATGCAAGCACGTCAGCTTCCAGTAAATTGCAGATTCTATTAATCATATGCCATTTATTTCTATGAAGTTACGAGAGCTTCCGGCCGAAGAAACTATAGCAATCCTATTTGTGGGAGGTATCTTCCCGTTTCCGGTAGTTTACCACTAGCTAGAATTGAAAGCTAAGCCCACCGCGGAGATATCGGTAGGTCGGGATCAGCACAACTCGACCGTCAGGGGTAGCCAAGGGAACGTACCCTTGGGCAAAGAGGTTGCCGCAATCAGCCAGGAATTCCGCGTGACCTGGGATAAACCTAGGGAGGGGCTGGTGAATCCCAAGGCTCAAATAGGGATCGAGGTGATAGAGAGATTCGCCGTAAGGATCGATTGCGGATACAACCGGACCATTGATCCATTTGTAGCCAGCCGTAAGCTTCGTTCCAATACGGGGGACCCTTGCGGTGAGGCGTCCACCCGCGCTCTGACGATAGCGCACCGCCAACTGGTTTCTCAAGGCCGCTTGCGAGGGCTCCTCAGTCGGGGACAATGCTCCGGCATATTCGTAGACAATCGTCGCAGAAACGTTGTCCGTAAACTTTTGGTGATAAGCCACACGCGTCCCTAGCGAACCAGAATCACCGGCGTCATAGGCGAAGACATTCGAGACGAAATCCTGTAAATAATCCGGCCCGGTAACGGACCCGTGCCCGAATACCGCCGTGTGCGTCGAACGGTCGTTGAACACAGCCACTGTGAGACTGGCATTCTTGTTGAACGCATGTTCAACAGCCAATTCTTCGTGCAAGCCATTTTCAAGAACGGTATGTCCGTCACGCATCAGAACTGTCGGAAATTGATCGAGTGTATTTAGGGCAGATTGCAGCGTGCTTTGATCCCCGGCGGGATCCTGCCATCCATTGGCGGCGGCGAGAATGGAGGCCTGCCATGTCGGAGTTAGCTGCATGGCTATTTCAGCGCGCGGCCGAACGGCTGCTGTCGTGCCGTCGAGACCCGCCATCACAAAATCCGAACCGTAGCGAAGGCTGATTCGATCTCCGATGGTGAACGAATTGTCAAACGACATCCGCAGTCCGCGGAATGTAGGCCCGTCGGGGCCTAATCGCGATTCGCGAATCAGGAGAGTGGTTACTGGCCCTACACCCTGTTCGCCTGAGGGTATCCATTGTGTAGCCAAGCCACCGGAGTAAGCCCCATTCTCGTAGCTGAACTGGCTGGCAACTAAGAGCTGTTCATGACCGCCGAGAGAGAGATCATATACAAGAGCGGTGCCCGGCGAATCGGACGGATTTGAAACCGAACCCGGATGATCTGAACCCGAAGTCAGTTCAAGGCGCACGCGTCCGGCTTGATTTTGCGCTGTTTCGAATTGGCCTGGCGGAATACCGAATATTTCACCATCGTCTTGCCATCGAAGGACCGGCCGCGTGGCAGCGGCGCTTCGAAGCACCCAAGTCCACTCGTCCGAAGCGATTGGCTGATCAGGCTGGCGCTGTAATTTTTCGAGTGAGGAAAATACCGAGCCAAGAACAATTTCGAGCAGAGTGGTGCGCTCATCATTCACCAGGACATGCTCTTCCATGACAGGGAGAAACCCAGCCAGAGTCACTTTTATCGAGTAGGTGCCGGAAGGCAGCAATGCGCTGGAAAATCGACCGCGGTCGTTAGTAAGCAACTCGATAGCCGAGCCGCCGAGCAGTTGATCCGAGCTAACAAAGATAGTGGCGCCCAACTGAGGCGTCCCGGTAGAGTCCAGTACCACGCCCGAAATCTTGCCGGAATTCGGCGCGGCGACGGCCCCCAGCGGGAGGAGGCACAGAAGCATACCGAAAATGGATGAGCGAATCACTCGCAAGCTCCCCACATCACCTCCTCTGTGCAGTCGTCGGCGCCGACGGTGCTTTCACCGTAAAATCTATCGCCGGCGTAATTGTCTGCTTGGTGAGATTGTCGGTAACAGCTACTTCCAGCTTGTACGCTCCGGGCGCCAAGGACCCCAGCGTAATGATGTTTTCCAAGGTCAATTCTTCGCCATGCTCGGGCAATTTATCCTTCGCGATATCAAATTTCAGTACCGGCTCAGTAGCCTTATCTTTCATGACGCGGTACTGCACAGAGGCGTCTGATTTGTGAGTTTTGTCGTCCACTTTCAGGTTGTAGATCTGCAGGAAGACGCCCATTCCGTCCGCAGCTCCGAACGCGGCGTCAAGCTTCGGGCGAACCTTCACATCGCCCAAGACGAACTGGCCGAGTCCGATATCTTTCGCTGAAACGGGCGAAATCTGATCGGCAAGAATCAGAGAACTCGAAGACAAATGGTCGTCTTCAAATCGCGGAACGGCAAGCCGAGTATTTATCACGCCTACATTTCCGTTATTTACGTCCTTCAGCACGATATCGAGGCGATAGAGGCCGGGGCTCAACGGTACGGCCTTCTGATAAATCGAAGGGACGGACTGGGTCTGTTGCAGTAAGGCTGCTGGAACATCGCGCTTCACCGTGTCCTCAAAGGTCTGCACAATTCGGCCGCTCAGCGTGCTGATGCGTCCGAACAGATTCACAGTGGCGGAGTCCACTCCCTGTTTTTCTTGAAAACTTAACTGCCGCGTGGGTATCTGCACGGTAATAGGAACCAGAACCGTCTCAGATGTGATGCGCAGGAAATAAAAGCGGTAATCGAACTTCACCTGATCACGCACGAGCCGCGAGGTGACCACGGCCTCCAGATCTTTGAACTTCACGGGAGGCGCCTGTTGGATCTTGGCGTAAAGCTCCAGCCGGGTGAATTCGTTCATGGTTTCTGGTGTAACTCCGAGAGGCGCTGCATCGTGCGTACCGTCCGTGTTGTTGAACCGGCTGGTCTTGCTTGCCAATCCCGTAGATTCCAATTGTGTGAGGCCGGCGCCTGGAACGTAAAGCAGAGCGTCCTTCTCGCTGGGGTCGGTGGTAAGGCGGTATTCGCCGCTCGATGTCGGGTCCACAAACTCTAGCTCGACGTTTTCGCCGATGCCTTCAAGATAGCGATAACGCCAGTCTTCAAACGGGAACGTGGAAGTTTCTCCTCCGCCTTCCGCAGCGGGACGCTCGTAACTGCCGCCCGCCGGATGCGAATCAATTTCATCAGGCGCACCCCACATAATGTAAATGCGTCCTCGGTCGGCTTTCCAACCCGGTATGCCAGAGGAATAGTGTTCGTTGGCATACGCAATTCGACGATAGTGTTCCTCTTTAAATGTGTTGTCGGCCGAATCAGGGTCGGGATTGCGACGTTGCCAAAATTGCTCGATGAACTGCTCTCGCTCTTCGTTGGTAGCAAGGTGAAGGAATGCACTGCGCTCTTCCGGGGATATGATGTAGACGACATCCTCGTCGAGCCATTTCCTGTATTGGGAATCTAGCTCCTTTCGAAGTTCTTTATCGCTCTTAGCTTTTTGCTTTCCAGAGTTTTTGGGTGAATTTTGGTCAGGCTGGGCCTGTTGCTGCCCTTGAGATTCGCCCTGCCCGAAGGCCAGCGGCGCTACTCCTAAACCGACAGCTAAAGTCGCCAACAGATACACTCTGACGTATCGGCCCATAAAAAACCATTTCCCCTTTGATTGGTTAGAAATTCTAACCTGTCCGTAGGTACAGGTCAATGCGGTTCACCCCGTATGGGATATGAGCACGCTGGGCGGAGCCGGGTTGCCTGGGGTTTTCGGGGGTTTCCATGGCTGGAGAGAGGTCCAGAAGCCTAAAAGACCGGGGTCCTAGGGAATGGATTCGCCAGCGGTGGCCGCAAGTCAGCCGCAAGGCCGGTTATTGTTTTTTCCCGTGCTAAAAACATCTAGAATGGTAGTCTTATGGATAGATACGCGATTGGTTGAGCCTGCGGCCAAATTAATGAAAGTCAGGCCAAATTGGCCATCGAATGGAAACAGGCAGAAGTCCTTGAAACCAGAAAGCGGTATTGGAAGAGTCCGAAGATTGATCTAGCTAACTGTCTTTATCTCTTTATCTTCGTCTAATCCGGAAACATTCCGGCCCCTTCGGACGTATGGAATAGTGTGGTGGAGAGTCCATTCCGTGATGCGGGGACATAAAGGTTGATGCAATGAAAACCTGGCAAAAGGTGTCAATCGGTGTGGGTGCTGTAGTTGTCCTTGGTGGTATCGCGTGGTACAGCGTCTATCAGGCGAACAAGGGTGTCGTGCAGGTGCAGACCGGCAAGGTCGTCAAGCAGGACCTGACTTCGGTCGTGACTGCATCCGGTGAAGTCAGACCAAAGAACTATACAAACGTCCTCGGCGAAGGCATCGGGAAGATTACCGATATTGTCGTTAAAGAGGGCGACCACGTGAAGAAGGGCGACATTCTTCTGCACTTGGAAAACATCCAGCCGGCCGCGGACGTTCAGGCCCAGGAAGCCAGCATCAGCTCCACCGAAGCGGGGATGCGTGTGGCCGCAGCAAGTTACGACTCGGCTGTGGCGACGCTCGCCCAGCGCCAGGCTGACCTGGAGAAAGCCAAATTCGACTGGCAGCGCACGCAAGAGCTGTACAAAGATCAGCTCATAGCCAAGCAGGAATTTGACGCAAACAAAGCGACTTACGACAGCGCTGTGGCTGCACTCAACGCTTCCAAAGCACAGGTCGAACAAGCTCGAGCGGCGCGAGATCAGTCGCGCGACAACATGAATCAGAACCAGGCGGTGCTGAAGCACACAAAGGACATCCTTCGTAAGACGACCTATACTGCGCCCATCGACGGGATTGTTAGTTACATCGCCGTGCGCGTTGGCGAAAACGTTGTCCCCGGAATTCAGAACGCAGAAGGCAGCAACCTGATGACTATTTCCGACATGAGCGTTGTCACCGCGGAGGTGAAAGTCGACGAAACCGACATCACCAACGTGCGAGAGAATCAGCCTGCCGAAGTGACGATTGATGCGCTCCCCGGAAAGACGTTCAAAGGGCACGTAACTCAAGTGGGCGAGCTAGCCATTCTGCGTTCGTCTGGACAGGCGGCTACCACGCAAACGACTGCGAATACCCAGGAAGCGCGCGATTTCAAAGTCGTGGTCACTGTGGATAATCCACCAGAGGCGCTCCGGCCAGGCCTTTCTGCCACCGCCAAAATTCAAACTGCGGAGAAAAAGAATGCACTGACCATTCCGATTCAGGCGCTGGCCGTGCGGACCGAAAAGGAACTCGAACAAGCGAAGCCGGGCAAGAAGGGGAGCGACGTCACTCTCGCGGCTTCCAAGCCGTCGACGGGGGCGAATGGTGATTCCAAGAAGACCGACATTCAGGGGGTTTTTGTCATCCACGAGAAGAAGGCAGAGTTCGTTCCGGTGCAGACAGGAATCGCGGGCGTAACCGATATTGAGGTTACCAGCGGGCTGAAAGATGGGGACGAAATTGTGATTGGAAGCTACAAGGCGCTTCGCACACTGCGGCCCGGCGCTGCGGTGAAGGTGGATAACTCGGCGCCCAAACGCGAAGAGTTATCGACCTAGTTGAGCTGAATCCAGGAGCACATTGCGCATGGCCGTTGAAGAAATCATCGCTCCGCAGAGTTACCGCAAGGATCTGGTTGATACCGGCGTCGTTATTCAAACCGAAGATCTTTGGAAGACGTACGAAATGGGCGCGGAGCAATTGCATGCGCTGCGCGGCGTGAGCATCGAGATCCACAAAGGCGAGTACGTGGCCATCATGGGCCCATCAGGTTCGGGGAAATCCACGCTCATGAATTTGATCGGCTGCCTGGACACGCCCACCAAGGGGAGTTATTGGCTGGCGGGTCGGCTCGTCAGTCAACTCGATGATGATGAGCTGGCCTACATACGCAACAAAGAGATTGGATTCGTCTTCCAGACTTTTAATCTGTTGGCGCGCGCTACTGCGCTGCACAACGTCGAGCTGCCCCTGATTTACAACGGCACGCCTTCCGAAGAACGCCTGGGCCGCGCTAAAAAGGCCTTGAGTCAAGTGGACCTCGCGGATCGCATGATGCATAAGCCCAACGAGCTCTCAGGAGGCCAGCGGCAACGTGTGGCTATCGCGCGCGCTCTCGTCAATACGCCTTCGATTCTTCTGGCGGATGAGCC